>NZ_QWFB01000019.1:0-81408 GCF_003576205.1 Achromobacter sp. K91 | reverse complement strand
AGATGTGTATAAGAGACAGCCCGCACCCTGCCCTGCCCGCGCCTTGCGGGTAGAATCAAAAGGTTTACCCCCTACCGGCCCTTGGACTCATGCGACACCTCATTTCCGGCCGCGCCCTGCGCAGCCTGCTGCTGACCCTGTGCGTGTTTCTCGCTGCCTGCGGCGACAGGAACGTCGATTGGACCCTGTACAACGTGAAGGGACACCTGCCCGACCTGAAGTTCTCGCTGCCCGGCGCAGGCGGCAAGATGGTCAGCAGCGACGACCTGAAAGGCAAGACGGTGCTGCTGTTCTTCGGCTATGCCAGTTGCCCCGACATCTGCCCGACCACCATGGCGCAGTTGACGGCCGTGCTGCAGAACCTGGGCGACAAGGCCCGCGATGTACGCATCCTGTTCGTCAGCGTGGACCCGCACCGCGACACGCCGGACATCCTGCAGGCCTACGTCAATGCCTTCAACAACAACGCCATCGGCGTGACCGGCGATGAAAAGCAGATTGCCGACCTGGCGCGCCGCTATCGCGTGGCCTACCAGATAGAGAAGCCGCGCCCGGGCGACGACGCCAATATGTACGAAGTCACGCACAGCCGCGGCGTGTATATATTCGACAAGGACGGCAAGGCCCGCTTGCTGGCATCGGACACGGACAGCATCGAGGCCATGACCAAGGACGTGCGCCAGTTGATCGACCTGACTTCCTGAGCGCCGGCGGGGCGCAATGTTGCCCGTGCGCCCCATACACCAGTTGTTACAGCCGCTACGCGCGGGGCGTGAGTATCATCTAACCACACTGCCCCCTTTTACTTCCAGCAAGGAGTACGCGCATGAGCATAATCATCATGATCATCGTCGGGTTCGTCGTGGGCCTGATCGCCCGCGCCATCATGCCCGGAGACCAGAACATGGGGATCATCATGACCACCATCCTGGGTATCGTCGGTTCGGTCGTCGCCGGATTCCTGGGCCAATCGCTGGGCTGGTACGCGCCGGGCGAACCCGCCGGGTGGATCGGATCGGTCGTCGGCGCGATCGTCGTGCTGTTCGTGGTGGGCCTGATCGCCAAGAAACGCGCCTGACGTTCTGCTGGACCTGAAATGAAAACGGGCCGATCTTTCGATCGGCCCGTTTTTTTTCGGCCTGCCCTTATTGCTGCTGGGCCTGCGCGGTCACCGTGCGTTCGGTCCAGCCGCCGCCCAGCACCTTGTACAGCGTGACCAGGTTGGACAGCCTGGCCCGACGCGTGTCCACCAGGGCCTGCTGCGCGCTGTACAGGGAGCGCTGCGAATCCAGCACGCTCAGGTAGTCGTCGATGCCTTGGCGGAAACGCTGATCCGAGGCGTCGTAGGCGCGCTGGTTGGCGGCCACCAGGAGCCGCTGCGCCTGGATCTGCTCGTCCAGGGTGCCGCGCCCGGCCAGGGCGTCCGCCACTTCGCGGAAACCCGTCTGAATCGACTTCTCGTACTGCGCGACCTGGATGTTCTTCTGCACCTTGGCCAGATCCAGGCCGGCAAGCAGCGAGCCGCCCGCGAAGATCGGCATGGTGATCTGGGGCACGAAGCTCCAGGCGCCCGAGCCGCCTTCGAACAGCCCGCCCAGGCTGGCGCTGGCGGTACCGGCCGAGCCTGTCAGGCTGATGGTCGGAAAGAAGGCGGCGCGCGCCGCGCCGATATTGGCGTTGGCGCCCTTCAATTGGTGCTCGGCCGCGCGGATGTCCGGGCGACGGGCCAGCAGGTCCGACGGCAGGCCGGCGGGCAAGGTGGTCGGCAGCATGGCATCGTCAAGCTTGACCGCGTTATCCAGTGCCGCCGTCAGCTCGGGCGACAGCGGCTGGCCCACCAGCAGGACCAGCGCATTGCGGTCCTGCGCGGCCTGGCGCGTGTATTGCGACAGGTTGCGCTCGGCGGTGCGCAGCGACACTTCCGCCTGGCTCAGGTCCAGCGCCGTGGACAAGCCCTGGTCGTAGCTCTGCTGCGTGAGCTTGAAGGAATCCTGCTGGCTCTTGAGCGTGTCGCGCGTCAGGCCGACGAGTTCCTGGTCGGCGCGCAGGGTCAGGTAGGCGTTGGCCACTTCGGCGATCAGCGTCAGCTGGGTCGCCGTACGGGTTTCGTCCAGCGCCAGATAGGATTCCAGCGCTTTGTCGCTCAGGCTGCGGATGCGGCCGAACAGATCCAGCTCCCAGGCCGACATGGCGGCGCCGACCTGGTAGCTGTGGCTGGTGGTGGCGCGGCCGCTGGGCGACAGATCGGCCGGCGAACGCTGGGCCGTTTCCTGGCCGGCGATGCCGATGCTGGGCATCAGGTCGGCGCGCTGGATGCGGTACTGGGCGCGCGCCGCCTCGACGTTCAGGGCCGCCACGCGCAGGTCGCGGTTGTTGGCCAGCGACTGCTCGATCAGCTGTTGCAGCAGCGGGTCCGAGCCGAAGAAATCGCGCCAGCCGATGTCGGCCGTCATCAGGCCGCCCGCGTCGGCCGGCTGGGCCGCCTGGTAGGACGGACCCGTGGGATAGGCCGCGTCGACCGGCGCGTCCGGCCGTTCGTAGGTGGGGGCCAGCGAGCAGCCCGCCAGGGCCGCCGCCAGGGAAACAGACAGCAAGGTTCTCATCGGGAATGTCATTGCGGTTGGCCCTCCGTCGAGACGCCCTGCGTGCCATTGGCGCTGGTGTCGTGCTCGTCGACGTTTTCGCTCATGCGCTTGACCTTGAAGACGCGCAGCATGATCACGAAGAAGGCCGGAACAAAGAAGATGGCCAGGAAGGTGCCGGTCAGCATGCCGCCGATCACGCCCGTGCCGATGGCGTTCTGGCTGCCCGAACCCGCCCCCGACGAGATCGCCAGCGGCGTCACGCCCAGGATGAACGCCAGCGACGTCATCAGGATGGGACGCAGGCGCTGCCGCGCGGCGTGGATGGCCGATTCCGTCAGGCTGGCGCCCTGCTCGTAGTGCTCTTTGGCGAACTCCACGATCAGGATCGCGTTCTTGGCCGCCAGGCCGATGGTTGTGAGCAGGCCCACCTGGAAGTACACGTCGTTGGACAGGCCCCGCAGCATGGTGGCGAGCAAGGCCCCGATGATGCCCAACGGCACCACCAGCATCACCGCCGACGGGATGGTCCAGCTTTCGTACAGCGCCGCCAGGCACAGGAACACCACGATCAACGAAATCGCGTATAGCGCGGGCGCCTGGGCGCCGGACAGGCGTTCTTCGAACGACAGGCCGGTCCATTCAAAGCCCACGCCCACCGGCAGCTTGCCCGCCAGGCGTTCCATTTCTTCCATCGCCGCGCCCGAGCTGTAGCCCGGCGCCGCCTGGCCCTGGATGTTGTACGACGGCACGCCGTTGTAGCGGTTCAGCTTTTGCGGACCGTAGCTCCAGGTGGCCTTGGCGAACGCCGAGAACGGCACCATATCGCCCGCCTTGTTGCGCACGTACCATTTGTCCAGGTCTTCCGGCAACATGCGCGACGACGCCTCGCCCTGCGCGAACACCTTCTTCACGCGGCCGCGGTCGATGAAGTCGTTGACGTACGACGAACCCCAGGCCGTGGCCAGCGTGCTGTTGATGTCCGAGACCGCCACGCCCAGGGCGCGCGCCTTCTCGCGGTCGATGTCCAGCTGGTACTGCGGCGCGTCTTCGATGCCGTTGGGGCGCACGCCCTGCAGGACCGGACTCTTGGCGGCTTCGCCCAGCAACTGGTTGCGCGCGGCAAGCAGCTTCTCGTGGCCCACGCCTGCGCGGTCCATCAACTGGAAGTCGAAACCGGTGACGTTGCCCAGTTCCATCACGGACGGCGGCGGCACCACGAACAATTGCCCGCGGCGCTCGGTCTTGCGGAAGTGCGCGTTGGCCCGTGCCGCCACGGCGCCGGCCTTCAGGCGGGCGTCGCCGCGTTCTTCCCAGTCGCGCAGCTTGATGAACAGGATGGACGCGTTCTGGCCGCGGCCGCCGAAGTTGAAGCCATTGACCGCGAACACCGAGGTGACGGCGTCCTTTTCCTCGTTCAGCAAGTACTTGGTGGCGTCGTCGATGACGGCCTTGGTGGCTTCCGCCGTGGCGCCAGCAGGCGTCTGGATCTGGGCGAACAGAATGCCCTGGTCCTCATCCGGCAGGAACGCGGTCGGAATGCGCGTGAACATCCAGCCCATGGCGAGGACCAGCGCCAGGTAGATCACCATCAGACGCTTGCTGCGGTTCAAGCCGCGCGCGACGGTATTGGCGTAGCCGTTGCTGCTGCGCTCGAACGTGCGGTTGAACCAGCCGAAAAAGCCCTTCTTCGAGCCATGATGGCCCTTGGGGATGGGCTTGAGCAAGGTTGCGCACAAGGCCGGCGTGAACACGATGGCCACGATCACCGACAGCACCATGGAGGACACGATGGTGATGGAGAACTGGCGGTAGATCACGCCCGTGGACCCGCCGAAGAAGGCCATGGGAATGAACACGGCCGCCAGCACCATGGCGATGCCGATCAGGGCGCCGGTGATCTGCGACATGGACTTGCGGGTGGCCTGCTTGGGCGACAAGCCCTCTTCGGCCATCACGCGCTCGACGTTTTCCACCACCACGATGGCATCGTCCACCAAGAGGCCGATGGCCAGCACCATGCCGAACATGGTCAGCGTGTTGATGGAGTAGCCGAACGCCGCCAGCACGCCGAACGTGCCCAGCAGCACCACCGGCACTGCCAGCGTCGGGATGATGGTGGCGCGGAAGTTCTGCAGGAACAGGTACATCACCAGGAAGACCAGGATGATGGCCTCGATCAGCGTCTTGAACACCTCATGGATCGACAGGCTGACGAACGGCGTGGTGTCGTACGGATAGACGACGTCCATGCCCGGCGGGAAGTAAGGCTTCAGGTTGTTGATGGTGTCGCGCACCGCCTGGGCCGTATCCAGCGCGTTGGCGCCCGGCGCCAGCTTGACCGCCAGGCCCGAGGCCGGCTTGCCGTTGTAGAAGCTGTCGATGGCGTAGGTCTGGCCGCCCAGCTCGATGCTGGACACGTCGCCCAGGCGCACTTGCGAACCGTCGGCGTTGACCTTGAGCAGGATGCGGCCGAAGTCTTCCGCCTTTTCCAGGCGCGAAGGCCCGATGATGGTCGCGTTCAGTTGCTGGCCGCGCACGGACGGCAAGCCGCCCAACTGGCCGGACGACACCTGCACGTTCTGTTCCTTGATCGCCGCCACGACGTCGACCGTGGTCAGGCCGTAGTTGACGAGCTTGGCGGGATCCAGCCAGATGCGCATCGCGTACTGCGAGCCGAACAGCTGGAAGTCGCCCACGCCCTGCGTGCGGCTGATGGGATCCTGGACATACGAGGCGACGTAGTCGGCCAGGTCGTCCTTGGTCATCGAGCCGTCGGTGGACACGAAGCCCGCCACGATCAGGAAGTTCTTGGTGGCCTTGGTGACGCGGATGCCCTGCTGCTGCACTTCCTGCGGCAGGAGCGGCTGCGCCAACGACAGCTTGTTCTGCACCTGGACCTGCGCGGTATCAGGGTTGGTGCCCTGCGTGAAGGTCAGGGTGATGGACATGCTGCCGTCGGAGTTGCTTTCCGAGGAGATGTACTGCAGGCCGTCCAGGCCGTTCATCTGCTGCTCGATCACCTGCACCACGGTGTCCTGCACGGTCTGCGCGGACGCGCCCGGGTAGGTCACCGCGATGCCGATGGCTGGCGGCGCGATGTTGGGGTATTGGGAAACCGGCAGTTTCAGGATGGACAGCGCGCCGGCCATCATCAGCACGATCGCGATCACCCATGCGAAGACCGGTCTATCGATAAAAAACTTTGCCATGCAAGGCTCCTGACTACTACTGCTTGGCCGCCGCGGCGGCTGCTTGCGGCTGCTGCGCCGGTTGCGCGGCGCTGGCTTCGGTGGCGACGACTTCAGCCCCCGGACGCACCATCTGCAGACCTTCCACGATGACCTTGTCGCCGGCGGCCAGGCCGTCGGTGACCAGCCACTTGTCGCCGATAGCGCGGTCGGTCTTCAGTTCACGCAATTCGACCTGGTTCTTGGCGTTGACCACCAGCGCCGTCGGGATGCCGCGCTGGTTGCGCGTCACGCCGCGCTGCGGCACCAGCAGGCCGTCGGCGGCGACGCCGTCGGCCAGGCGGGCGCGCACGAACATGCCCGGCAACAGGCGGCGTTCCGGATTGGGGAACACCGCGCGCAAGGTGACCGAACCGGTGCCCTGGTCCACCGTGACTTCGGAGAACTGCAGCTTGCCCGGCTGGCTGTACTGCGAGCCGTCTTCCAGGGTCAGCGTCACCAGCGCGGCCTGCTCGCCATCGGCCTTTTTCAGCAGGCCGCTGGCCAGCGCGTTCTGCAGGCGCAGCAGCTGGACGCTGGATTGGGTCACGTCGACGTAGATGGGATCGATCTGCTGCACCGCGGCCAGGGCCGTGGTCTGGTTGGCCGTGACCAGCGCGCCCTCAGTCACCGCCGAACGGCCGATGATGCCGTCGATGGGCGACAGCACCTTGGTGTAGACCAGGTTGATGCGGGCCGTGTCCAGCGCCGCCTTGGCCGACAGCACGTCGGCGGCGGCCTGATCGCGCGAGGCGACGGCGTTGTCGTAGGTCTGCTGGCTGACGGCGCGAGTGGCAACCAGCGGCTTGTAACGTTCGGCCAGCAACGCGGCCGTCTTCTGCTGCGCCTGGGCGCGCGCCAAGGCGGCCTTCTGGCTGTCCAGGCTGGCCTGGTAGAGGGCGGGATCGATCTGGTAGAGCTGCTGGCCCGCCTTGACCTCGCCGCCTTCGGTAAAGAGGCGCTTCTGGACGATGCCATTGACCTGGGGACGCACTTCGGCCACGCGGAACGGCGAGGTGCGGCCAGGCAGTTCGGTGGTCAGCGAAACCGGCTGCGTGGCAAGCGTCACGACCGTTACCTGGGGCTTGCCCGCCTGGGGAGCGTCTTGCTTCTTGCCGCAAGCGGCCAGCGTGAGGGCCGATGCCGTCAGCGTGACGACTGCCGCGCTGCGCCACATAGCGCTTTTCTTATCCATAGATTGCATTCCCGATTTCAACAAAAAAAAAGCCCGCCCCGGATCGCGTAATGAGCGTTCCGTGCGCATCGATTGGGTGGATTTGCCTCGAACACGCAGGCTGGGCTTTGTCGCATTGCTGCATTGCAGAACTCGCATTCTGCGTTATCCCGCCCCAGAAACAAAGAGGCATGTTGAGAAAACATCATTCCATTTATGGGACAATGGCTTTACCGTTGAATATGACAAAATTCCGCCATGAAACGCTTGCAAGGCATGGAACTATTCGTCGAAGTCGCCAAAACACGCAGCTTCAGCCGCGCGGCGGTGATGCTCGGCGTGCCGAAATCGACACTGTCCCGCCAGGTGGCCGAGCTGGAGCGCTCCGTCGGCTTGCGGCTGCTCAGCCGCACCACGCGCAAGGTCGAACTGACCGACGCGGGCCGGCTGTACTTCGACCGCTGCCAGCGCATCGTGGCCGAGGCGCAGATCGCCCATGAGGAACTGCAGAAGCTGGTCGATACGCCGGCCGGGCCGCTGCGGGTGAACATGCCCGCGGATTTCGGCACGGACTTCCTGGCTGAATCGTTCATGGAATTTTCCCGCCGCTACCCCGACGTCACGTTTTTCCTGGACCTGGCCAACCCGGACCACGCGCAGCGCGTGTTCCAGACCTGCGATGTTTCGATCGAAATCGGCGAACTGCCCGATTCGTCACAGATTGCGAGGCTCTTGGGCATGCTGCCCGCCCAGTTGTACGCCTCGCGCGAATACCTGGAGAAGCACGGCGAACCGCGGCATCCCAGCGACTTGACCCGCCACGAGTGCATAGAGTTCCGCGCCAAGGGCGCCGGGCAGGTGACCCGCTGGCCTCTGACCGACGGCCAGCAGCACATCGAATTCACGCCCGGCAACCGCTTTTCCGTCAACGGCGTCGCCATGGCCCGGCGCCTGGCCCTGCTGGGCGCGGGCATCGTCGTGCTGTTGGGCGACCAGTTGGCCGAACAGCAGTCCGGTCAATTGCAGCGAGTGCTGCCCGACTGGCAACTGGGTCCGTTCCCGGTCTACGCGGTGACGGAGACACGGCTGTTGCCCGCCAAGACCCGGATCTTCATCGAATTCCTGATGGAGCGCCTGGGCGACGTCGGGCAAGCGAAGAATACTCCCGCTTTCATGAAATAAACGGAAGCCGGAAACAGACTGAAAAATTTAGGACTGGCCGACAACACCTGTCGGTCAATTCGACCAATCAGAAGCGCTCGTCTTCACGCAGGTAGCGCCATTGGCCCAGCGGCAGGTCGCCTAGCGACACGCGTCCGATGCGCACGCGTTTCAGGCCGATTACCTTCAGGCCGACCAGTTCGCACATGCGCCGGATCTGCCGTTTTTTGCCTTCCCGCAGCACGAAACGCAGCTGGTCGCTGTTCTGCCAACGCACCTGTGCCGGCTTGAGCGCCTTGCCGTCCAGGGACAGACCATGGTTCAGCAGCGCCAGCCCGTTGTCGGACAGGTTGCCCTGCACCCGCACCAGGTATTCCTTGTCCACGCTGGAATCTTCGCCGATCAGGTGCTTGGCGATGCGGCCGTCCTGGGTCAGCACCAGCAGGCCTTGGGAATCGATGTCCAGGCGGCCGGCAACGGCCAGCCCGTCCAGGTGCGAACGCTCGAAACGCTGCGGCGCGCGGTCGCCCGCAAAGCGGGAGCGGGAGTCGATCAGGGCCACGGCGGGCGTGTAGCCCTTTTCCGCCTGGCCCGAGACGTAGCCCACGGGTTTGTTGATCAGGATGGTGACGCGCGAGGTCTGGCGCGCCTGTGCGGCGCGTTCCAGGGTGATGACCTGATCAGGGTAGGCCCGCGCGCCCAATTCGGACACCACTGCGCCGTCCACGCGGACCCAGCCGCGCTCGATATAGGTGTCGGCCTCGCGGCGCGAACACAGCCCACGCTCGGACATGAGCTTGGAGATACGTACTTTTTCCATGGCCGGTATTGTATGCGGACGCCATGCGCCACACTCTTCATGCCGCGGGGTCGTAGTCCGACGGCGCCATCGGATCCAGCGGATGGAGCGGCCGGCTGCGCCGCTGATAGGGAAACAGCGCGAAGTCCGAGCTCGTGACGCCCGCGCTGGCGCATTCCACCAGCGCCTGGGAGATAGGTTCGAACACAGGGCGGCAATACATGCGCGACTTCACCAGCACGAAGCGCGCCCGGCGGGGGTCCAGCCCCATGCTCTCGAACACGCCCAGGTCCCAGGGCTCGTGCGTTCTCTCGGTGATCACCAATTGCGCAGCGCCTATGTCCAGCACCGCGCTGCGGCCCATGCATGCCGTCTGCCCCGTGTACGTCGGACCGGTAATGACATATTCGCCGCCGGTCACGGCGCGGACCACCCCGCGCAGCAACACGGGCGCCGCCGGGCGGCCGATGGCCGGAATCGGCCGTTTGTTGCCCACCGCCAGCTCCACCTGCGCGCCCTCGCCCGCCGCGATCAGCGCGGCGACGGCCTCGGGGTCACAGTACAGGCCCGCAATAATGCCCGTCAGGCCGGCGTCGACCGCGGCTGTCAGCACCTCCATGGTGTCGCAGGTGCCGCCGGACATGCAGTTGTCGCCATGATCCAGCAGAAGCACGGGCTTGTCCGCGCCATGGGCCAGTTGCGCCGCGCGGGCCAGCGACTCGCCCAGGGGTTCGCTGTCGTAGAAGTAACCGTCGCGCTCGGCCCAGATGGCCTGCGCCATTTCGCTTGCCACCCGTTCCGCCTGCTCCTGCGGCCCGGAGCCCACCACGACCACGCTCAGGCATGGGTTGGGGATGTCAGCCAGGGCGAAGCCCGCCAGCACGGAGGCGCCCAGGATGCCGCCCTTTTCCGCGCCCCGCGCCGCCTGCACCGCGCGGAGCATGGCGCCCTGGGCCGTGGCGCTGCGCAGGGTGTGCGTCATCAGCGGCAGGCGGCGCCAGGCCATGACCGGGCGCGGACCGCCGTTGAGCCAGTCATACAGGATACGGCCCGCGTGCTCCCCGGTCTCGTACATGTCCACATGCGGGTAGGTCTTGAAGCTGACGATCACGTCGGCGTTGGCCATCATCTTGGGCGTGACATTGCCGTGCAGATCCAGCGCCACGGCGATGGGCACGTCCGGCGTGCGCCGCCGCAGGCGCTCCAACAAGTCGCCCTCGCCATCGTCGGTGGTCTCGGCCACCATCGCGCCATGCAGATCGAGCAGGATGGCGCCACAGCCCTGCGCGCCGGCCACGATCGCGTCGCACAGTCGGCTGTAGGCATCCGCCGACACCGGGCCGCTGGGGTAGGCGGTCGCGGAAACCGGCGTGACCACGGTCGCGCCGTTGGCCTCGGCAATATCGATGAAGGCCGACATGGCCGTGCGCTTGTCCTTGTTCTCGGCATAAGCCTGGGCGCCGAAGGCGGGACCGTCATTGCCGAACGCGGACAGCGGCGTGGGCACCGGCGAGAACGTGTTGGTCTCGTGGTTCAGGCGGGCGATCATGACCTTCATTGTCCGGCTCCTCGGCATGCAGATTCAGTGTGTTCAGTTGTTCTGGGACGGCCCCGGGCGCAAGGCCCCCAGGCCAAGCTTTTCCATGGCCTCGCTGGCCTCGACGATCATCGCGGCCACTTCCGCGACGCTTACGCGCAGGCCCGTCGCCCGGGTCCGCATGTGCTCATAGGCGGCGCGCTCGTCCAGGCGCTGGTGGTCCATCAGCACGCGGATGGCCTTCTCGATGACGCGTCGCGCCTTGATCGTGCTTTCCAGCTTGTTGATCTTGGACTGCTGGCGGCTCTGGAACTGCTTGGCCGAACGCGCCAGCACCAGCGTGCTGAGCACGCCCGCCGAGCGGAACGGCCGCGTCAGCACGCCGTGCGCATTGGTCTTTAGCAATTGCTTCAGCGTGGTCGGGGTTTCGTACTCGGACAAGGCGATCAGGGTGGCCTCGACCTCGCTGGCCGTCCAGGCGGCGCTGTTGCGGCCGCATTGCGATACCTGGAAGAAGATGACGTCCACCCCTGCGGGCGGGCCATCCGGAAACGGCCAGTGCAGATGGATGCGGCAACCGATGCGCTTGAGCTGTTCGACCAGCAGGTCGCGATCCTCGCCGGGCGGATACACCACGGCGACGGCCACGCTGCGCAGGTCCTCGTAGAGGCGGCGTAGGCTATGGTCCATGGCTATTTCAACCAGAACTCGTCCAGGCCGAACGCGGTGAGGTACGGGTCCGGCTTCACGGGTTCGTCGCTTTCCCAGACGATGTCGAAGCGACCGTCCTCGCGGCACACGCCTATGCGCGGCGTCAGCACGCTATGGTTGTTTTCCGCCAGCACGGACATCTGCCCGTCCGGCGCGTCGAACTGCACCTGATGCACCGCCTGCACCAGCTTGCGGGTGTCCATGCTGCCCACGCGCTGCAAGGCACGTGCGAACAGGTGCATCTGGCTATAGCAGGTCTCGGCATAGACGCTGGCGGGATGGTCGCCGAAGCGGGCGCGCCAGCGTTCCAGGAAATGCGCGTTGGCGGGCGTATTCACCGTATTGAAATAGGTCGCAGCGGTGATGTGGCCCACGCAGCGCCGCGGTCCGATCTCCGCCACCTCCGACTCCGCCATGGTCAGGCTGGCAATGGGGATGTGCGCGGTGGCTGCGCCCTCGGCCTGGCAAGCCTCGTGGTAGCGCTGGTAGAAGCGCTGCGCATCGGAGCCGATCAAGGTGGAAAACACCACGTCGGGCTGGATGCGGCGGATGTCCGCCACCACGTCGTTGATCTCGCTGTCGTCGCAGCCCAGCGGCAGATAGGTTTCATCCAGGATCTCGCCGCCATGCTCCTCGACCGTCTCGCGCATGATGCGGTTGGTCTCGCGCGGGTAGATATAGTCCGCGCCCACCAGGAAGATGCGCGAACCGCAGTTCTGGATCAGGTATGCAGCCAGCTGCATGCTGCCCTGGTTCGGCGCCGCGCCGGTATAGATGACGTTGGGCGAATACTCGAAGCCTTCGTAGACCGAGCCGTACCACAGCAGGGAATTGCTGCGCTCCACCACCGGCAGCATGGCCTTGCGGCAGTGCGAGGTGCAGCCGCCAAAGATGACGCTGACCTCGTCTTCCAGCAGCAGCCTGGCCGCCAGGCGGCGGTACTCTTCGGCGTCGCTGCGCGGGTCGTACACCACCGGCGCCAGCGGCCGCCCCAGAACGCCGCCCAGTTCGTTGATCTCTTCCACCGCCAGTACCGTGCCGAAGAAGTGCTGCGATTCCGTGGTTCCGGTGACGCCGCTGCGCGAATAAAGCACGCCGATGCGCCAGCCCGGCCGCTCTGCGTGCTTGTCCTGGGGCGTACTCATGAGGGAATCCTTGAACGGGTAGTGCGCGTGTGCGTCATGGCGAATCCGGGCCGCGTGGCCTTCATACTTTCAGATGAGCAATGATATTGCCCGCCGCCTCTGGCGCGCCAGCCTCGCCTTCATCGACGATGCTGCCCTGCTTGAGCACCAGGTAGCGATCGGCCACGTCCAGCGCGAACGCCACGTTCTGCTCCACGATGAACATCGTCGTGCCATGCCGCTCGCGTTCCCAGTTCAGCGCGCGGCCCAGGCGCTCGATCACCGAGGGCTGCAGCCCTTCCGTAATCTCGTCCAACAGCAGCAGCGCGGGCCGCTGCATCAGGCCGCGCGCCACCAGCAGCATTTTCTGCTCTCCGCCCGACAAGGTGCCGGCGTGCTGGCGCAGGCGGCTCGTGAACACCGGAAACAGCTCCGCGATCTCGGCGAAGCGTTCGTCGAAGAGTTGGTCGCGCGGCAGCCCCAGGCGCAGGTTGTCGCGGATGCTCAGGTCAGGAAACAGCGGCTGTTCCTGGGCGGCGTAGGCCACGCCGCAACGCGCCACTTCGTGCGGCCGCAGCCGGGTGGCGTCGACTCCGCCCACGCTGACCCGCCCGCGCTGCTTGGGCAGATAGCCCATGACGGTCTTGAGCAAGGTGCTCTTGCCCATGCCATTCTTGCCCAGCAGCGCGACGCAGGCGCCGCGCTCGACCGTGAGCGACACGTCACGCAGCACCATGGCCCTCTTGTAGCCGCTGGATACCGCTTCCATGCGCAACGCCGGCGCTGCGATGCTCGTCATTGCCCTGCTCCTTGCGCGGCCGGCGCGCTGCCGGCGTAAATGGTGCGCACCAGTTCGGATTCCACGACCTCGCGGAATCCTCCGTCCATGACGATGCGGCCCTGGTGCAGGACCACGATGCGCGTTGCGATCTCCTTGACGAAATCCAGGTCATGTTCCACCAGCAGGCAGCACAGGCCATAACGGTGCGCCAGGGACGACAGCACGTGGCCGATCTGCAGGCGTTCGGCCTTGCTCAGCCCGGCCGTCGGCTCGTCCAGCAGCACGATGCCCGGTTCCAGCGCCAGCACCATCGCCAGTTCCAGCGCCTGCTGCTGTCCGTGCGACAGGTCGCGCGCCACATGGTCCAGGCACTGGTCCAGGCCGGTCACGCGCAACGTTTCAAGCGCATAGGGCGGCAGATCCAGCGTGGAAGATCGGCGCCACCAAGACGGCCGTTCGCGCAGCGTGGTCGCGATGCGCAGGCTTTCGGCCACCGTCAGCGTGTCGAACACGTTGGCGTTCTGGAACTTGCGGCCCAGTCCGTGGCGCACGCATTGTTCAGGACCATCGCGCCGCAGCACTTCGTGGCCATAGAGTTCCAGCCTGCCCTGGGAACGTTCGGCGCCGTCCGCGATACAGCGCATCAGCGTAGTCTTGCCGGCGCCGTTGGGGCCGATCAGCCCCAGCAGTTCGCCGCCGCGGGCTTGCAGGTCTATGCCTTCCAGCACCTTCAGGCTCCCGAAGTGCTTGGACACGCCCGCCAGGCTCAAGGCCTGGGCCGCGCCGCCGGCCTGCCGCGCAGGGACGACGCGCTCGCCCAGCGCGGGCGTGACCGCGCGCCCTGCCCTTGCGCGCCATGGCGCGGTCAGCAGGGGAAGCAGCCCGCGCGGCAGCAGCAGGATCACCAGCACAAAGGTCACGCCCAGCAGCAGTTGCCAGACGAACGGCATGTTGCCGCTGAGATAGGAGCCCGCGACGTTGATGAGGATGGCTCCCAGCACCGGCCCCCATATGGTGCCGCGCCCACCCAGCGCGACCCAGATGATCAGTTCCGTGCCGAAGACGAAACCCGTCAGCTCCGGCGCCACCACGCCGCTGAACGCGCCATAGCCGAAGCCCGCCAGGCCTGCCACCGCGCCGCAGGCCACCAGCAACGCGATGCGCCAATGGGCGGTGTTCAACCCGAGGTAGCTGCACCGCGCCTCGTTGTCGCGCAGCGCCACCAGGACGCGGCCGCCGTCGCTGCGCACCACCACCCAGGCCAGCAGCGCCACCGCCGACAGGCCGCCTGCCGCGATCACGTACCAGGCCTCCAGCGACAGGTCGAAGGTTTCGTAGCCCGTCAGGCCGGATGAAGAGCCGGTGTAGGTGCCGCCGGACAGCACCAGCTGCATCAGCACGAT
This sequence comes from Achromobacter sp. K91, assembly GCF_003576205.1. NCBI lineage: Bacteria > Pseudomonadati > Pseudomonadota > Betaproteobacteria > Burkholderiales > Alcaligenaceae > Achromobacter > Achromobacter sp. K91. The sequence goes on along the minus strand of NZ_QWFB01000019.1, from coordinate 66,906 downwards.
GGGCAGCACCAGCGAAATCACCGTGGCGAAGAATGGCGAGGCCCCACGGTAGAACGACAGCCAGCCCGTCACCAGCGCCAGCAGCGCCGCGGCGCCCACCGCGGCCAAGGCAGCCAGCGCGGCGATCGCGGGCGAGAATCCGTAGTGCGTGAAGGCCAGGCCCGCGGCGTACGCGCCCACCCCGAAAAAGGCGGACTGGCCGAAAGTCAGGTAGCCGGTGTAGCCCCACAGCACGTCCACGGTGATCGCCGCCACGGCGAAGAACAGCGCCTTGATCAGCACGTTCAGCAAATAGGTGTCGAACAGCCAGGGACCCGCCGCGGTCAGGACCAGGCAAAGCCCGGCCAGGCCCAGCAGGCTGCGGCTGCGCGCGGTCTTTTGCGCCGAGGCGTCGTCAGCGGCGCCAGCCAGCGTTTGAGGGATCAATGCGCGGTCAGTCATGGGCGAATCCTTGAGGACGCAGACGCAGCGTCAGCGCGGCCAGGACGGCGATGGTGACGCCGCCCAGGATCGGGCTGACGTAGACGCTCACCAGCACCTGGCAGGCGCCATAGAGCAGGCAGGTCAGCAGCAGCGCGGTGATCGAATGGCCCGACACCATGACCAGCATGAAGGCGCTGACCAGCCACGGCAGCCCCATGTTCGGGTCGACGCTGGACAGGGGCGTGATCAGCGCGCCCGCCAGCGCGCCCAGCCCCGCGCCCAGGCCGAATGTGGTGAAGCGGATGCGCTCGGCGTTAATGCCCAGGCCACGCGCCAGATCCTCGTTCATGATGACCGCCCGGGTCCGCACGCCAAAGCGCGTGCCGCTGAGCAGCAGGGTCATCGCGGCATACATCAGCAATGCCGCCGGCACCAGGAACAGACGGTATGCCGAATACTCCGTCCCAAGAAAGGACACGGCGCCGTGGATGGGCGAATCGGCGAACTTCACTTCGCGCCCGAAGGCCATGGTGATGAGCTGACCGATCACGATGCCCAGTCCCCAGGTGGCCAGGATGGCGTCCAGCGGCCGCTTGTACAGCGGCTGCACGATCAGCCGTTCCACGCCCATGCCCACCAGCACGCCGACCGCCAACGCGAACGGCAGCGCCAGCCAGGGATTCAGCCCCAGTTGCGTCACCACCAGGCTGGCGTAGCTGCCCAGCGTAAGAATCGCGCCGTGCGCGAAGTTGACGATCTTCATCACGCCGAAGATGATCATCAGCCCGGCCGTCACGATGAACAGCATGGCGGCCGTGCTCAGGATGTCCAGCAGCAAACCCATATCGCTCTCCGGCGCCGCCGGCAGGACCGGCGGCGCTTGTCATGGCATGGCCGTCACTTCAGGTCCGGACACTGCGCGCCCGGGTCGACCTTGTCGAAGGTTTGCAGGATCTTGATGGAACCGTCCTGCTGCACCTGCCCCAGGCGCATGGTCAGCGCCGCGTGGCGCTGGCGGTCCATGGTCACCGGGCCGCGCGGGCCATCGAACGTGACCGCGCTCAACGCCTGCACCACCTTGGGCGCATCGGTGCCGCCAGCCTTTTCGACGGCCGCCTTGTACAGGTAGAAGGCTTCATACTGCGGCGCGGAGAATTCGTTGGCGGTCTTGGCGTCGTTGCCGAACTTCGCCTTCAGGGCGTCCAGGAATTTGCGGTTCTGCGGCGTGTCGATGCTGGTCAGGTACGAGGCCGACATGTACATGCCCACTGCCGTGTCGCCCATGGTCTTGGCCGTGCCTTCGTCGATCGCCAGATTGCCGTAGGGCATGGCCAGGCCAGCAGCCTTGACCTGCTTGGCCAGGCTGACGTTGGGCCCGCCGCCCGCCGTCGAGCTGATCAGCGCGTCCGGGTTGGCCGAGCGTATCTTGGAGACCACCGGCGTCCAGTCGGAACCGTCGATCGGCAGGTACTCTTCTCCCACCACGCGTCCGCCCTGCTTTTCGATGTATTCCCGCGTGAACTTGAGCATGCCGCGGCCGAAGGCGTAGTCGCTGCCCACCAGGAAGAAGGTCTTGGCCTTGCGGTCCTGCATGAAGTGGTCCACCACCGGCGCGACCTGCTGTTCCGGCACCCAGCCGTTCACGTGCAGCCAGCGGTTGCACGACCGCCCTTCATAGAATGACGTGTAGATATAGGGCACCTTGCCGCGCGACACGATGGGCAGCGCGGCGTTGCGCGCCGCGCTGGTTTCCATGGCGATGATGGCATCGACCTTCTTCTGGAACACCAGGGTGTCGTAGGCCTTCTGCGCCCCGACCGCGCCCGAGGCATCGTCGGCGATCTCCAGCACGATCTGGCGGCCGAGGATGCCGCCGGCCGCATTGATCTCGTCGGCCGCCAGTTGCGAGGCCTGCACCACGCCCGGCGCGACCACGCTGTTGGCGCCGGACAGGCCGACGGGCACGCCGATGCGCAGCGGTTCGGCCGCGTGCGCGCTGGCGGCGCCAGCCAGCAGTGCGACAAACGACAGTCGGATCCGGCAGCTATTCAATAGGCTCTTCATGGGTTTTCTCCTTGGGGGGGTACGGCCGTGGACCGTCGTTCAGCGTTGCCGCGGGCCTGCGGCGGCGCCCAACTGCTCGTCATAGATGTCGCGGCGCCTGTCGCGCAGCACGTGGTTGAAATCGTTCAACTGGCGCGCACGGCGCGACGCCTTCAGGTCTATGGGCGCCAGCAGCACCTCCTCCTGGTCGATGCTGGCGGGTCCCGCCGCCGTCCAGCCCTGGGACCCCACGATCAGGCTGCGGCCCACGAAGGGCTGGCCGCGCTCGGTGCCGACGCGGTCCGCGCACACCACTGTCAAGCCGTTGCTGTGGGCGCCGCTCATGGTCAGCGCATGGGCCATGACCGGTCCGTCGCGGGTCTGCCCCGGCATCGGCACCCAATTGGTCGGCACCGCCACGATGTCCGCGCCGCGCACCGCCAGCAGCCGGTAGACTTCGGGAAACCAGCCGTCGTAGCAGATGGCCACGCCGATGCGGCCCAGCTCGGTATCGAACACCGGCAATCCCAGGTCGCCCGCCTCGAAATACAGGTTCTCGTCGCCCCACAGATGCAGCTTGCGATAGGTCCCCAGATAGCCATCCGGACCCGCGACCAGTGCGGAGTTGTAGAGACGCCCTCCGGCGCGCTCCGCGATGCCCGCCACCAGATAGATGCCCAGGCGCTGCGCCAACGCGATCCACGCCTGCGAGCTCGGGCCTTCCGGCACGGGTTCAGCCAGGGCGTAGGCCTCCTCGCGGCTCTCGAACATATATCCCGTGTTGGCCAGTTCAGGCAGCACCACCAGCCGCGCGCCCTGGGCCGCGGCCTGCTCCACCAGTTCGATGGAACGCGCGATGTTGGCGGCGGTTTCGCCGATCGCGGGCTCCATCTGCACGCTGGCCACCCAGGTCACGGCGGCGGGAGAACGTTGCGGTTCCGACGCTTGCATGCGAGCTCCATATTCAGAAATTGAAAACGAAAAAGCCCCCGACCACGCATTGCGTGCAAGTCGGGGGCTTCTATAGCCAAGACTGTATGTTCAGGCAGCAATCATTGCTGCGGGGTACTGCAAGCCATTCAGGTCAATGTTGACCGTGTGCGAATGATAGGGAGACGCGGGTTCCTGGGACAATAAGTGCTTTCCCGGACGATATTCCGGCGGGAGTCCGGCACTGCGTCATTGCGACGCATTGGGTCGTCCCGCCCGGCTTGGCATAATACGCAGCCATGAGCAAACCCGCAGCACACCACCCTCCCCTTGCCGCAGGCTGGCTGGCCAGCGCGCCTCCCATCCTGCCCCCTGCCCCGCGCCACTGGCTGTTCCGCCCCGGCGCGCTGACCGCCGGTTTGCGCCAGGTTGGCCAGGTGCGCCTGCGCGTGCTGGCCGAATACGCGGACGGCGCGCCGCCGGACGAAGCGCGGGCGATGGGCCTCGCACCCGGCACGCCGGTGTGGATTCGCGAGGTGCTGATGTCGGTCAATGGCGTGGACAGCGTGCCCGCGCGCAGCCTGACGCCGCTGCGCGCCTCTCACGGCGCCTGGCAAGGCATGCGCCGCCTCCTGACCCGGCCATTGGCGGACATGCTTTACCACGACAGCACGGTCGAGCGTTCGCCGTTTGCCTGCCGCCGGCTGGCCTCGCCGGTGCCGTTCCATGCCACCGCGCTGGGCGTATTGCCGGCCGGCCAGCGCGACCGCGATGGCGGACGCATCTGGGCGCGCCGCTCGGTGTTCTGGCGCCAGGGCCAGCCGCTGCTGGTGGCCGAGTGCTTCCTGCCGGCGTTCTGGGAGCTGGTCGCCGATCAGCCGGTGCCGCCGCTGGTGCCGCATCAGCGCACGCCGCGCTGACACCCCGGCCTCAGCCTTCGTAGCGGCGCCCGCGCTCCAGCAGTTCGGGCGTGCCGATCACAGCGTTCAAGCCGTCGAAATCCAGCATGCCCTCACGCCAGGGCGCGGTCGTGCCATGCTGGCACAGGCTGGCGTAGTAGCCCTGCAGCGTGTGCGCCACCGCGCGCGCCGTGCCCCCCGGGAAGATGACGATGCGGAATCCCAGCGCGGTCAGCGCATCGGCGCTTTGAACCGGGGTCTTGCCGCCTTCCACCATGTTGGCCAGCAGCGGCGCGCGGTGCGCAAAGCGGCTGCACGCCGCCTGCATCTGCTCCGGCGTGCGCAATGCCTCGATGAACAGCGCGTCCGCGCCCGCTTCCAGATACGATTCCGCGCGGTCCATAGCCGCTTCCAGTCCCTCCACTGCCAGCGCGTCGGTACGCGCCAGGATCAGGGTGGACGCATGCGCGCGGGCATCCACCGCGGCCCGCAGCTTGCCGCGCATCTCGGCGGCCGGGATCACGGCCTTGCCGTCCAGATGGCCGCAGCGCTTGGGAAAGGTCTGGTCTTCCAGCTGGATCATGGCGGCGCCGGCGCGCTCCAGGCCGCGCACGGTGCGCTGCGTGTTGAGGGCATTGCCGAAGCCGGTGTCGGCGTCGACGATAACGGGCGTGGCCACCCGCTCGGTGATGCGGGCCAGCGTGTCCTCGACCTCGCTGTACGTGGTAAGGCCGATATCCGAGCGGCCCAGCCGCGTGTATGCGATGGACGCGCCCGACAGGTATAGCGCGCCGAAGCCCGCCTGTTCGGCGATCAGCGCGGACAAGGCATCGTAGACGCCGGGAGCCAGCACGGCGCCGCCGGCCAGCTGTGCTTGCAGATTCTGTATTTGCATGGTCTGGAAAATCCTAGGAAAGCTCGCGGCCCAGCAGGGATGCGGCGGTCGCCGCGGCGATATGGCCGCCCGCCACTGCGCTGAGCAGGCCATTGCCGGACAGGTAGCCGGACACGTCGTTGCCCGACACGCCGCGCGCCGCGCCGCCTGCGGCCAGCAGATTGGGCAAGGCATGGCCCATCTGGTCCAGCACGCGGCAATCCGCGTCGATGTCCAGGCCACCTTGCGTATGGAACAGCGCGCCTGTCACCTTGACGGCGTGATACGGCGCCTGCAGCGTCCGCTCGAAGCGCCGGCCGTACGGATCGGCGGCGTCGGGGGCCACGCTTGCGAGCGTCGCGCGCAGCGTCGCTTCGTCGCAGCCGATCACCCCCGCCAGCGCAGCAACGTCGGCGCAGGTCTTCAGCGCCTGACCCGCCTCTGCCTGGACGAAGTCCGGAAAGCCGCGCGCCAGCGCCAGCGTGCGGTCGTCGAATACGTTCCAGGCCACGCCGCCCGGTTGCTCCAGCACATGCACCGCGGCCTCGGAATAGCCGTGCGTCTCGTCATGAAAGCGCCGCCCCGCGCCATTGATCTGCACGCCGCCGTCCATCATCACCGCCCAGGAGATCAGTGCGCCCTGCGGCGTGGCCCAGGAGCCATGCCCCTGGTAGCCGCCAAGGTCGGCCAGGCGCGCGCCCAGCTGCACTCCCCATTCGATCGCGCTGCCGTCGTTGCCGACGTGGCCGCCGTAGACGGCCTCGCGCATGGCCGGCAGATGTTTGCCCACCATCGCCGCGTTGCCGCCAAAGCCGTTGCAGGCCAGGATCAGCACGTCGCAACCGATCACGTCGATGGAGCCGTCCGGCCGCTCGCAGCCCACCGCCGTGATGCGGCCGGCTTCGTCCGTCCAGATCTGCCGCGCCAGGGCGCGGGTCAGCAGATAGGCTCCGGCTGCGGTGGCGGCGCGCTCCAGCGCGGCCACCAGGGCCGCGCCCGTGCGCTCGGGCAAGGTGTGCATGCGGCGGGCGCTGTGGCCGGGGTACAGGAAGCCGTCCAGCACCTGGAAATCCAGGCCGTGGCGCGCAAGGTTGTCGATCGCGGCGGCTGCCGCGCCCGTGTAGGCATCGACCAGCTGCGGCGCGGCCGTGCCGCCGGTCTTGGCCTGGATATCCGCGGCAAAGCGCTGCGCGTCGTCCTCGATGCCGGCGGCCCGCTGCGCCGCCGATCCCGCTGCCGGGATGAAGCCGGACGACAAGGCGGTGGAGCCGCTGGGCGCGGCGTCGCGCTCGATCAGCACGGTCTCGATGCCGGCATCGGCCAGGCGCAGCGCGGCGGTCAGGCCGCAAGCGCCCGCGCCGATGATGGCCACCGGCACGTGCATCGCGTCCGCGCCAGGCGCTGCACCCCGCAGGACTTGCGGCGCGCTCACGAGGCCAGCCTGTCCAGGAATTCCTGGCAGGACAGCACATCGGCCACGGTGCGCAAATCCGCCAGCGCGGCATCATGCATGGCCGGCGTGGGCGCGGCGCAGCCATCGGCCAGCACCGCCACGTGATAATCCCGCATGTGGGCGTCGCGCGCGGTGCTGGCCACGCCGCCATTGGTGACGATGCCGGCGATCACCACGTTGGAGATGCCCGCGCGCCGCAGCACCCAGTCCAGCTGGGTATTGAAGAAGGCGGAATACGCCACCTTCCAGACCGACACGTCCACCAGTCCGTCCAGTTCGGCGACGTTGGCCTGCCCCTTGGAGCCGGCGACGAAATCGCCCTTGCGCAGGAACGGGCGCAACTGCCGCAGATGCGGCGAGATCATGGGTTCGCCGTGCGCGTCCGGCCATAGCGTGAACTGGCTGGCCGCCACGAAGCCTCCTCGCTCCTTGAGCTTGCGGGCCACGGGCGCGACCCGGGCGGGCAAGGCCCGCGCCTGCGGACTGACGGCGCCGCCGCGGTCGTAGGCGCCGCCGGGCGCGAGGAAATCGTTCTGCAGATCGATGACGACCAGCGCTGTGCTGCGGGGATCGAAGGCTGACATGGGCTCTGCTCCTAGGAAGCCTGGCGGGCGATCAGCAGATTGCCCAGGGAATCGACCTGGCCGGCAAAGCCGGGCTCGATCCAGATCGTGGTGTCGGGCTGCTCCAGGATGGCGGGTCCCGCCACCTCTGCGCCCACCGGCAGGTCCAGCCGCGCATAGCGCACGGCGTCATGCCATTGCCCGCCATGGAAGACGGGCTGCGTGCCCAGCGCGTCCGGCATCGCGGTGCTGGTCGGCGCCAGCAGCGCCAGATCGAACTTGGGGCGCTGGCCGATGCGCGCATAGCGCAGGTTCAGGATGCGCACCGCGATGCCGTCCAGGCTGCGGCCGAAGGCAGCGCGGTAAGCGCGCTCGAAGGCGGCGCCGATGCCGGCGCGGTTCAGTTCATCACGGCCGACTTCCACTCGCACCGTATGGCTCTGACCCACGTACAGCATGTCCAGTTCGATGCTCTCGCGTATGCCCTGAAAGCCCACGCCGGCGGAATCGAGCCGCTCCTGGCAGGCCAGGGCCAGGCCATCGATGCGGGCCAGCAGGTCGTCGGCATCCAGGGCGGCGAGCGCCACGTTCAGGGTCTGCACGCCGTCATGCCGCATGTCGGCCATGACGCAGCCCAGGGCCGAGGTCACGCCGGGGTAGCGCGGCACGATGCCGCGTGCCGCGTCCACTTCGTTCATCATGGCGCAGACGTGCAGCGCGCCGCCGCCGCCAAACGGCATGTAGGCGAACTTGCGCGGGTCGTGGCCGCGCTCGATGGACACCACGCGGATCGCGCCCGCCATCTTGGCATTGGCCACGGTCAGGATGGCCTCGGCCGCGGCATGCACGTCCAGGCCGAGCGGCTTGGCCACGTGTTCCTCGATGGCGGCGCGCGCCAGCGCCACGTCCATGGTGGCAAGCAGGCCACCGCCCAGCGGGCGCTCGGCCGCGATGCGGCCCAGCAGCACGTTGGCGTCGGTCACGGTGGGACGGGTGTTGCCCCGGCCATAGCAGGCCGGCCCTGGCACGCTGCCGGCGGATTCGGGACCCACCTGCAGCAGGCCGCCCGCGTCCACGCTGGCAATCGAGCCGCCGCCCGCGCCTATGGTTTCGATCTGGATCATGGGCGCGCGCACCACCATGCCGAAGTCGATGGAGGTCTGCGCCGACAGCGAGGCCTCGCCGTCCGCCACCAGCGACACGTCGAAGGAAGTACCGCCCATGTCGCCGCTGACCACGTTGGGAAAGCCCGCGGCGCGCGCGATCGCAGCGCAGGCGATGACACCCGCGGCCGGGCCCGACAGCGCGGTGCGCACCGGCACGTCGCAAGCGGTCTGGCGCGACATCACGCCGCCGTTGCTCTGCACCACCAACAGTTCGCCGCCGAAGCCGTTGTCCTTCAGATCCGCTTCCAGCCGGGTCAGATAGCCGCCGACCACCGGCTGCAGCGAGGCGTTGAGCACGGCCGTGGAACAGCGCTCGAATTCGCGGATCTCGGGCAGCACCTCGGTCGCGGCGGTGACGTTGCCGTTGGGCCAGAGCGCGCGCACGCAGGCCGCGGCCTGCGCCTCATTGGCCGGATTGGCATAGGCATTGACGAAGAAGAGGCAGACCGCCTCGCAGCCTTGCTCCAGCAGTTGGCGGGCCGCGGCCTCGACCTGGGCCAGGTTTACCGGCGTGTCGATGGTGCCGTCGGCCAGCACGCGCTCCTCGACTTCCAGGCGCAGGTCGCGCGGAACCACCGGCTCATAGTTGCCGCGCAGGCCCCAGGTCTGGGGCCGGTCGCGACGGCGCATTTCCAGCACGTCGCGAAAACCTGCCGTGGTGATGATGCCGGTGCGCGCCACCTTGCGCTCCAGCAGCGCGTTGGTGCCTACCGTGGTGCCGTGCACGATGGTGGCGATGGCGTCCGCGCCATCGGCCACGCGGGCAATGCCGTTCATGAAGCCGCGCGCTTCCTCGCCGCGGGTGGAAGGCACCTTCACCACGCGGGCGCTGCCGCCCGCCTCGTCCAGCACGAATATATCGGTGAACGTGCCGCCCACGTCCACGCCTACGACCAAGCCTTGTGCCGCGCTCATGCCGACTGCTCCTTCAGATTTCCACTTACATAGCCCATCTTGCGGTCATGCTCGCGCGCCGCCTGCGTACGCGCGGCAGGCTCGCCATAGCCGCCTCCCCCGGGCGTTTCCAGCCGAACCCGGTCGCCGCGCTGGAGCTGGATGCCCAGCATCTTCGAACGCATGGGCGGGGTCTGCCAGCCACCGTCCTGCTGATAGCGGAAAACGTTCAGCGCCGCTTCCCTGCCGCCTGCGATGCCCTTGGGCGCGCTCTTGCCGCGCTCGCCGAAGATGAAGGCTTCGGCGCTGTCTTCCAGCAGTTCGATTTCATAGATGGCGCCCAGCCCGCCGCGGTGCTGGCCGTCGCCCGCCGAATCGGGCCGCAGCGCCCATTGCGTGAAACGCACGGGATAGGCCGCCTCCAGGATCTCCAGCGGCGGAATGGTGGCCGTAGAGATGGGCGCATTGCCGTGGCTGAGCCCGTCGCCGTCCGAATGGCCGCCGTGGCCGCCGCCGAAGAAGCTGAACATCACCCAGCGCTGGCCGCGCCGGGCGGGGTCGCTGCGGTAGCCGGCGATCGACAAGGCATTGATGGTGCCGTAGGCCTGCGCCAGCGCGCGCGCCGGCTCGGCCTGGGCCATGGCGCAGAAGATCACGTCGATCATGCGCAGGATGGTTTCGGTATAGCCGCCGACCGGACGCGGGCGGTCCGCCGAGATCACCAGGCCGTCCGGCAGCACCACGTCCACCGCGTCCAGCACGCCGGCATTGGCCGGCACGTCCGGGAACAGGTGCTTCAGGGCCACGTAGCAGGCCGCGATCGCCGTGGCGCGGGAGATGTTCACCGGCCCGGCGCAGGCCGGCGAGGTACCGGTGAAATCCAGCGTCAGACGCTCGCCCTGGACTATGAGATTGAGCGCGATGCGCAACGGCTGGTCGCGCACGCCGTCGTTGTCCAGCATGTCTTCGAAGGCGTACTCGCCGTCGGGCAGGCGCGAGATATGGTCGCGCATCAGGCGGCGCGCCCGTTCGCGCAGCGTGTCCAGCGATTCCAGCACGGTGGCGTCGCCGTATTCGTCGAGCAGGCCATCCAGCCGGCCCGCGCCCAGTTCCAGCGCCGCCAACTGACCGTTCAGGTCGCCCCACAGGCTGTCCGGCAGGCGCGTATTGGCCTTCAGGATGGCCAGCACGTCCAGGTCGAGCACGCCCGCACGCACGATGCGCACCGGCGGAATCTGCACGGCTTCCTGCCAGCACTCAGTGGCGGCGGGGTTGTAGTTGCCCGGCACCGCGCCGCCGACGTCATGCCAGTGGGCCGCCGAGGCCAGGAAGCAGAACAGCTTGCCGCCGCGGAACACCGGACGCACCAGCTTGAAGTCGTTGGCGTGGGTGCCGCCTTCGTAGGGATCGTTGAACAGCCAGACGTCGCCGTCGACCATGCCGCCGCGCTCCGCGGCCGCCTTGGCCGCGGCCTTGACGGCGAATGCCATCGCGCCCACGAATACCGGCAGGCCGGACTTGCCCTGCACCAGCGTGGCGCCGGTGGCGGCGTCGTACATGCCGTGGCAGGCGTCGTGGGCCTCGGCGATGATGGGGTTGAACGCGCTGCGGTACAGCGTGGCGTCCATCTCGTCGGCGATCTGTTCCAGGCGGCCTTTCAGGACCGCGAGTGTGACGGGGTCAAGCATGATGTGGTTCCTAATGAGTCTTGCGCTGTTTCAGCAAATTCAGCAGTCCGCCGGCCTGCACCATTTCCAGCAGGAAGGCGGGCACGGTGTCGCAATGCAGTTCCGCAGGTTCTCCCGCGGCGCGGCGGATGCGGCCGGCGGCGGGATCCAGGGCGATGCGCTCGCCCTCTTGCAGGGTTTCGGCCTGTGGGCAGGTCAACAGCAGCAGGCCCACGTTGAAGGCGTTGCGGAAATACAGGCCGTTGAAGGACGGCGCGACCACCGCGGCGATGCCCAGGCGCACCAGCGCCGCGGCAGCCTGTTCGCGCGAGGAGCCGATGCCGAAGTTGGGACCGGCCACCAGCACGTCGCCCGGCCGCGCGCCGGCGGCGAACTCGGGCCGAACGCGCTGCAGGCAGTGGCGCGCGATCTCGTCGATGCCGAATTTCATATACGCGCCCGGCGCCAGCGCGTCGGTGTCGATATCTGCGCCCACGCGCCAGACGCGGTGCGTCACGGACTGCTCGGTCATGCCATGAACTCCCGCGGATCGGCGATGCGGCCGGCTATCGCCGATGCCGCCACCGTATAGGGTGAAGCCAGATAGACCTGGGCCGTCTCCGAGCCCATCCGCCCCTTGAAATTGCGCGCCGTGGTGGCGATGACGCTGGCGCCGTCGGGGATGGACCCGCCGTAGCCCGCGCAGGCTCCGCAGGATGTGGCCAGCACGTCCGCGCCGGCATCGCGCAGCGCCTGCATCACCCCTTCCGCCTCGGCCTGGCGCTGGTCCTGCCGGCTGGCCGGCGCCACCATCAGGCGCATGCCGGCGGCCAGCCGGTGGCCGCGCAACACGCTGGCCGCGGCGCGCAGGTCCTCCAGCTTGGCGCCGGTGCAGGCGCCGATATAGGCCACTTGCAGCGGCACGTCGCCATACTGGTCCACGTCGCGCGCATTGGCCGGGCTGTGCGGCGCGGCGACCTGCGGCGCCAGCGCCGCGGCATCGAAATCGTGCCATTCGGCCTGCGCCCCTTCGTCGCTGCGCCAGCGCGCCAGATCGATCTCGTCCGTGACGCCTGCCTCGCGCAGGTAGGCAACGGTGGTGGCATCCGGCGCAATCAGGCCGACCTGCGAGCCCAGCTCCGCGCTCATGTTGGACAGGGTCATGCGTTCCTGCATCGACAAGGCGCGCACCGCTTCGCCGCAGAATTCCACCGCCTGGTAGCGGCCGCCGTTCATGCCGTAGCGGCCTATCATGTGCAGCATCATGTCCTTGGCGGTCACGCCCGGCGCCAGCCGGCCGCTCCAGCGCATCATCAGGGTTTGCGGCACCTTCACCCAGATCTGCCCGGTGACGGCCACGCCCAGCATCTCGGTGCTGCCGATGCCGAACATGTAGGCGCCGAATGCCCCGCCGGTAGGCGAATGCGAGTCCCCGCCCACGCAGAACATGCCGGGGCGGATATGCCCATGCTGCGGCACCACCACGTGGCAGATGCCGAGCGAGTCATAGACGTTGGGCAAGCGCTGTTCGGCCGCCCAATCGCGCGCGATGCGCACGATGCGGCGCGACTCGTCATCGGATTCGGGCACGTAGTGGTCTATGACCAGCACGATCCTGGATGGATCCCACAGCGTGGCGCCCAGTTCCTGCAACATAGGCTGCAGGCGGCGCGGACCGCTGGAATCATGGGACATGGCCAGGTCGACCGCACAGGTGACGATTTCGCCCTCGGCAACGGAAGCACGGCCGCAGGCCGCCGCGATCAGCTTCTGCGCCAGCGTTTGAGGCTCGGCCATGGCTACATCCCGAGATAGGCCCGGCGCACGTCGTCGCTGGCCATCAGTTCCGGACAGGCGCCGCTATAGCGCACCGCCCCGTTTTCCAGCACGTAGGCGCGCTGTCCCGTCTCCAGGGACTGCCCCACGTTCTGCTCCACCAGCAGGATCGCCAGTCCCTCGCCATGGAGACGCGCGATCAGGCCGAACAGCTCTTCGACCATCAGCGGCGACAGGCCCAGCGACGGCTCGTCCAGGATCAGAAGGCGCGGCTCGGCCATCAGGCCGCGGCCGATGGCCAGCATCTGCTGTTCACCGCCGGACATGGTGCCAGCCAGTTGCGCCAGGCGTTCGCGCAGGCGCGGGAAGATGTGCAGCACCTTCTCCAGATTGGCGGCGCGGCGCTCGCGCGCCCGGGTGAATGACCCGAGTTCAAGGTTTTCGCGGACGCTCAGGTTGGGGAACACGCGCCGGCCTTCCGGCACCTGGATCAGCCCGGCCTTGACCACGTCGCGGTAATGGCGGCCGGTCAGGTCCTGGCCCTCGAAGCGGACCGTGCCGCCCCAGGGCCGGCACAGACCGCAGACCGTGTTGTTCAGCGTGGACTTGCCCGCGCCGTTGCTGCCCAGCAGCACCACGATCTCGCCCTGGTCGACCCGCAGGTCGACGCCGCGCAGTACTTCCATGCGGCCGTAACCGGCGCGCAATCCCTGGACTTCCAGCAGCGCGCTCATGCCGGCGCTCCCTGCGCGGCCAGCCTGGCCGCCGCGCCCTGGCCCAGATAGGCCTCGACCACCGCCGGATCGCGCGTGACCTCGCCCGGCGTGCCCGAGGCGATAAGGCGGCCCTGCGCCAGCACCCATACATGTTCGGCCAGGCTCATCACCGCGCGCATCACGTGTTCGATCATCAGCACGGTCACGCCGTCTTCGGCCAGCTTCTTCACCACCGGTATCATCTCGTCGATCTCGCTGGGGTTGAGCCCCGCCAACACTTCGTCCAGCAGCAGCAGGCGCGGCCGCGTGGCCAGCGCGCGCGCCAGCTCCAGGCGCTTGCGGCCGGCCACCGTCAGATCCGCCGCCGGCCGGTCCAGCAAGGCCCCCAGATTGACCCGCGCCGCAACCTCTTCGGCCGCTTGCAGCGCCTCGCGGCGATTGCCCAGGCGCAAATGCGCGCCCACGGCGATGTTCTGGCGCACCGTCTGCGCGCCGAAGGGCTGCACGATCTGGAAGGTGCGGGTCAGCCCGAGCCGCGCCGATTCGTGCGGCGGACGGCCGGTGATGTCGGCGCCGGCGAAATGCACCGAGCCGGAACCGGGTTTGAGAAAGCCCGACAGCAGGCCGAACAGCGTGGTCTTGCCCGCGCCGTTGGGACCGACCAGGGCCGTCAGCGAACCCTGGCGCACGTCCAGGCTCACATCCTGGACCGCCTTCAGGCCGCCGAAAGTGATGGAAAGATTGCGCGCTTGCAGCAGGATCTCAGACACGGGCGCGCTCCTTGGCACTGAACAGCCGGCCCAAAGCCTGGCCGCTGCCGGTGATGCCGCGGGGCAGGAACATCACGATCACGATGAGCACCACGCCGTAGATGACCATGCTGATGCCCGGCAGTTCGCCAAACAGGTTGCGCGTCAGGTCGCTCAGCGCATGCAGCGTGACCGCTCCCAGCACCGGCCCCCACAAGGTGCCCAGGCCGCCGACGATGGCGCCGACCAGGGCCTCCACCGACACGGCCGAGCCGAAGGCGATGCCCGGATCGATGTACTGGAACACCTGCACGTAGAAGGCGCCCGCGGCGCTCATGAAGGCCGCAGACAGCGCGATGCCGCCGAGCTTGACCCGCAGCGGATTCACGCCGATGGCGCGCGCCGCGTCCTCGTTGTCGCGCACGGCTTGCAGGTAGGCGCCGAAGCGCGAATGGCGCAGCCATGCCGTGACCACCAGCGCCAGCAGCACGAAGCCCAGCAGCAGGTAGATGTAGCCGCGGCGCGAACCGAACTGCATGTTCGCCACGCCCTCCTGCAACGGCACCATCAGGCCCACGCCGCCCCCGGTGAACGACACCGACAACGCCAGGATGCGGAACACTTCCGCAAACGCCAGCGTCACCAGCGCGAAGTAAGAGCCCTTCAGGCCATAGCGGAACGTCAGCCCGCCCACCGCCAGCCCGACCAGTGCGCCCAGCGCGATGGCCATCGGCAGCGCCAGCCAGGGATTGATGCCCAGGTTCAGCTGCCCCAGCGCCTGGGCATAGGCGCCCACGCCGAAGAACAGCGCATGGCCGAACGACAGCTGGCCGCCATAGCCGCCCAGGATGTTCCAGGCCTGCGACAACAGGGCCGCGTACAGCGACATCATGACGAACGTCAGCGCCACGCCCGATTCGGTCAGCGTGGCGGCGGCCGCCAGCGCCGCGCCGAACAGCGCGATAGTCAAAAGATCCTTGCCCATGCTCAGCCCCTCGCCCCGAACAGCCCCTGCGGGCGAAACAGCAGCACCGCGATGAAGATCGCGAATATGCCCATCTGGCCCAGCGAGTCGCCCAGGAACAGGCCCCCGATGGACTCCACCACCCCGATCAGCAGGCCGCCGACCAGCGCGCCCACGAAGCTGCCCATGCCGCCGAGCACCACGATGGTGAAGGCCACCAGCACGAAGCCGCCGCCGACCTGCGGATTGACGTAGTAGGCCGGCAGCAGGAAGCAGGCCGCCGCGCCCAGGCAGGCCATGCCGATGCCGAACGACAATGCATAGACCTTTTCCACGTCTATGCCCATGAGCTTGGCGCCTTGCTTTTCCTTGGCCACCGCGCGGATCGCCCGGCCCAGGTCGGTGCTGCGGATGATCCAGAACAGCACCGCCGCCACCGCCAGCGCGCCACAGAAGGCGATGACCTTGGGCAAGGCGATCATGGCCGGCCCGATCTCCACGGTGGACAGCGTGTAGGCCGTGTCGATGGTGCGCGTATCCGACTTGAACCACACCAGCGCCAGGTTCTCCAGCACGATGGCCAGGCCCAGCGTCACCAGCAGGATGTTCTCGTCCTTGCCGTGGCTGGCGCGGTTGATCACGTAACGCTGCAAGGCGTAGCCCAGCGCGAACATGCCCGCCACCACCAGCGGCAAGGCGGCGTACGGGTCGATGCCCAGGCGGTCCTTCAGCAGATACACCGCGTACAGCGCCACCATCAGCGCCGCGCCATGGGCGAAGTTGATGATGTGCAGCACGCCGTAGATCAAGGTCAGGCCCAAGGCGATCAGCGCGTACACCGCGCCCGTGGTCAGGCCGTTGAGCACCGACGAAAAGAGGATGGCGGGATCGAGCACGCTCAGGCCTTCAGCGGAAAGATGGCGTCGGCCTGGCGGTAGTCGGCCGGGATGACGACCTTGATGTCGCCGCCGATGACCTGCGTCAGCAGGGGCTGCGCGCCGGTGTTCTGGCCGTTCACGAACTTGGTCGGGCCGTAGGGCATGATGTGGTCCGAGAAGGTGCTGGAAGCCAGCGCGTCGATGATGGCGGCGCGGTCGGCCGACTTGGCGCGTTCCAGCGCGTCGGCCAGCAGCAGCACCGAGGTGTAGGTCATGAAGACCTCGTAGCTGAAGTAGGCGCCCTTCTCTTCGACGCGCGCCTTCAACGGGGCCACGCGCGCATCCTTGGGGTTGAACCAGTGGTTGCAGTCGAGGATGCCATTGGCGATGTCGGGGAATTCCTTCAGGAACTTGTAGCTGGAGGCCGCGCCGCCCAGCACCGAGTAGATCGCCTTGGGCTGCACCTTCTGCTGCTTCATGGCGCGCAGCAGCAAGGCATATTCGTTGTAGTAGTTGGCCGGGATCACGATGTCCGGATTGAGGGACTTCATGCGCAGCACGATGTTGTTGAAGTCGCGGGTGGGGTTCGGGTGCTTGACCACGTCCTTGACCTCGAAGCCATGCTGCGGCAGCGCCTTGGACAGCAGCGCCGCGGTGCCGGTGCCGAACAGCGAATCCTCGTGCACGATCATCACGGTCTTGGCGGGCTTGCCTGCCGCGTCGTTGAGCGCGGCCAGGTCGGTGATGGCGCGTTCGCTACAGGCGCGATAGCCCGGGCCGAAACGGAAAGTGTTCTTCAGGCCGCGCTCGACGATCTGGTCGGCCACGCCCACGTCCACCACGTGCGGCAGGTTGTACTTGGCGGCGGTCTGCGTGGTGGCCAGGCAGATCGCCGACGCATAGGCCCCGACAATGGCCGACACGCCCGCCTCGTTCATTTTCTCGACCTCGGCCGACCCCGCCTCGGGGCGCGACTGCGCGTCGCCCAGCATGGCTTCCAGCGGCGCGCCGCCCAGCGACTTGATGCCGCCGGCCTTGTTGATGTCCTCGATCGCCAGCAGCGCGCCCAGGCGGCATTGCTGGCCCGAATAGGCCAGCGCCCCCGTCACCGGATGCAGGATGCCGACCTTGACGGGTTTGGCGCCCTGGGCGCGTACCACCCATGGCGCCGACACCAGGGCAGCTGCGGCGGCGGATTGATAGAGGAAAGTGCGGCGCGAGTTCATGGGCGATCTCCGAGAGTTCAATGGAATTGGGCGGACAGCTCTTCGCTGACCCATACCTTGGCGTCGATGCTGCCGACGCGTGACAGCTGCAACTGGTACTGATAGCGATCGGGGCGATACAGGCCTTGCAGCAGCTGCACGGGCCGCTCGTTCACGTCGCGCACGATGCGCGTCACGGCCAGCAGCGCGGAGCCCACGGCCACGTCCAGATGGCGCGCCACCTGCGCATCGGCCAGCCGCGCCGAAATGGTCTGGGTAGCGCCGCCGAACTCCACGCCGGCCGCTTCCAGCAACATCAGCAGGGGTTCGCGCTCCAGGTCTTCGCGCGTGAAATCGGCCACGGCCTGCGGCACGTAGGTCGTGATGTGGGACAGCGGCCCAGCTTCGGTGCTGCGCACCCGCAGGCTCTTGTGCACGGGCGCGCCGGGCGCGAGGTCCAACGCTTCGGCCACCACGGGCGGCGCCGACACCAGGGCGCTGTCCAGCACCTGCACCGAGGTGCGCAGGCCCATGTTGACGATGTTTTCCAGCAGGCCGGTCAGATGGGCCTTCTGCGGCGGATTGGCCTTGGGCGCGCTGGCCGGAGTCGCCGGCGCGCGCAGCGGCCAGGTGCCCAGGCCGGGCCGGCGCGACACCAGCCCGTCGGCCACCAGCATCTCCATGGCCTTGCGGATGGTGATGCGGGCCACGTCGAACTGGTCGGCCAGCGCGTGCTCGCCTGGCACGCCGTCCTGATCGAAGCGCCCTTCCTGCACCTGTTCGCGCAGGACGAGGTAGATCTGGTGGTACTTCGGCAGAGGTAATGAGGTTCCCATGACGGGAACTCTAGGAGTGTCCTAATGTACCGTCAATGGAACAAATGGCTTTGAGGGTTGTTCTATCGGGAAAACACTGAGGGCGCGGATTCGATCCGATTACGCCCGCGCTGCTTGGCGTAATACAGGGCGCGGTCGCTGCGGCTGAGCGCCAGTTCGGCGTCCGCGTCCATGGTGTGCATGGTCGAGATGCCGATGCTGACCGTCAGCGGAATATGACGGTCGTCGCCCAGCGAAAACGGCGCCGCCGCGATGCGCTGCTGCACCCGCGTGGCGAAGGCGTGCGCGCGCTCGATGTCGGTATCCGGCAGCACCACGGCGAATTCCTCGCCGCCGATGCGCCCCACCAGGTCGACCGCCCGCAGCTGGGCCCGCAGCGTGTTGGCGAAGTGCTGCAGCACGCCGTCGCCAATGGCGTGACCCCAGGTGTCGTTGATGCGCTTGAAATGGTCCAGGTCACACATCAGCACGGCGGCGCAATCGCTGCCCTGGCGCTTGATCCGGGCCAGTTCCGCGGCGATGCGCGACATGAAGTGGCGGCGGTTCGGCAGCGTGGTCAGGGCGTCGGTGGCGGCGAGTTCACGCAGTTCGAAATCAGCGCGCTTGCGGTCGGTGATGTCGGTCACGAAGCCGTGCCAGACCACGGTGCCGTCGGCCGCCTTGCGCGGACTGGCGTCGCCCTGGCGCCAGCGCAGGCCCTGCTGCGGCAGGCACACCCGGAACTCCAGGTGCCAGGGCGTCTGCGCCGCGGCCGCGGCCTGCAGCGAGGCGTGGTAGGTCGCCAGGTCCTCGGGATGGACGCGCTGCTCGATCGCCGCGGGGCTGGTGCGCACCTCGTAAGGCGTGAGTTCGAACATGTCCCAGATGCCCGCGCTGACGTACAGGAAGCGCGACCCGCCTCCGGGCCGCTGGCCGCACTGGAATACCATGCCCGGCACGGCGTCGGTCAGGTTGACCAGCAGGTCCGCCGTGCGCCGCAGGCGCTCCGACATCGCGCGCATGGCGCTGATGTCAGTGGTGGTGCCCATCATGCGCAAGGCCCGCCCCTGCGCGTCGCGGCTGACGACCTTGCCGCGGCTGCAGATCCACTTGTAGCTGCCGTCCTTGCAGAGGATGCGGTGCTCGACCTCGTAGCTCTCGGTCTTGCCCTCGAAATGCGCCTGCATGGCGGCGCGCACATAGTCGGCATCGTCTGGGTGCAGGCGCTTGTAGGAGTCTTCGATGCGGTTGGTGACTTCGGATTCGGCGTAGCCCAGCAGGGCCTTCCAGCCCGGCGAATAGGTGATTTCGCCGGTTACGACGTTGCGATCCCAGATCCCCGTGCCACTGCCTGCGATGGCCATGGAGAGGTTGCGCGCCTCGGTGCGCCAGCCGTCTTCCGCCGCCCGCTCCGCCGCCAGGGCCTCGCGCTTCTCGACGGCCGCGACGGCCAGCTCGGCGAAATCGTGCAAGGCATCCAGGTCTTCGTCGCCGAAATCCCGCGGCTGGGCATGCAGCAGCCGGAACGTGCCCAGCCGGCGGCCATCGCTGGCGCGCAGCGGGCAATCCACGGAGAAAGGGAGCGTACCGGCCGCGGTTGCGGGCAAGGCGCCCGCCTGGGCCTGCCAGACGCCATCGGCGTCGCTGCAGGCGACCAGCGCCATGTCCACGCCGAACTGCCGCCTGGCCAAGCGGACGAGCCGGTCCAGGGGGCCGTCGAGCCCGGCTTGCACATTTTCCGCGCCGCCGGCCGGCGCGCTTGCAGGAGGAACGTCACCTGTTGCTGGCATGTCTGGACCTGACTCAACACGAGATTCATAAACATGGCCATGCCGGTGGCCATGTCTGACATTTTGTCACGCTCTGCACCAAAATAGCATCATTTTGAACGATATGATCACCGGCCTATGGAACACCCTACCCGCGTGCTGCAACGCGCCTGGCTACTGCTGCTGGCCTTGCTGATCACCCTTCACGGCGGCCTGGCCCACGCCCAGGCGTTCGATCGCCAGGCGGAGAACGCCCGTTACCGGCAATGGCTGGAAGACTTCCGCGCCGACCTCCAGCGTCTGCGGCAATCGCCCGATCCGGCCAAGGCCGACATCGACAGCCTGTTCGCGAAGACCATCGTGCCGGGTTCCCGCGGCACCCAGCTGGTCAGGACGCTGGCGCAGGCGCCGGGCGACTCCACCAGCGGTGAGATCCACTACGCAGGCTTGCAACGTGTCTTCCTGGCCGCCCTGGCCGACGCCGTGGTGGCGGGCGACGGCGGAGACTACCCGGATACGCAGGCCAAGTATCAGAAACAAGTATTGCGCGTGCGTTACATGCACGTGGATGGCGGCGGCCGTCTGGAATCCTTTTTCAACGACCCCGAGCACTTCAAACCCTACCGCCTGCCCGCGCCCGGCACCCTGGAGCGCGACGCCTACCCCTTCCTGCTGTTCGAGGAACATGACGGCAAGCTGCGGCTGGGCGGCGTGTCCAAGGAATTCTGGGAGCTGGTGAGGTTCATGGATACGCTGCAATATGCCTAGGCGACTGGTCCTGCTGCTGGCGGCCATCGCGCACGCCGGCCCGGCCCTCGCGGCCTGCGGCCCGGCCGCCGTCGATTTCACCGCGCCCGTGCCGCTGAAGGCGGTGCCCGTCTCGGTCGGCCTGGGCGGCGACCGTGTCCTGCTGGGCCGACAGGGCGAACGCATTGCCGCCCGCAACCAACCGGTATGGGTCGACGAAACCGGAGATCCACTGCCCCGGACCTGGATGGACAAGGTCGACTGGTCCGCTTACCGGCTGGACAACGTCTCTCGGGCGCCCGCCAGGCTGTATTTCGACGGCGATGGCCGGCTGTGCCGCGCGGAATCCTATGAACTTCCCCGGCGCGGCGACGGCCCACCCTTTCTGTCGGGCGGTTACACCCTGGAGTACGACGGCGCCGGCGCCCTGACGCGGGTGGTCGAGTACGAACAGACCGCGGTCCGCCGGCCCGCCACCTACGAGGCAAGCGGCCAGGCCTGCCTGAAACGCGATGCCCGGGGCGCGCTGACCGCCTTCACCAATGAGGCTTGCGAAGACAAGCAACAGCCGGCCGCCGGCCGGTTCTACGCGCGCGACGCCGCGGGCCGCCTGCTGCGCGCCATCGATATCGCCGCGCAAGGCGGCGCGTTCCAGGTCCAGACCTATGATGCCCAGGGCAAGCCGGACCAACGTTATGTGCGCCGCCATTCCCCCGGGGATGGCGCCAGATCCTACGCCCATGTCGCGCACGCCTCCCCTGACTCCCGCCCTTATCCGGTGCACCGGGAAGAGTTGAACCAGCTGTCCACCGAGGTGCCAGGCAATGACTGGCGCATCGTCAGCATCGCCGACGACGTGCCGCTGGACGACACGGACATGCAGTCCTGGAATCCGGACACGCAGACCATCCTGGCCCAGGGCGTGACCGATGCGCAAGGCCGCGCGCTGCTTGCGGCGGACGCGCAGGCGCGCGTCTGGCAGGCCATGCGCGACAAGCCTGGCAGGATCTTCTGGTACTCGGACTTGATGAGCCGGGTGCTGCTGCTGCCTGCGATGGACGAGGCCCGCTGGCGCGCCTGCGCCGATCCCGCGAATCAGGCCGCCGACGCCTGCAACTGAGGCAGCCGGGAGCCTAGCGCCAGGCTTCCGGTTCGACGCTGACCTCGCCCTTGTCGGCCGAGAAATACACCACGCCGTCCGAAATATTGGCATTCAGGCGCATGGTGCGCTCGGCCAGCTGGGCCAGCGCACGGGTCTGTTCCGAGGGCAGGTTCACGATCTTGAGGTTGCGCGTGCGTTCCAGCTTGTTCTTCACGCCGTCCCACCAGATCTTGCTGGCGGAACCACCGTAGCAATAGACGATGACTTCGTCGGCGCGGCCACAGGCGCGCAGGATGCGGCGTTCTTCGGGCTGACCGACTTCGATCCAGAGCTTGACCGCGCCGGTCAGGTCCTTGACCCACAGGTCGGGTTCGTCGGTGTCGCTCAGGCCTTTGGTGAAGGCCAGCTCTTCCTGAGCGTGCAGGGCGTAGGCGACCAGCCGCACCATCATGCGCTCGTCGGTTTCCGAGGGATGGCGGGCGACCGTCAGCGCGTGGCTGCCGTAGTAGTGGCGGTCGGTGTCGGCGACGTTGAGCTCGGCCTTGTAGATGGTGGCGCGCAGGGCCATGGCGTAAATCCGGTGAATGTAGCGAATTGCTGAAGGCCGCCATGATAACGCCTGCGGCGCTGCGGCACGTCCACAGACGGCTGCAGGCGCCGGCCCGGCGGCGCTACACTGAGCGGCTCCGCTTCGCCGCGCCCGCCACCGGATCCCGCCCATGACCGCCACCGCAGCCCTGCTCGCCTTTACCCTGGCCGCCGCCATCCTGACCGTCACGCCCGGCATGGATACCGCCCTGGTGCTGCGCACCGCCGCCGTCGAGGGGGGCCGCCGCGCGCTCATGGCCGGCCTGGGTGTCGCCGCCGGATGCCTGGCGTGGGGCGTGGTGGCGGCATTCGGCCTGGGATCGCTGCTGCTGGTATCGACCCTGGCCTATGACACGCTGCGCATCTGCGCGGCGCTGTATTTGTTCTATCTGGGCGTGAAACTGCTGTGGGGCGCCCGGCCAGGCAAGCAGGCCGCACCCGATTCCGCGCCGCCCGCCCCCGCCGCGGCAGCCAGCGCTGGCGGCTGGTTCATGCGCGGCTGCCTGACCAATGCCCTCAATCCCAAGATCGGGATCTTCTACATCACCTTCCTGCCGCAGTTCATTCCCGCGGGCGCGGACGTGCTGCGCTTCAGCCTGCTGCTGGCAGGCATCCACGCGATGCTGGGGATACTGTGGTTTGGCGTGCTGGTGGCAGCGACGCGCCCGCTGGCGCGCTGGCTGTCGCGGCCGGCCGTGATGCGCGGCCTGGACCGCATGACGGGCGCGGTCTTCATCGCCTTCGGGCTGAAGCTGGCGCTGGAAAAGCGCTAGTTTCGGCCCCCGCGCGCAGCGGGGGGATGCAAGCGGCCACCGGCTGCCTGCGGGCGGCCACCTGCCTCAATAGACCCCGATCGAATGGCGGGCCACGAAATGGCCCTCGCCCACGGCGACCAGCGGCTCGACCAGCGGATCGTCGCCCAGCTTGCGCATCGGGCTGGGGATCTCGTCGACCAGCAGCGAGCGCTCGCGGTGGCGGCGCTGCGGGTCGGCGATGGGCACCGCCGCCATCAACTTCTTGGTGTAGGGATGCTGCGGGTTCTCGAAGATGGCCCGGCGCGGGCCGATCTCGACGATCTGGCCCAGGTACATCACCGCCACCCGGTGGCTGACGCGCTCGACCACCGCCATGTCGTGCGAGATGAACAGGAACGACACGCCCAGCTCGCGTTGCAGGTCCAGCAACAAGTTGACGATCTGCGCCTGGATCGACACGTCCAGCGCCGACACGGATTCGTCGGCGATCACCACCTTGGGGTTCAGCGCCAGCGCGCGCGCGATGCAGATGCGCTGGCGCTGGCCGCCCGAGAACTCGTGCGGATAGCGGTCGATCATTTCCGGCAGCAGGCCGCACTTGTCCATCAGCCAGCGCACCCGGTCCTGGGCCGCCTTGCCGCGCGCCACGCCGTGGATCAGCAGCGGTTCCATGATGGAATAGCCCACCGTCATGCGCGGATCCAGCGAGGCGAACGGATCCTGGAAGATGAACTGGATGTGCTGACGCAGGGTCTGCATAGCACTGCCGCGCAGCGCGCCGATGTTCTTGCCGTCGAATTCGATGCTGCCGGCCTTGCTCTTGACCAGCTGCAGCAGCGAACGGCCGGTGGTGGTCTTGCCGCAGCCGGACTCGCCCACCAGCGACAGCGTCTCGCCCGGATACAGGTCGAAGCTGACCTTCTCCACGGCGTGCACGCGCTTCTGCACCCGTCCCAGGATGCCGCCGGTGATGTCGAAGCTGGTGGTCAGGTCGCGCACCTTCAGCACCGGGCCGTTCTCGCGGCGCACGGTGGACGCGGCCGCGACGGGCGCGGCGGCGGCTTGCGGTCGCGCCGTGGGGTCATCCACGCGCAGCAGCGGGAACGGCGCGGGTTCGTCCGTGCCCTGCATGGCGCCCAGCCGCGGCACCGCCGACAGCAGCGCGCGCGTATAGGCGTGCTGCGGGCGGGCGAAGACCTCGTCCGAGCTGCCCTCTTCGACCTTGTCGCCGCGGTACATGACCAGCACGCGGTCGGCGACTTCCGCCACCACGCCCATGTCGTGCGTGATGAAGATCACGCCCATGTCCATTTCTTCCTGCAACTGGCGGATCAGCTGCAGGATCTGGGCCTGGATGGTCACGTCCAGGGCCGTGGTCGGTTCGTCGGCGATCAGCAACTGGGGCTTGCACGACAGGGCCATGGCGATCATGACGCGCTGGCGCATGCCGCCCGACAACTGGTGCGGATAGCGGTCCAGGATGGCGCGGGCTTCGGGGATGCGCACCCGCTCCAGCATGCGCAGCGTCTCGGCGCGGGCCGCGGCGGCGTCCAGTCCCTGGTGCAGCTGCAGGGCTTCGGCAATCTGGTTGCCGGCCGTGAAACTGGGGTTCAGGGACGTCATGGGTTCCTGGAAGATCATCGCCACGTCCGCGCCGCGCACGCGCTGCAGCGTGCTGTCGGGCGCGTTGAGCAGATCCAGCACTTCGCCGCTGCGCCGGCGCAGCAACATGCCGCCATTGACGATCCGGCCGCCGCCATACTCGACCAGGCGCATCAGCGCCAGCGAGGTCACCGACTTGCCGGAGCCGGATTCGCCCACGATGGCCAGGGTTTCGCCGCGGTCGACGTGGAAGGAGACTTTGCGCACCGCTTCCACGGTGCGCTCGGGGGTCTTGAAGCGCACGGTCAGGTCGTTGACCTGGACGACGCGCTTGGGGTCCATTGTTGTTGCCATGGTGATTACTTTTCCTGACGCGGATCGAGCGCGTCGCGCAGGCCGTCGCCCAGCAGATTGAAGCCCAGCACCACCAGGAAAATGGCCGATCCGGGGAAGATGGACATCCAGGGCGCCTGGGTCATGAAGTTCTTGGCGGTGTTCAGCATCGAGCCCCAGGACGGGTTCGGCGGCTGCAGGCCCAGGCCCAGGAACGACAGGCTGGCCTCGGCGATGATGGCCGTGGCGATGGTGATGGTGGCCTGCACGATCAGCGGCGGCATCACGTTGGGGAACACGTGCCGGCCGATGATGCGCAGGTCGGACGCGCCCAGGGCGCGCGCGCTCTGCACGTAATCCTCGTTCTTGACTGCGAGCACCTGTCCGCGCGTGAGGCGGATGAACTTGGGCGCGGCCGAGACGCCGATTGCGATCATGGCGTTGGTCAGGCTGGGGCCGAGAAAGGCGGCCAGCGCGATGGCCAGGATCAGGAAGGGAATGGCCAGCAGCGCCTCGGTGGCGCGGGAAATGATGCTGTCGGTCCAGCCGCCGAAATAGCCGGCGGCAAGACCGAAGGGCACGCCCACCGCCAGCGCGATCAGGACCGACACCAGGCCCGCCATCAGCGAGGCGCGGGCGCCATAGACCATGCGGCTGAAGATGTCGCGGCCCAATTCATCCGTGCCCAGCCAGTAGGACGCCGAAGGCGCCTTGCGGATCGTGGTGAAGCTGGTCTGGAAGGGATCGTGGCTGGCGATCAGCGGCGCCAGGATGGCGATCACGACAAAGAACAGCACGATCCCCAGGCCCAGCATGGCGATGTGGTTGCGCTTGAATTTGCCCCAGGCGCGGTTGCGGCTGCGGGGCGGCGTGACGGCTGCGGCCGTTGCAGGAATTGCGCTCATGAGTGCCTCAGGCGGGGATTGACCAGGATGTACAGGATGTCGGCCAGCAGGTTCATGATGATGAAACCCACCGCCACGCAGAGCACCACGCCCTGCACCACCGCGTAGTCGCGCGTGAAGACCGCGTCGACCACCAGCTTGCCGAAGCCCGGGATCGTGAAGACCTGCTCGGTCAGCACGGCGCCCGCCAACAGTTCCCCGAACAGCAGCGTCACCAGCGTGACAATGGGCATCAGCGCATTGCGCAAGGCATGGCGCAGCACCACGCTGCGCGGAGATACGCCCTTGGCGCGGGCGGTACGCACATAATCGGCCGACAAGGCTTCCAGCATGGCCGAACGGGTATGGCGCATCAGATACGCGGCGATGGCCGTGGACAGCACCAGGGACGGCATCAGCATGGTCTTGATCGACAGCCAGAAGTCCTCGGACGGCGACACATAGCCCGAGGCCGGCAGCAGCTTCCATTGCACCGACACCACCATGATGAGAATGATGCCAAGCCAGAAATTGGGGATGGACATGCCGGACAGCGCGGCGATGTTGGCGCCCATTTCGATGGGCTTGCCCTTGCGCACCGCGGCGACGATCCCCATGGGGATGCCTATCAGCAGCGCGAAGAACATGGCCATGGCGGCCAATTGCAGCGTGACCGGCAGCTTCTGGCCGATCAGCGTGGTGACGGGTACGTCGGTGCGCAGCGACTTGCCCAGGTCGCCTTGCACGACCTGCGTGGCCCAGGCGGCGTACTGCACGGGCAGCGGATCGTTGAGGCGGTACTTGTCCCGCAGGTAGTCCAGGACGGCGGGATCGCGTTCTTCGCCGGCCAGTGTCAGCACCGGGTCGCCGGGCAGGATTTTCTGCAGCATGAAGACGATCATCGACACCAGTATCAGTGTCGGTATCGCGACGAGCACGCGGCGCAAGATGAGTTTAAGCATATGAGAAACCGTAAGACAGGAACGGCGGACGGGACGCGCAGGATAAACCGCGCCCTGCCGCCGCAAACGACAACCGGACGCGCAAGGCGCGTCCGGCTGGCGCGGCGCTTGACTGCCGCGCCGCGATCACTTCTGCGCGTAGGTCACGCCTTTCAGGCGGATCATGCCGTCAGGATAAGGCGTGAAGCCCTTGACCTTCTTGGCCATGGCGAAGGGCCAGGGCTGGTAGTAGTTATACACCCCGGGCAATTCGTCCTGGATGATGGTCTGGGCCTGGTCGTAGATAGCGCGGCGCTTGGCCTCGTCGGGCACGGTGCGGGCCTCGTTCAGCAGCTTGTCCACTTCCGGGTTGCAGTAGTGGCCGTCGTTCAGCGCGCCCTTGCAGGTGACGAAGGCGTGGATGTTGCCGTCCGGATCGACCCGGCCCGACCAGCCCAGCATCACGACCTGGAAGTTGCCTCCGGCCGATTCCTTTTGCAGCGCGGCGTACTCGGTCGGGCGCAGCGACAGGTCGAAGCCCGCCTCGGACGCCATGGCCTGCACAATCTCGGCGATCGAGGACGTGGTGGTGTTGTTGCCGAACATGACCTCGGCCTTCACGCGGTCAAAGCCCGCCTGCTTGAGCAGCGCCTTGGCCTTGGCGACGTCGCGCTTGGTCGGCGGGAACTTGTCGCTGTGGTAGGGGCTGGCGGGCGGGAACGGCTGCTGCGCCGGATCGAAGATGCCGCCGCCGGCCACTTCGCTGATGGCGTTGCGGTCGATGGCGTACTGGAACGCCTGGCGCACCAGCTTGTTCTTGAACGGATTGTCCTCGGCGCGCTTGCCGTTGGCGACGTTGAACATGAACTGCTGGAAGCCCAGGCCGGCCACCGGCGCGAAGGTCAGGCTGGCGTCGCTCTTGACCTGCGGCACGTCGGAGGGATTCAGGCGCTCCAGCATGTCCAGGTCGCCCGCGCGCAGGTTGGACAGGCGCACGGTGGTGTCCGGGATCGGCAGGAAGGTCACGCGCTTGAAGGCGAAATCCTTGGCGTCGTAGTACTGGTCGAATTTCTCCAGCACGATGCGGTCGTTCTGGATGCGTTCGACGAACTTGTAGGGACCGGAACACACGGGCTTGCGGCCCACGGCGGCCACGTCGTCGCTGAAGGTCTTGGGCGACAGCATCATGCCGGCGCGGTCGGACAACTGCGCCAGCAGGGTGGCGTCGGGCTTTTTCAGCGTCAGCACCAGCGTCGTGACATCAGGCGCGTCGACCTTTTCGACCGAGGCCAGTTCGCCCTTGCGCAGGCTGTCCGGCAGGGACATGGCGCGTTCCAGGTTGGCCTTGGCCGCGGCGGCATCGAACTTGGAGCCGTCATGGAACAGCGCGTCCTCGCGCAGCTTGAAGGTCAGCACCTTGTTGTCGGGGCTGAACGACCACGAGGTGGCCAGTTGCGGCACGAAGTGCAGCTTGGGATCGATGTCGATCAGCTTGTCGCACAGCGAGGTGAAGACGATGCGGCCCACGTACGTGCGCGCCCGGTGCGGGTCCAGCACGTCCGGATCTTCCTGCAGGCCGATCCGGATGTTCTGGGCGGAAGCCGCGCCCGCGGCCAGCGCCAGCAGGCTGGCGCCGAAGGTCAAGGTCAAGCGTTTCATTATTTAGATTCCCCTTGTGGCTGCGCTATTGCGTATTAGAAGCCGACCGCCTGACCGTCGCGCCGGCTGTCGCTGGCGGCGACGTAGCCAAGCTCGTTGTCGTTTTCGGACATCCGCCAGATGAACTGGCCCGCGCCGAAATCCATGTACGGATCGTCGACCGACTTCAAAGCATGCCCGAGGTCTTTCAGGCCCGCAATGGTGGAAGCCTTCATATTGGTCTCGATGTCCAGCGTGAAATCGCGGTTGACCTTCCAGCGCGGCGCGCAGCAGGCGGCCTGCGGATTCTGGTGATAGTCCAGCATGCGCACCACGGTCTGCATGTGGCCTTGCGGTTGCATGTCGCCGCCCATCACGCCAAAGCTCATGACCGGCTTGCCGCCGCGGGTCAGAAAGCCCGGGATGATGGTGTGGAACGGACGCTTGCCGCCTTCGACCACGTTGGCCGACTTCGGATCCATCGAGAAGCCCACGCCGCGGTTCTGCATGCTGATGCCGGTGCCCGGCACCACCACGCCCGAGCCGAAGCCCATGTAGTTGGACTGGATGAACGAGATCATCATGCCGTTTTCATCGGCAGCGGTCAGGTAGATGGTGCCGCCGGCGTGCGGACGGCCCGCCTCGAAATGGGTGGCGCGGTCCAGGCGGATGAGCTTGGCGCGGCTGTCCAGGTAGGCGTCGGACAGCATCTGTTCCGGCGTCACCTGCATGGAACGCGGGTCCGCCACGTACTTGTACAGGTCGGCGAAGGCCAGCTTCATGGCTTCGATCTGGATGTGCTGCGACTGTACCGAATCGACGGGGATGTCGGCCATGTCGAAGCGTTCGACGATGCCCAGCGCGATCAGCGCGGCGATGCCCTGCCCGTTCGGCGGGATCTCGTGCAGCTCGTAGCCGCGGTAGGACTTGGAAATGGGCTTGACCCATTCCGGGCGGTAGTTGCGCAGGTCTTCCAGGGTCATGGCGCCGCCGCATTCCTGGCTGAAGGCGGCAATGCGCTCGGCCAGTTCGCCTTCGTAGAAGTCGCGGCCCTTGGAAGCGGCGATGCGGCGCAGCGTGTTGGCGGCGTCCGGGAAGCGGAAGTGTTCGCCGACCTTGGGCGCGCGGCCCTCGGGCAGGAAGGCCTGGGCGTAGCCCGGCTGCGATTTGAGTTCTTCGGCGGCTGCGGCCCACTTGTGCGCCACCACCGGCGGCACGGCGTAGCCGCGCTCGGCGATCTCGATGGCGGGTTCGAACAATTGCTCGAACGGCAGCTTGCCCAGTTTTTCATGCAGCGCGGCCCAGCCGGCCACCACGCCCGGCACCGTCACGGCGTCCCAGCCGCGCTTGGGCTGGATCGCCAGGCCGTCGGCGCCCACGCCGTGCTTGCGCTTGAAGTATTCGGTGCTCCAGGCCGCGGGGGCCACGCCCGAGGAGTTCAGGCCGTGCAATTCCTTGCCGTCCCAGACGATGGCGAAACAGTCGCCGCCCAGGCCGCAGGACACGGGTTCGACCAGGACGATGGTGGCGGCCGCAGCGATGGCGGCGTCCACGGCATTGCCGCCCTTGAGCAGCATGCGCAACCCTGCCTGCGCCGCCAGCGGATGCGACGTGGACACCACGTTGCGGGCGAACAGCGGAATGCGGACGGAAGGATACGGGTTGCCCCAGTCGAAGGATTTCATGTGGCTAGTCTCATAACGGGTAAGCGGCCGAAGTTACTCCCGTGGTTTAATTAAATCAATTTGAAATTTTGTTCCGTCATAAAAGAGATTTTTGTGAGTACCATCCGTTTTCTGCGCACTTTCCTGGCGGTCGCGCACCACGGTTCCTTCTCCGAAGCGGCCGAACAGGTGGCGCTGACCCAGGCCGCGGTCAGCTTCCAGATGCGCTCCCTGGAAACGGAACTGGGCCGCGAACTCTTCGACCGCAGTGGACGGCTCGCCATCCTGAATGCCGCCGGCCGGGAATTACTGCCGGAAATCAAGCACTTGCTGGATCTTTACGACCGCATGCGGCTGCCGCGCACCGTGCCCGGCGAGCTGGCCGGGTCGGTCGCCGTGGGCAGCATCGTGTCGTGCATGGGGACCCTGTCCAAGGTCGTGTCGGGCATGAAGAAGCAGCACCCCAAGCTGGACGTGCGCATCCTGTCGGGCAAGGCCAGCGAGCTGGCGGGCAAGGTCGAGGACGGCGAGCTGGACGCGGCCTTCCTTGTGGAGGCCGGGCGCAAGATGGCCAGCACCCGCTGGACCGCGCTATATGAAGAGCAGCTGGTCGTCATCGCGCCGCGCTCGGCGCCGGGCGAAGACGCGCGCCAGGTACTGGCGCAGAACCCCTTCCTGCGCTTTGACCGCACCCAGCGCACCGGCCTGCAAATAGACCGGCTGCTGCGCCGCCTGGCGGTGCCGCTGAACGAATACCTGGAACTCAACGCCATCGAGACCCTGGTCGAGCTGGTGCGCCAGGAGGTCGGCGTGACGCTGCTGCCGCTGATCAACGGCTCCAACTGGCAGCACAGCCCGGAACTGCGGATTCTGACCCTGCCCCAGGACCTGGGACCGATGGCGCGCGCCATCGGCATGCTGGAGCGGCGCGAGCATGCGCGCCAGGGCATCACGGCGGCGATCTGCGAGGCCTGCGCCCAGGCGTTCCAGGCGCGCGAACCGCAGACCGCCGCCTGAGGCTTACAGCCCCATCGCCGGGTCCGTCACCGACGGGCGGCCGGTTTCCACGCGGCCGGCAAAGCGGCGCAGATAGGCAGGATCTTCGGCCAGGCGCACGGTGAAGTCGTACCAGCCCTGGCTGCCTTCCAGCGCCCAGTGCTGTTCGACCTGGCCGCCCGCGGGCACCGTGAACTTCCAGCGCTCGTGGTTGGCGTAGTAGGCGTTGGGCGCGACTTCGAAGGTGCAGGGATTCTTGCCGCCATTGATGAAGCTGACGTAGACGTCGCCCTTGGCGATTTCGTAGCAGACGCGGATCTCCGGCGCCAGCGCCGACGTGCGGGCCTGGGCCAGGTCGCCCGCGAAATGGCGGTGGTAGCCGTTGGGGCCCAGCACCCACAGGTCGTACTTGCCGCCGTCGGCCGCCGTGTCCCAGTTGCCTTCCAGCTGCTTGTCCGGCTCCACCGTGTAGCGGCGCGGCAGGCGGTCCAGGTGCAGGCGGTCATAGACGTGGAACACCGCCGCCTGCTTGCCCGTGTTGGAAAACACCAGGCGCATGGCGCCCGTGTCCGGCTGGGCGCGGGCGCTGGTGTGCAGTTCGTAGGGCAAGGCGCGGGAATAGCGCACGCCCTGCTCCTGCACCGGCTTGGCCTGGGTGCTGGGATCGGGCAGCGGCACGGCCTTCAGCGCTTCCTGCGCGCTGCGCTCGCTGTCCGAACCCGCGCGGGTCAGCAGGTTCAGGTCGGGCAGCTTTTCGTTGTTGGGCGTGGCGAAGTTGAAGGCCGAAGTCAGGTCGCCCAGCACCGCGCGGCGCCAGGGGCTGATGTTGTCCTCGGCCACGCCGAAGCGGGCTTCCAGGAAGCGCAGCACCGAAGTGTGGTCGAATGCCTGCGAGTTGACCCAGCCGCCGCGGCTCCACGGCGACACCACGTACATGGGGACGCGCGGGCCCGGGCCGTAGACGCGGTCGTCGGCGGCGTCCTGGGCGGAGGCATGGGTATGGCGCTCCAGGTCGGTGTTGACGGTGGAGGCGCCGGCCATCGAGCCGTCCGGGTTCAGCGAGGGCGCGGCGGGCGGCGGCAGGTGGTCGAAATAGCCGTCGTTCTCGTCGAAGTTGATGAGCAGCACGGTCTTGCTCCAGACCTCGGGGTTGGCCGTCAGCGCGTCCAGCGTTTCCTGGATGTACCAGGCGCCCTGGATCGGGCTGGACGGGCCGGGGTGCTCGGAATACGTGGCGGGCGCCACGATCCACGACACCTGCGGCAGCGTGCCATTGACGGCGTCCTCGCGCAGCGCCTTCAGGAAGCCGCCGTCGGGCATGGTGTTGGCCGTGCCCTTGTACAGCGGGTTGGCGGCGTCCATGGACGGCGTCCAGGCCGGATACGGCGCGCCGTTGGCGCTGTTGCCGGCCAGCTCGTTGGCGCGGCGGTATTGCTTGAAGCCGGCCAGCGGGTTGTCGCCGAAGTTTTCGGGCAGGTTCTGGTAGACCTTCCAGCTGACGCCGGCTTCCTGCAGGCGCTCGGGATAGGTCTTCCAGGTCCAGCCGGTCGACGAGGCGCCCAGGCTGTCCCACTGGTTGCGGGTCGAGGGGCCGTTGCCCAGGGCCAGCGGATCGTTGGTGCCGGTCCAGTGGAACAGGCGGTTGGTGTTGGTGCCGCCGTGGGTAGAACAGTGATAGGCGTCGCACAGCGTGAAGGCTTCGGCCAGCGCGAACTGGAACTCCACCTCTTTCTTCTTGTAGTAGCCCATGGACTGGTTCTGCTTGTAGCGCGGCCAGTGGTCCATGCGGCCGCCGTCCCAGGCCATTTGCGCGTCCACGTAGTCGTGCGGCGTGCCGGCCACGCGCTGGGCGTTGCCCTGGCTGCTGTCCAGGTGATACGGCATCACCACGCGGGTGCCGTTGCTCTGCTCCCAGACCGAACGCTTTTCAGGCAGCGGAATGGTGATGCGGTCGCCGAAGCCGCGCACGCCCTTGAAGGTGCCGAAGTACATATCGAAGGAGCGGTTTTCCTGCATCAGGATGACCACGTGCTCGACGTCATTGATGGTGCCGGTGCGGTTGTTGGCGGGGATGGCCAGCGCGCGGCGGATCGCCGGCGGGAACATCGACAGCGCGGTCAGGCCTGCGGTCGAGGCGGCGGCGTTGCGCAGGAAGCGGCGCTTGCCGGCGTGGACCTGGTCTTTATCGAACGTCACGGATTCTATTCCTATGGATCTGGAGGGAGCGCCGCTCAAGGCGCGCAACGCAATTCGGGTTTGACGGGCTCGGGCTTCGGCGTTTCGGGCTGGCCGGTGCCGGGGTCCTTGCCACCGTCGTCGTCGCCGTCATCGCCGCCGCAGGCAGCCAGCGTGGCGCTCAGCATCAGCACCGCGCCCAGGCGCAGGAAACCGCGCAAGATCATGGACATGCTCATTTTTTTATCCTCGGTACATCAGGGAAACAGTTCGGAAACGGACTTGCCGGACAGGGCGAGCGACTTCACTTCAGCTTCGGTGAGCGCGCGCGACCAGTACGCCAGGTCGTCGAAATACATCGTGTAGGGACCCTTGGTGCCGGCGCAGCACACGCCATAGGTGCCGCGTCCGTCTTCGTTCAGGCCCAGGTGCGGCCCGTAGACGCCGGCGATCTTGGTCAGGTCGACCGAGCCCGTGCCGATGGTGCGCTGCGAGAAGCCCAGTTCGCTGTCGTAGACGGAGGCCGTCAGGGTCTTGGCCGTCTTGTTCACGGTCATCGCAACGTAGACCGGCTTGTTCGGGGTGAACTTGACATTGTTGATGTCGACACGCGAGCCGCCGCCAGCCAGGTTGAAATACAGCACCGGACCTGCCCACTGCGCGATGGTGATGCCAGGGTTGCCGCCGGAGTTGTAGTCCTTGTTGCCCAGGATGGACCGGTCGTTGGCGGTGCCGTCGGACTGGTACCAGAAGCCGATGGTGAAGGCCTGGGCCGCGTCCAGCATGCCTGCCGGATAATCCAGCTTGAAGCCGCCCAGGGCCGCCGCGCTGCGGTCGTTCTTGAACATCTTGCCGAACACGCCCGTGTCGGCGTAGGCCGGCGCCTGCGTGCCGTCGAACGGCGTGATGGCTCCGCCGCCCGCGGCGATGTCGGTCATATTGCCTTCGAACGGGAACAGCATCGTCAGGCCAGTGCGCAGCGAAGCCAGCAGCGGCAGCGGTTTGGTGTAGGCCACGGTGGTGCGCGCGGCGCTGACCGCGTTGCCGACCGCCACGCTGTAGTTCAAGGTGTGCACGCCCTCGGTGTCGAACTTGAAGCCCTTATCCACATACTCGGCGACCGTGCCGGCCACGCGTGCGATCTCCACGCCGTCGCGGCTGACCACGATGTCGCCGGCCGGCTCGCCCACGCGCACCCAGCTCAGCGTCACGCTCTTGTTGTCGGTCGAGGTGCGGGCCGCGGTGTGGCGCAGTGCCAGCTTGCCGGCAAGCGAGGTGCCCGCCATGTCGTACTTGGCGGCGGCAGGCAGGACCTTCAGGTGGTCCAGCACCGTCGGCGCCACATCGGCCGCGCTGGGCAGCGCGTACCAGTTGTTGTCCCACAGGCCGTCGAACGACGCGTCGTCGGCGCTGCCGCCCAGCAGCGCAGGCTGGTTGGCGGCCAACAGGATGGTCTTGTTCGACGACATGGGACGGCCATCGCTGGCGCCGGTCTTGCCCAGGCCGTGGCTGGAAGCCACGATCACCAGCCACTTCTCGCCGGGGTGCTCCGCCTTGCGGTCGGCGATCTGCTTGGTCAGCGCGCCGATGGCGGCGTCGGCCTGCCGGATCGCGCTGTCATAGGCCGAGCCGAAGCCGTTCTCCGAGGCAATCCGTTCCGGCGCGCCGAACTGCGCCACCACCACGTCATAGCCTTCGGTGATGCGGTCGCGCGCCTGGGCGGCGACGCAATCGTCCGCGCCGGCGCAGTCGGTCAGCGACTGCAGATAGCCCGCGTCGCGCTGGCCGGCGATAAGGCCGGCCACCACGGTCGAATTGAAGGCGGCGGCGGTGCGCGCTCCGGGGCGCGCCTGCTTGATGCGCTGGAACAGGGTCGGCGATTGCAGCGTTTCGCCCTGCACGCTGTAGCGCACGCCGTGCTGGTCGGCCCATTGCCCGGTCAGCAGCGTCGCCCAGCCCGGCGCCAGCAACGTGGGCTGCTGCGTGGGCGCGTCCGTCACGCCGCCGGTCCAGGCGCGCGTGGCGTTGAGCTGCGCGAGGTTCGGCAAGGCCTTGTCGGCCACGCCGCGGCGCATCGCGTCATAGGTCAGGCCGTCGACGCCGATGAACAGCACCTTGTCGGCGGGCGTCGGGTCCGGCTGGGTCACAGGCGGCTGGGTCGGCGGCGCTTCGGTGTCGTCGTCATCGTCGCTGCCGCCGCAACCCGCCAGGGCACTGGTCGCCAGCAGGGCCGCGCACCATCTTCTCCAATTCAATGCTTGCATGCTTCTCTTCTCTAGTCATGAACAGGGTTTTATGCAGGGCCACATGATGGCCAGCCAAGGTGAAAGCCCCGTGAAGCAAAGAAGAGAAACCTTGATCGACGGATCAGGATTCTTTTGCGCGCAACCATGGCGCAGGCGCCGCGCATCGCGGGCTTGTCATGTGCGGCGGCTATAGTCGGCGCGGTCTCAACCCGCCACGCACGTTCAATCCATGCCCCTGTTCCTGCGCCCGACCCTGCCCGCCGCATTCCGCATACTCGCCGTGCTGGCCCTGGCCGCCGGCCTGGGCGTATGGGCGTCGATCCTGCTTGCGCCCAAGGCTGGCGCCCTGCCTCCCGCGGTGTCGGCGCAAGCGCCGCGCGCTGCCGACAACACGCCCGTGGCGTTGTGGTTCGGCAAGGACGAGGCCATGCGCACACAGATCTCCGTGCTGGGCGTGATCGCCGCAGGCGCCGATGGCGCCGCCGTACTCAGCATCGACGGCGGTCCGCCGCTGGCCTGGCGCGCGGGCGGCGAAGTGGCCCCCGGCATCGTGCTGCGCGAAGTCGCCGTGGACGCGGTGACGGTGGAACAGGCTGGGCGCGCCAGCCGCCTGCCGGCCCCGGCCGCCCTGCCCGCTCCCGCCGGCATATCGCGCGAAAAGTGAGCCGCACCGCAGGCGCTGCGACGCGCGCCCCGGGCGCAGACCGGACCTGCCCGCATTTGGCCGTGCCGTCACTATTGCTGTCATATTTCATGTCCACAATCCTCCGCTCCTACTGAAAGACCGGAGTCATCAAGTGCGTCAGTTACCGCGCGGGCTTGCCCGCCAGCAAGGTTTCACCCTCATCGAGATCATGGTGGTGATAGTGATCATGGGGATACTTGCGGCGCTGATCGTCCCCCGCGTGCTGGATCGTCCCGACCAGGCCCGCCAGGTCGCCGCGCGCCAGGACATCGCCGGCATCATGCAGGCGTTGAAGCTGTACCGGCTGGACAATGGCCGCTACCCCAGCACTGCGCAGGGCTTGCGCGCGCTGGTGCAGAAGCCCGAAGGCGTGAACAACTGGCGCGGGTACCTGGACAAGCTGCCCAACGATCCCTGGGGCCATCCCTACCAATACCTGAGCCCTGGCGTCAAAGGCGATATCGACGTGTTCTCGTTCGGCGCCGACAACAAGCCCGGCGGAGAGAGCGGCGATGCCGACATCGGCTCCTGGGAACTCTGAACGCGGCTTCACGCTGGTCGAAGTCCTGGTGGTGCTGGTGATCGTGGCGATCGCGGCCAGCATGGTGAGCCTGTCCGTGGGCCGCGGCGAGAACCGCTTGCGCGGCGACGCCCTGCGCCTGGCCGACGCCTTCACCGTGGCCCAGAGCGAGGCCCGCAGCGACGGCCGTCCCATCCGCTGGCTCGCCAACGGCCAGGGCTGGTCGTTCGAACGCCAGGGGCGGCTGCCAGGCCCGAACGCCGAGGACGACAGGCCGCTGCCGCCGGACCGGCTGGAGCGCGACGAGGTGCTGCGCCCGCAATCCTGGTCGGCGGCGCCGGTGGCGCTACGGCTCGATCCGGACCGGCCGCTGGTGTTCAACACGGAATGGGTCGCCGCGCCGGTCACGCTGACGCTGAGCGCGGGCGATGCCCGCGTCACCTTGCAGCGCGACGCCGCGGGCCGCTATGAAATTCAATGAACCGCCCCGCCCGCGCGACCGACAGCGCGGGTTCACGCTGATCGAAGTGCTGGTGGCCCTGGCCATCATCGCCGTCGCCATGGGCGCCGCCCTGCGCGCGACCGGCGTCATGGCGGAAAACAACCGCGCCCTGCAGGACAAGACGCTGGCGCTGCTGGCTGCGCAGAACGCGCTGGCCCAGTTGCGGCTGGAACAAGCGCTGCCGCGCGCAGGCACGCGCAGCGCGCCCTGTGCTCAGGGCGGCCGGGCTTTGCAGTGCGAAATGGAGTTTACGAATTCGATGAACCGCAGCTTCCGCCAGGTGTCGATCAGGGTGCGCGACGCCGGCGCCGCGCAGGCGGACGCCGTACTGCTGCAGCTGGATGGCCTCTTGTCCAGCCTGAGATAGCCATGCGCCGCCCTCCCCGATCCCAAGCCGGCTTCACGCTGATCGAAGTGCTGGTGGCCCTGGCGCTGATGGCGCTGGTCAGCCTGATGGCCTGGCGCGGCCTGGCCAGCGTGTCCGGCGCGCGCGAGCGGATCGAGGAACAGGCCGAGGACATCGACGCCATCGTCCGCACACTGGGCCAGATGGCGCGCGATGTGGAGCTGTCCTACACCGGACCCGGCTTCGAGCCGGCGGGTCTGGACGCGCAGGCCTACACCAGCGGCCTGCGCCTGCTGCGCCGTGCAGGCGGCGGGCCCGTGTTCGAGATCCTGCGCCCCGACCCTGACGGCAACGGCCAGTGGCAGCGCGTGCAATGGCAGGTGCGCAAGGACGGCCTGTGGCGCGCCAGCGGGCCATCGGCGGCGCGCACTCCGCTGCCCGCGGCGGACAACGGCATCCTCCTGCTGCCCGGCACGCGAGCCTTGACGCTGCGCGCCTGGGTGCCGGGTACCGGTTGGGTGAATGGCGAAGGCAATCAGGCCGCCGCCCCGACCGGCCTGGAGATCGTGCTGGAACGCGGCGCCCCGGGATCCCCCGAGCGCTATACCCGCGTGCTGGAGCTGCCATGAGACGCCCGAGTAACGCAGAACGCGGCGCAGCGGTCATCAGCGCGCTCATCATCGTCGCCATCGTCGCGGCCTTGACCACCGGACTGTTCCAGCGCCAGACCGCCAGCACGCGGCGCGTGGAAAACGAGATGGCGCGGGTGCAGGCGCGCGCCATGCTGGCGGGCGGCATAGACTGGGCCCGCCTGATCGTGCGCGACCACAGCAAGCGCGAATCCATCACCCGCGGCGACCAGATCTGGGCCACCCCGGTGCTGGACACGCGCATCGAACGCCCCGGCGACGAACGCGTCGCGGTGTTCTCCGGCCGCGTGCAGGACGAACAAGGCAAGTACAACCTCTATAACCTGGCGAACAATGGCGTGCCGCAGCCCGAGCAGGAACGGGTGCTGCGCCGCCTGCTGAACACGCTGCAACTACCCGACACCTTGGCCGCGCGCATGGTGGACATCATGTCGGCCGCGCAGCCCGTGGCGCCGCCGGCGGATGCGCCGGCGGCGCCACGGGCTGCGCCCGACGCCCGCGCCCCTTTGCCGCGCGGCGTGGACGAAGTGGCGGCCCTGCTGGCGCTGGAGCCGTCGGCTCGCAACGAGCTGCGCCGCACGATGACGGTGCTGCCCGTTTCCACCAGCGTCAACGTCAACACCGCGCCCGCGGAGGTGCTTGCGGCACTGGTGCCCGGCCTGTCGCTCAGCCAGGCGCGTTCCATGGCGGGCGAGCGCGACCGCGGCAACTGGTTCAACAATTCCGGCGATTTCGCCAATCGCCTGGCGGGCGCGGGGGTCAAAGCGCCTGCGCCCGCCGTCGCCACCACCAGCGGCTGGTTCCTGGCCAGCGGCACCGTGGCCTATGAGCGGGCGCGCATCTCCATGCAGGCGCTGCTGCGCAGTTCACCGCCCGCCGCCCCCGACACCTTATGGACCAGAGAAATACCTTGAAGAACATCCTGCGCATCGCGCTGCCGCCGCTGGACGAGTTCGGCGCCGGCTCTCTCCTGCCCTATGCCTGGTTCGACCGGCGCGGCCGCTGCGCCCGCCAGGGCGAGCTCGCGCTTGAGGCGCTGGGCCATGCCTATCCCCACGCCGCGTGCGAAGCCGTGCTGCATCCCGCCGATGTGATCGCCGCCAGCGTGCAGATCCCCGCGGTGGCGCGAGCCCGATTTGCCGCCGCGGTGCACAGCGCCCTGGAGCCGCTGGTGCTCAGCGACCTGGACGCGCTGGCCATCGGCCACGGCCCGCGCTCGACCGACGGCACGGTGCCGCTGGCCTGGGCCGCGCGCGAACCCGTGCGCCGCGGCTGGAGCCTGCTGAATGCGCAGGGCTTGCGCACGCAGGCGCTCATCGCGCCGCAAGCGCTGGCGGCCGAAACCACGGCGCCATTGCGCGACCCTGCCGATCCTCGCTGGCAGGCGCCCTCGCCTTCGTGGT
Source organism: Achromobacter sp. K91 (assembly GCF_003576205.1). NCBI lineage: Bacteria > Pseudomonadati > Pseudomonadota > Betaproteobacteria > Burkholderiales > Alcaligenaceae > Achromobacter > Achromobacter sp. K91. The sequence goes on along the minus strand of NZ_QWFB01000019.1, from coordinate 27,345 downwards.
CGCTGGCCATGCCCCAGCTGGCGCCGGCCCGCGTCTCGGCCTGGCGCCCCGCCTGGCGCTGGGGCGCGGCCGCGGCAGTGGTCTGGATAGGCGGGCTGAACCTGTACGCCTCGCAACTGCAAGCCGAAGCCGACGCGTTGCGCAACGGCATGCACGCGCAGGTCCTGGCCGCGTTCCCCGACCTGCCGGTGGTCCTGGATCCGCCGCGCCAGGCGCAGCAAGGCCTGGACGCGCTGCAGGCGAACCGCGGCGCGGCCAATGCCGCCGACTTCCTGCCCCTGGCGCGCGCCGCGGCCCAGGCCCTGCCCTTCGCCGCCGACAAGGTAGCCCGCCTGGGCTACGCCGAACAGGCGCTGACGCTGCAACTGGCGGATGCCGGCGAGCAGTCGCAACGCGTGGCTGAGACGCCCGCGCTGATCCAGCAAGCCGCCGCCCTGGGCCTGAAGCTCGAACGCGGCGACAACGACACCACCTGGCGCATCGTGCGCGCACAACCATGAAACTCCCGCAAGCCCTGCATGCGGCCAGACAGTCGCTGGCCAAGACCCTGACTCCCGCGCTGGCGCGCGCCGGACTACGCTACCAGGCGCTGGCGCCGCGCGAGCGCCGGCTCGTGACCACGGCCGGCCTGCTGCTGGGCGGCGCGCTGGTCTTCGTCACCCTGATCGAACCGCCCCTGAACACGCTGCGCAAACTGCAGGCGGAATTGCCGGCGCTGCGCGGCCAGGCGGCCACGGTCGCGGACCTGACCGCCCAAGCCACGGCGTTGCGGCGTAAATCCGCGGTGCCCGCCGGCGCCTTGCCCAGCGCCGCGGAAATCGGCGCCTCGCTGGAGCGCGCCGGACTCGCCGCGGAACAGTGGGCGCTGGGCGAGCCCGAACACGGCCCGGGCGTGCTGCTGACGCTGAAGCAGGCGCCCTCTTCGGCCTTGCTGCGCTGGCTCGACGGAGCAGCGCGCGATTGGGGCCTGGCGGTCAAGGAAGTGCAGCTCACCCGTGCCGCCAATGTCAACGGGCGGCCGCTGCCCGGCCTGGTCAATGGCAAGGTGAGCCTGATGGCGCCGCAAGCTTCGGAGCGTGGCTGAGATGTCCGGCTTCCCGCTTTCCAAACGTTCCGCCGCCCTGCTCCTGGCCGGCGCCGTCTGCGCCGCCGCGGCCGCCGTCACCGTGCTGCCCGCGCGCTGGCTGCTGGCCCTGCTGCCGGACAAGGCGCCGGTCACGTTGGCCGACGCCAGCGGCACCTTGTGGCGCGGCAGCGCCTGGATCGCGCTGGGCCCGCCTGGCGCGCGCCGCATGCTGCCGCAACCGGTGCAATGGCAATGGCGCTGGGACGTGCTCGCTCTGGATATCTCCCACCCCTGGCTGCAAGGTCCCTTGCGCGCCACGCCCGGCTGGAACGGCGTGTCCGTGCCGGCCCAGTCGCTGCGCGCGCCCGCCTCCATCCTGTCCGCGCTGGGCGCGCCGTGGAACACCATTGCCCCCCAGGGCACGCTGGAAGTCCGCTGGCAGCCGCTGCGGCTGGGCGCGCCCCTGCCCGCCGGCCCCGTGGCCGAACTGCGCTGGCGCAACGCCAGCACCGCGCTGACGCCGGTGGCGCCCGTGGGCTCGTATCTGCTGCGGGTACAAGGCGGCAAGTCTGGCGCCACGCTGGCGTTGAGTACGGAAAGCGGCCTGCTGGACGTCAGCGGCCAGGGCAGCGCGGGCGGGCGCGGCGGCCTGAAGTTCCAGGGCCAGGCAACCTACGCCGGCGCCGCGCGCGAGGCGGATCGGGCGGCGCTGGACGGACTGTTGTCGGCGCTGGGGCGGCGTTCGGGGGATGTGGCGTCGTTCGGCACCTAGGCACAGCGACAAGTCGCTGGCGTTCCCCATCGTCCGCTAGGCGTCCCGCGTCACCCGCAGGATTTCCTCCGGCGAGGTCTGCCCGCTATCCACCCAGCGCTGCCCGTCCTCACGCATGGTGCGCATGCCTGACGCGGCCGCCGCGCGGCGCAGTTCGCGTTCGTCACGCCCTTCGTGGATCAGCCGGCGCGCCTCGTCGTCCACCGTGAAGAGTTCGTGGATGCCGGAACGCCCGCTGTAGCCGGTATGGTTGCAGGCGTCGCAGCCCACCGGATGGAACACGCGTGCGCCGTCCTGCGTGGCGGGTTTCTTGCAGGCCGGGCAGAGCTTGCGCACCAGGCGCTGCGCCAGCACGCCCAAAAGCGATGACGCCAGCAGGAAAGGTTCCACGCCCATGTCCGTGAGTCGGGTCACGGCGGACACCGAGTCGTTGGTGTGCAGCGTAGCCAGCACCAGGTGACCGGTGAGCGAGGCCTGCACCGCGATCTGCGCGGTCTCCAGGTCGCGGATTTCGCCGATCATGATGACGTCGGGGTCCTGCCGCAGAATCGCGCGCAGGGCCAGCGCGAAGCTCATGTCGATCTTGGCGTTGACCTGCGTCTGGCTGATGCCGGCCAGGTCGTATTCGATCGGGTCCTCGACCGTCAGGATGTTGCTGGTGGACGCGTCCAGGCGGCTCAAAGCCGCGTACAGCGTGGTGGTCTTGCCGCTGCCGGTGGGCCCCGTCACCAGCACAATGCCGTGCGGCTGGCGGATCAACCGGTCCAGCTGGCCCAGCACGCCCGCGTCCATGCCCAGCTTCTCCAGCTGCAGGCGCCCCGCTTCCTTGTCCAGCAAGCGCAGCACCGCGCGTTCGCCGTGCCCGGTGGGCAAGGTGGACACGCGCACGTCTATGGGTCGTCCGCCCACGCGCAGCGCGATGCGGCCGTCCTGCGGCAAGCGCTTTTCGGCGATGTCCAGGTGCGCCATGATCTTGATGCGCGAGATCAGCGCGGCGTGCAGCGCCTTGCGCGGCGACACCACGTCGCGCAGGGTGCCGTCGACCCGGTAGCGCACCACAGAGTGGGTCTCGAAGGGTTCGATGTGGATGTCGCTGGCGCCGTCGCGCGCCGCCTGGGCGAACAGCGCGTTGATCATGCGAATTACGGGCGCGTCGTCCTGGGCCTCCAGCAGGTCCGCCACCTCGGGCATGTCCTGCATCAGGCGGTCCAGGTCGATCTCGTTCTCGGCCACGCCCATCACCGAGGCCGCATCCTCCGAATGGCTGTAGGCCGCGGTCAGCAAGGTTTCCAGCGCCTGGTCCTCGACCTGCGCCCACTCGATGTCGCCGTGGCAGCGGCGGATCTCGCGCACCGCCCATTCCGGCGTGCGCGGGCTGACGGTCAGCCGGGCCTGACCGCCGCGCAGCGACAGCAGCGCGCGCTGCGCCCGCGCCCAGGCATAAGGCAAGGGGTGCGCGCTCATAGCAGCGTATCGGGGTCCACGGCCACGCTGTGCATCAGCGTGCGCGACACGCGGATGGCGCCCGAGGCGTCGCGCGCGGGTTCCATGCCGGCATACTGGCGCACGGCGAAGGACTGAGCCGTGACCGGCGCCGGCCGGCGCAGCGTTTCAGCCTGATGTTCCGGACGCAGGTCATAGGCGTTGTTGGACACCGAGGGCGCGGAGCCCGGCGGCGGCAGCATCGGCGCCTGCATGTCGGGCAGCGCCCAGTGCTGGCCCGGCTGCACCGCCGCCTGCGCGCGGCGCATGTAGTCGTAGCGGTCCATGGTGACGCCCGCCGTGCGGTTGGCGTCGCGCACCACGTAGGGGCGCAGGAACACCATCAGGTTGGTCTTGGTGCGCTTGCGCGTGTCGTAGCGGAACAGCGAGCCGATCACCGGCAAGGATCCCAGCAGCGGCACGCTGTTGGTGGAGAGCGTGACGTTGTCTTCCAGCAGGCCGCCCAGCACGATGATCTGGCCGTCGTCGATCAGCACGCTGGTGTCGATGGCCCGCTTGTTGGTCACGATGCCGGTAGTGGAGTTGGAGCGGCTTTCGTCGATGCTGCTGACTTCCTGGTAGATGTCCAGCTTTACCGCGCCGCCCTCGGAAATCTGCGGCCGGATGTTCAGCTTCAGGCCCACGTCCTCACGTTCGATCGTCTGGAATGGATTGGTGCTGCCGTTGCTGCCCGAGGTCACGTACTGCCCGGTCACGAACGGCACGGTCTTGCCCACCAGGATGCTGGCCGACTGGTTGTCCAGGGTCAGCAGGTTGGGCGTGGACAGGATGTTGGCTTCGCCAGTGTTCTCCATGGCACGGGCCAGCACGCCCAGGTTGATCACCTTGTTGCCCAGCACGTCGACCGTGCCCTTGACCACCCCCAGGCTCAGGCCGCTGCCGATGCCGTCGATGGTGGTCGGCCCCTTGCCGGTGATGCCGCTGCCGCCCAGGTTGGTGCCGCCGATGAAGCTGGTGCCGTCGCTGTTGATGTTGCCGGCGCCCGTCATCCACTGGATGCCGAACTCCGCCGCCTTGGCCTCGCTGACTTCGACGATCAGGCTTTCCACCAGCACCTGCGCGCGGCGCTGGTCGAGCTGGTCGATGACTTCGCGCAGGCTGCGGTACAGCGGCTCGGGCGCGGAAATGATGAGCGAGTTGGTAGCCGGATCGGCCTGGATGGTGGCGCCGCCGGCCGAATACGACACGGCCTGCGTGCTGTTGTCTTCGCGCGAGATGCGTTCCTGTTCGCCCGACAATCCGCCCGTGTTCGAACCGGACATGCCGGCCATGCCCGCTGTCGCCTGGGCCGGCATGCCAGCCGCGGCGTTCTGCGTGCGCGCTCCGCCCTGCGCGCCCGTGCCGCCGCTGGCGCCGCCCGTGGCGCCGGGCGCGGAATTCGCCTGCCCCGTCAGCAACCCGCCCAGGACCTCGGCGATGCGCGTGGCCTGCGCGTTGCGCATGTAGACCACGTGCAGGTTGCCGGCGCGGTTCTGCTGCGCGTCCAGCTTCATAATGAGATCGCGCGCCAGCCGCGTGCGCGCCGGGCTGCCGGAACGCACCAGCACGCTGTTGCTGCGCGGATCGGCCACCACGGCGATGCGCTGGGTCGGGTCGCTGCTTTGCGTATCCAGCAGTTGCGAGGCCAGGATGGCGAGGTCGGTGGCCACGGCCGAACGCACCGGCACCACGTCGGTGTCGATCGAACTGGGCACGTCGATGCGCGCGATGACCTGCGCGATCCGCTCCAGGTTGTCGGCGTAGTCCGTGACCACCAGCGTGTTGTTGCCGGGATAGGCGTTGATCGGGTTGTTGGGCGGCACCATGGGGCGCAGCACCGGCACCAGGTTGGCGGCGTTTTCGTACTTCAGCGGGAAGACGCGGGTCAGCATTTCGCCGCTGCTGCCCTTGGCAAACGCGGACACTGGCACCGGACCGCGGCCCGCGCCGCCCACGGCTTGCGCGGGACGCGCGCTGCCCGCGACCACGCTGCCTTGCAGCTTGCCGTCGGCCTCGGGCACCACGCGCGTCACGCCGTCGACCTCGACGATGGCAAAACCCTGCATGCGCAGCGCGCCCGTCAGCATCGACAACGCCTGCGCGCTGTCCACGGGACGGTCCGACACCAGCGTCAGCTTGCCCTTGACGCGCGGATCCACCAGGAAGTTGCGCTGCGTGAACAACGACAGCGCGCGCAGCACGGCGGGGATGTCGGTGTCGACGAAATTCAGACTGACGCGATTGTCGGTCTGTTGAGCGTGAGCCCTGCTGGCTGCGGGTCCGAGCTGGCTTGCGGCGAGCAGTACCGCAAGGCTGAATTGCGCAATATGACGCATGACGGGATAGGTGCCTGAAACGTGAAATCGTGTGAAAAAACGTGAAAGCGCGTCGGAGTATACGTGGTGACAGTGCAACACTACGGTCATAATCCGCAGGCATCGTAGCGGCCTTGAAACCCTTTAAATTCGGGGCTTTGCGCGCTTTTTGAATGCGCGCTGGCCATGCTTTCCAGATGCCTTCCTTCCGTTACGAAGCCACCGACGCACTAGGGAAGATCGTGCGCGGCACGATCGACGCCGACAGCGAACGCGGCGCCCGCAACCAGCTGCGCGGCCGCGGCCTGCTGCCGCTGTCCACGTCCCTCGCGGCGCGCGCCGAAGGGTTCGGCGCATCGCTGCGCACGCGCCTGTCGGATGCGGATCTCGCCTGGCTGACGCGCCAGCTCGCCAGCCTGCTGGCCGCGAGCCTGCCGCTGGACGCGGCCCTGAGCGCCACGCTGGAGCAGGCCGAGAAAAAACATATCGCCGCCACCCTGGGCGGCGTGCGCGACGACGTGCGCGCGGGCCACAAGCTGTCGACCGCCCTGGCCGCACGGCCGCGCGACTTTCCGGAGATCTATCGCGCGCTTATCGGCGCTGGCGAGGAATCGGGCGATCTCGCGCAAGTGATGGAGAAGCTGGCGGACTACATCGAGGAGCGCAACGCGCTACGCAGCAAGGTGCTGACCGCGTTCATCTATCCGGCGGTGGTGGCCTGCGTGTCGGTGATCATCGTGATCTTCCTGCTGGGCTATGTGGTGCCGCAGGTGGTGTCGGCGTTCAGCCAGGCCAAGCAGGAACTGCCGCTCTTGACGCGCATCATGCTGGCGTTGTCGGACTATGTGCGCGAATGGGGCGTGGCGACGGGCGCGGCGTTGGCGGCGGCCGTCGCGCTGTGGCGGTATGCGTTGCGCGCGCCCGCTGCGCGGCGGGCCTGGCATGCGCGCGTGCTGAAGCTGCCCTTGGCGGGACGCTTCGTGCTGGGTGTGAATGCCGCGCGCTTTGCTTCCACGCTGGCGATACTCTCAGGTAGTGGCGTGGCATTGCTGACGGCGCTGGAGGCGGCGCGCCGCACCCTGGGCAACGATGTGCTGCGCCAGGCGGTGGACGAAGCCTCTGCGCGCGTGCGCGAAGGCGCGTCGCTGTCGGCCTCGCTGGGCGCGCAAAAGGTGTTTCCGTCGCTGCTGGTGCATCTGATCGCCAGCGGCGAGAAGACCGGCCGCCTGCCCGAACTGCTGGACCGCGGCGCGCAGAACCTGTCGCGCGATCTGGAGCGGCGCGCCATGGCCATGACGGCCTTGCTGGAGCCGGCGCTGATACTGCTGATGGGGGGATTCGTGCTGCTGATCGTGCTGGCGGTGATGAGCCCGATCCTGGAGATGAATCAGCTCATCCGCTAGGCTGGAAAATGCGTTGCGGGCTTGGTGCGGCAGCTTCCCCGCCGCGCCAAGCCCGCAATATCCTGCTGCGGTCTCGCGGCTGCCGGCGGATCCGGCCAGCCGCAAGTCCCCAGGAACTTACAGCGCCTCTTCGTCGCTTTCGCCCGTGCGGATGCGGATGGCCTGTTCGACCGGCGTGACGAAGATCTTGCCGTCGCCGATCTTGCCGGTGCGGGCAGCCTTGACCACGGCTTCAATGGCGGCTTCGACCTGGCTGTCGGGCAGCACCACTTCAACGCGGATCTTGGGCAGGAAGTCCACCACGTACTCGGCGCCGCGGTAGAGCTCGGTATGGCCTTTCTGGCGGCCGAAACCCTTGACTTCGGTAACGGTCAGGCCGCTGACGCCGACTTCGGCCAGCGCTTCGCGGACTTCGTCGAGCTTGAAGGGTTTGATGATGGCGGTGACTTGTTTCACGTTGGTCGTCCTGGGTTTTTGATCTGTTGCGTCGCCCTGACACGGCATGGCTGCAGGGCGCATCGGATAAGAGAATACCACCCGCGGGGGCCCGGACGCCGGGTCCCCCTTGGGCGGGAAATCCCGGTCAGGCCTCGTCGGGAATACGTTCGGCGTCGCGCATCCACACCGCCGACTCGGAGTCGCTGGGCGCGCGCCAGTCGCCGCGCGGCGACAGCGAACCGCCGGAGCCGACCTTGGGCGCGTTCGGCACGCAGGTACGCTTGAACTGGCTGAGGCGGAAGAAACGGTCCAGGAAAATCTTCAGGTTGCGCTTGATGGCCGCCAGATCGTACTGGTTGCGGGCCACGTGGCCGCCCTCGGGCCAGGCGCCGGCCTCGCGGTCGCGCCAGGCCGCCAGCGCCAGGAACGCCACCTTGGTCGGCGCAAAGCCGTAGCGCAGCGTGTAGTACAGGTTGAAGTCCTGTAGTTCATAGGGACCGATGGAGTCTTCGCTCTTCTGCACGGGCTTGTCGTCCGCGCCGCCCGGCACCAGTTCGGGGCTGACGTCGGTGCCCAGCACGTCCAGCAGCACCTGCGCGCCTTCGTCGCCCAGGCGGCCGGATTCCGCGACCCAGCGCACCAGGTGGGTGATGAGCGTCTTGGGCACGCTGGCATTGACGCTGTAGTGCGACATGTGGTCGCCCACGCCGTACGTGCACCAGCCCAGGGCCAGCTCGCTCAGGTCGCCGGTGCCGATGACGATGGCGTTGTTGAAATTCGCGATGCGGAACAGGTGGTTGGTGCGTTCGCCGGCCTGCACGTTCTCGAAGGTGATGTCATAGACCGGCTTGCCGTCGGCATAGGGATGGCCCAGGTCCTTGAGCATCTGCAGGCAGCTGGGCCGGATGTCGATCTCGGAAGCCGTGCACCCCACCACCTCCATCAGCTTGCGCGCCTGCTGCAGCGTGCGCGAGCTGGTGGCGAAGCCCGGCATGGTGACGGCCAGGATGTTGGAGCGCGGCAGGTCCAGCGCGTCCATGGCCTTGGCGCAGACCAGCAGCGCATGGGTGGAATCCAGCCCGCCGGAAATGCCGATGACGACCTTGGACATGCGGCTGGCCGACAGGCGCTGGACCAGGGCCTGGACCTGGATGCTGTAAACCTCCTTGCAGCGGGCGTCGCGGCGCTGCGGGTCGGCCGGCACATAGGGAAAGCGCGCCACGCGCCGCTCCAGCGGCAGCTCGGCGTCTTCCAGCGGCGGATTCACGGGGACCGCCACGCTGCGGAATTTGCGGACTTCGTCCTGGTGGCGACGCACGGACTGGCCGAATGTGGTCTGGCGCATGCGTTCGCGCGACAGGCGTTCGAGGTCTACGTCCGCAAACAGCAGGTGGGAATGGCCGAGGAAGCGTTCGGATTCGCCCAGCAGTTCGCCGTTTTCGTAGATGAGCGCCTGGCCGTCCCAGGCCATGTCGGTGGACGACTCGCCCCGCCCGGCGGAGGTGTACATGTAAGCCGACAGGCAGCGCGCCGACTGCTGCGCCACCAGTTGGTGACGGTACTCCGACTTGCCGACCACGATGTTGGAGGCCGACAGGTTCACCAACACGGTGGCTCCCGCCAGCGCGGCGTAGGAAGACGGCGGGATCGGCACCCAGACGTCTTCGCAGATTTCGACGTGGAACTGGAACAGCGGCAGCTTTTCCATCTGGAAGACCAGCTCGGACCCGAACGGCACAGTCTGCCCCAGCAGGCGGATCTCGGATGCGGTGGCGCAATCGCCGGCGCTGAACTGGCGCGCTTCGTAGAATTCGCCGTAGTTGGGCAGGTAGCTCTTGGGCACCACGCCCAGCACGCGGCCGCCGGCGGCGACCACGGCGCAATTGAACAGCTGATGGGCCACGCGCAACGGCGCGCCGACCACGACGGCGATGTCCATTTCAGCGGTTGCCGCCACCACCTGGGCCAGCGCGGCTTCGCATTCGTCCAGCAGGGCCTTCTGGTGGAACAGGTCGTCGCAGGTATAGGCGGACAGGCCCAGCTCGGGAAACGCCGCCAGCACCGCGCCGCCCTGGGCGGCCTGCTGCGCCAGCGCGATGGTCTGGGCGGCGTTGAAGGCGGGGTCCGCGACCTTGCATTCGGGCACGCCGACAGCCACCCGGGCAAAGCCGTGGGAATACAGGTTGAAGAACGGGTTCGACATCGGGTCTATCGCCAGGGATTTCAACGCCTGGATTATCTCACGGGGCCACCCGCCGGCCCCGCCCCCACGCCTTGCCGCGCCTGCTGTCCGCTAGCGCGGCATCTTCTCGTCGGTCAGGCCGCGTTCCGACGGCGCGGCCAGGCCCGGACGGCCGCCTTCGCCCGCCAGCGCGGCCTGCAAGGCGCCTTCGCGCAGGTGGACGCCCATTGCGCCGATATCGGCGCCGGACGGCTGTTGGTACAGGCGCAGGCCCAGTTCGGGCAGGATGGCCAGCAGATGGTCGAAGATGTCGCCCTGGATGCGCTCGTACTCGACCCAGGCGGTGACGGCGGTAAAGCAATAGACCTCGACCGGGATGCCTTCGGAGGTGGGCTCCATCATGCGCACCATCATCGCCATGTCCTGGCGGACCTCGGGATTCTGTTTCAGATAGGCCAACGCATAGGCCCGCAAGGTGCCGATATTGGTCAGGCGGCGGCGGTTGGCGGGCACGCTGGCCAGTTCGCCCATGGTCTGGTTGGCCTGGGCGATATCGTGGGTCTTGGCCTGCAGGTAGTCATGCAAGAGGCGAAAACGCATCAGCCGCTGCGCCTCGTCGTCGGTCAGGAAGCGCACGCTGGCCGAGTCGATGCGCACGGTGCGCTTGATGCGCCGTCCACCCGATTCGAACATGTGGCGGTAGTTGCGGTAGCTTTCCGAGAACAGCTTGTAGGTGGGCACCGTGGTGACGGTGTTGTCCCAGTTCTGCACCTTGACCGTGTGCAGCGCGATGTCCTTGACGAAGCCGTCGGCGTTCGATTGCGGCATCTCGATCCAGTCGCCGATGCGCAGCATGTCGTTGCTGGTCAGCTGGGTGCTGGCCACCAGCGACAGCAGCGTGTCCTTGAACACCAGCAGCAACACGGCGGACAGCGCGCCCAGGCCGGAAATCATCCAGAGCGGCGAGCGGTCGATCAGGATGGAAAGCACCAAAACGGTGCATACCGCCATCAGGATCAGCTTGCCGATCTGGATATAACCCTTGATGGAGCGGGTCTGCGCCCGGGTGGTGGCGGAATAGGTATCCTGCCAGGCGCTCAGCACCCCGGAAAACGCCACGAACACGCAGATCCAGGCGCCGGCATGCGCCAGCCGGCCGACGATGGTCACCGCCCGCTCGACGTGCGGCACCAGGCCTATGCCCAGCGACACCACGGCGAACGGCACCGCGTACCAGAGGTTCTGGTATGCCCGGCGGCGTTGCAGGGCCTTGTCCCAGTCGCCCCGGCCGCTCAGCACCAGCACGCGATGGGCCAGCAACAGCACGACCCGGGCCACGACCCACTGGACGAACAGCGCCGTCAGGATCAGCGCGGCGATTCCGATCAGCGTCTGCGCCCAGGCTTCGCGCGGCAGATGGGTATCCAATTGGGTGACCAGCTCTTCCCATTCCAGGGGCATAGACTCTCTTCCTGCTCTAAGGTCTTGAAACTAATCCAGGATTATCCGACAAAGGCCGGGCCGGAGGGTTCGCCCCCGCGGAACCCGCGCCCGGCGGCGCGGCCTTGCGCGCCAGGGCCTATAATTCCGCCCATCATGGCAAACACTCCCTCCCCCGATCAAAACCAGTTCGCCAACAAGGCGCAGGCCTGGTCCGCCCGGTTCTCGGAACCGGTTTCCGAACTCGTCAAGCGCTATACGGCGTCCGTGGATTTCGACAAGCGCCTGGCGCGCTACGACATTCAGGGTTCGCTCGCGCACGCGGACATGCTGGCCGCCCAGGGCATCATCGGCGCCCAGGACCTGGCCGACATCCAGCGCGGCATGACACAGATCCTGTCCGAAATCGACGCCGGCAGTTTCCAATGGCTGCTCGACCTCGAAGACGTCCACCTGAACATTGAAAAGCGCCTGGTGGAACTGGTGGGCGACGCGGGCAAGCGCCTGCACACCGGCCGTTCGCGCAACGACCAGGTCGCCACCGACATCCGCCTGTGGCTGCGCGCCGAAATCGACAACCTGCTGGAGCTGCTGCGCCAGCTGCGCCACGCCCTGGCCACGGTGGCCCTGGACAACGCCGGCACCATCATGCCCGGCTTCACGCACCTGCAAGTCGCCCAGCCCGTCACCTTCGGCCATCACCTGCTGGCCTACGCCGAAATGTTCGGCCGCGACGCCGAGCGCCTGGCCGACTGCCGCCGCCGCGTGAACCGCCTGCCGCTGGGCGCCGCAGCCCTGGCCGGCACGTCCTACCCGATCGACCGCGAGCGCGTCGCCAAGACCCTGGGCTTTGACGGCGTGTGCCGCAATTCGCTGGACGCCGTGTCCGACCGCGACTTCGCCATCGAATTCTGCGCCGCCGGCGCGCTGATCATGACGCACGTCTCGCGCCTGTCCGAAGAGCTGGTGCTCTGGATGAGCCCGCGCGTGGGCTTCATCGACCTGGCCGACCGCTTCTGCACCGGCAGCTCGATCATGCCGCAGAAAAAGAACCCCGACGTGCCCGAGCTGGCCCGCGGCAAGACCGGCCGCGTCAACGGCCACCTGGTCGCCCTGCTGACCCTGATGAAAGGCCAGCCCCTGGCCTACAACAAGGACAACCAGGAAGACAAGGAAGGCCTGTTCGACACCGTCGACACCGTGCGCGACACGCTGACGATCTTCGCGGACATGGCCGGCGGCATCAAGGTCAAGGCCGACAACATGCGCGCCGCCGCCCTCCAAGGCTTCGCCACCGCCACCGACCTGGCCGACTACCTGGTCAAGCGCGGCGTGCCGTTCCGCGACGCCCACGAAGTCGTGGCCCACGCCGTGCGCGACTGCGAACAGCGCGGCTGCGACCTGGCCGACCTGTCGCTGGACGAACTCAAGGCCTACCACGCCAGCATCGGCGACGACGTGCACCAGGTCCTGACCCTGGAAGGCTCGGTCGCGGCCCGCAAGCACGTGGGCGGCACCGCCCCCGAGCGCGTGGCCGAGGAAGCCCGGCGCGTGCTGCAGGAAACTGCGGAGTAAGCCTGGTTTTCCGATGCAAGATGATCGGCCCCGTTAGCGGGGCCGATTTTCATTGACATGCGGGACTTGCAGGCTTGCCAGCCTCAGGCAATCGACACGTCCAGGCGGCGCCCAAGCTGCCCGAGAGCGGATTCGACTTGCTCGATCCGGGATGCGTGTCGCACGTTGAGCAACCGGTCCACTTGCGGCATGTGAACCCCCATGCGCCTCGCCAACTCGGCCTTGCGCACCCCCTGAAGAATCATCTCGTTCGACAGAAAAACCTTGCTGGTGACCAAGGCGGGCAAGGTTACTGACGCCTGGCCCTTGGCAGGTTTGGAGGGCATGGGAATGGGGCGACGCGCCTCGAAGTAGATCTCCAGCGCAGCTTCGAGCGCCTCTTCGGCGTTGATTGCCGCCTCATCGACGTCCTGCCCTACGGCTAGCGCTTCTGGAATATCGCGAAACCGGACTAGCCACGTATCGTTGGAGTCGCGAGTCAGGGTATAGGGATAGGTCAGCATTTGGGCTTCCGTTTGATGAATGTGCCAGGCAAGGCTGTCCACGTGACGCACGGCGTCATTTCAAACCGAGCTGTTTCTTGATTTCGCTTTCCAGATGCTTGCCCATTTCCTTGGACCCATGATGTGGAAAGATAGTGGTCACGCCGTTCAAGGTAACCCGGTAATGGCTGCTGCCTGACTTATGCGGCACAAACACTGCCCCTTGTCGTTCCAGCCATCTCTTGAATTCGCTGTATTTCATGACCGATGGTCACGGCCTGATTGAGCATAAACAAAAATGTTGAATAAATAAACAGAACTGTTTACTTGAGCCGTCCTCCTCCCACCATGAGCGTAGAAGACGTAGGAACAGCGCGGCGCAGGGCCGTCACTTTCTCAGACCAAACGATATTGCGGCCGCCCGCTACACGATGCTGAGCGACTCCCCCAGCATTTCCACCACCGCATCCACCTTGGGCAGCAACTGCTTGCCCAGCGGCCACGCCAGGTACAGCGACAGGCCTTCGGTGGCCAATTGCGGCAGCACCTCGACCACCCGGCCGTCGCGCAAGGCGTCGGCCGCCAGCCAGGTCGCCAGTTGCGCGATGCCGAAGCCGGCGGCGACGGCGTCGACCTGGGCTTCGGCGCTGTCCAGCATCATCACGCCGTCGATGGGCCGCAGGCTGGCGGGCCCGGCGCCCTGCGCGATGCGCCACACCGGGGACTCCCCGTCCGCGCGGCCGTAGGCCACCGCGTCATGCTGCGCCAGGTCGTCGGCGGTAAGCGGGGTGCCGCGTTGCGCCAGGTATTGCGGCGAGGCGCAGAAAATCACGCGTTCCGAACCCAGGTAACGGTGGCCCAGGCCGGGCGCCCACTGCTGCGGCCCGCCGATGCGCACCGCCACGTCTATGCCTTCGGCGGCCAGATCGACATGGCGGTCCGTGAAGGACACCTGCGGGCGCAACAGCGGATGGCGCTTGAAGAACTCCAGCAGCAGCGGCAGCGCGACCCGGCGGCCGAAGGTCGCGGGCAGGTCCAGGCGCAGGCGGCCGGCCGGCTCCTGGCGCTGCGCCGCCAACACCGCCTCGGCGTCCTGCAATTCGGCCAGCACGCGCACGCAGGTGCGGTAGTAGGCGCTGCCCGCGTCCGTCAGCGCCAGACGGCGCGTACTTCGTTCAAACAAGCGGGTGCGCAGGCGGGCTTCCAGACGCGCGACGCTCTTGCCCACGGCCGACGCAGTGAGGTGGAGCCGGTCGGCGGCGGCGGTGAAGCTGCCTGCGTCCGCGGTGGTGACGAAAGCTTCGATGCCTTTCAGGCGTTCGGATGGAATCATGGCGGCGAATATTAAGGAATCAGATTCCTTAATTCATGGAATAAATACCCGAGATAAGAAATTCTATCTCCAATATCGTTCAAGACCGTCTTCCTCTTGAACCCATCCATGCTTGAAACTTCCCTCGCATCGCCATCCGTTTCCACCCGCTCCGGCGCGCTTTCCATCGCCATCCTCGCCGTCGCGGCCTTCGTCATCGTTTCCACGGAGTTCCTGATCGTCGGGCTGCTGCCCGAACTGGCACGCGACCTGTCCATCTCGGTAACCGCCGCGGGCCAGCTTGTGACCCTGTTCGCGTTCACGGTGATGCTGTCCGGACCGCTGCTGACGGCGGCGGTGTCGCACCTGGAGCGCAAGCGCCTGTTCGTCGCGATCCTGCTGGTCTTCGCCGCCGCCAATGCGCTGGCCGCGGTCGCGCCCAACATCTGGGTGCTGGCGCTGGCGCGCTTCATACCCGCGCTCGCCCTGCCGGTGTTCTGGGGCACCGCCAGCGAAGCCGCCGCGCAACTGGCCGGCCCCCGCAGCGCCGGACAGGCGGTGGCGCGCGTCTACCTGGGCATCTCCGCCGCCCTGCTGTTCGGCATTCCGCTGGGCACGCTGGCGGCCACGTCCATAGGCTGGCGCGGCAGTTTCTGGGGACTGGCCGCGCTGTCCCTGGCGCTGGCCGTCTTGATGTGGGCCTGCATGCCGGCCTTGCCGCGCCCGCCGCGCGCAGGCTTGCGCGAGCAGGCGCGGATTCTGCGGGATCCGCGCCTGCTGGCCCACGTCGCCCTGTCCGTCGCGGTGTTCACCGCGATGTTCACTGCCTACACCTATCTGGCCGACGTGCTGGAACGCATCGCCGGCGTTCCGCCGGCGCAGGTGGGTTGGTGGCTGATGGGCTTTGGCGCGGCGGGCCTGGCCGGTAACTGGCTGGGCGGACTGGCGGCGGACCGCAATCCGTTGGCCGCGACCCTGGCGTTCACCGTGCTGCTGGGCCTGGGCATGATGGCCACCGCGCCGCTGGCGGCGACGCTGGCCGGGCTGCTGCCGGCGCTGGCCGCCTGGAGCATCGCCAACACCGCGCTGTATCCGGTGTGCCAGGTGCGCGTAATGCAGGTCGCGCCGCAAGCCCAGGCCATGGCAGGCACGCTGAACGTATCGGCGGCCAATGCCGGCATCGGCGCCGGCGCCATGCTGGGCGGATGGGCGATCGCGCAATGGGGGCTGGGCAGCGTGGGCTATATCGCAGGGGCCGTGGCGCTGCTGGCGGCGCTGGCGGTTCCTGCCATCGCCCGGCTGCGGCCATCCGCCGCGGCCTGACCGCGGGCAAGCGCTACCCGACGCCCGCGAGCCGGCGCCGAAACCCGGCAGCAGCAGCCCCGACGCTCAGCGCCCGCCCGCCTCCGGCATACAGGCCGGCACGGCGCGCGCGGCCGGCGCCTTGATCAGGAACTCCTTCAGGCTGGCCACGTTGTTCTTCTTGAAGATGCGGTTCTTGTAGGTGACCACGGTGGTGGGCGACAGGCCCAGTTCGCGCCCCACTTCCTTCGCCGTATGGCCCTGGCGCAGCAAGTCCGCCACCTGGATCTCGCGCAACGACAGGCCGCTGCACCAGGACGGCGCGCGCGGCGCGTCCGTTTCCGCGCGGCACAACTGGTGATGACGCCGCGCCAACGCGATCAGCAGGGGCGCTCGCCCGCGCATCAGTTCGGCTACGTCCGGCGAATGGGCGTGCGAGAAATACAGGTTCAGGTAGCTGATGCCCTCATCGCGGCAGCCGATGAGCGAAATCTTGCTGGCAAAGCCCGGGCGCTCGAACAATACGCGGCGGTACTCGTCATCCGCGATGCGTTCGGGCGACGCGGTCTGGACGACCAGGTCGGGATGGTGGCCGGGCCGGCACGCCATGTCGCGCAGCAGTCCGTAATTGGGGTCGCGCCGGTAGAACTCGTTGTCCACGAACACATTCGTGGTCCATTCGATCAGGGACTGGTTGAGCAGGCTGGCGGCCGACGAATACTGCACCGAGCCCTCGTGGCCGTAGAACACGTGCGACACGTGGTCGGCGGCCACGGTTTCGCGCAACGCCAGCAACAGCGCGGCATGGAACATCGGACCGCCCAGGTCCATGACGGCGGACTCGGCCCAACGGTCCGGCCCCCCGCCCGCGGGCATAGGGTTGTTTGTCTCTTCCATGGTGTCGTTTTCCCCCGCTTGCGCGTGTTTTCCCGATTCTAAGGTCATCCCCCGCCGCCGCGATGTCCTCTTCCGTGAGGACATGACGGACCCGCGCGGCGCTCCTAGAGTGGGGCCTGCAACAAACCACATCGAACTAGGGAAAACGATGAAAGAGCTTCCCATCTATCCATACGTCAGGCCCGAGGAAATGGACCGCCCGCGCCGCGATCCGCATCCGGTGGCGGTCGTGGGGGCCGGATTGACCGGGTTGACGCTGGCGCTGGATCTGGTACGGCGCGGCATCCCCGTGGTCGTGCTGGACGACGACAACACCGTCGGCGTGCGTGGCCTGGCCTCGCGCGGCATGGTCTGGGCGCAGCGCACGCTGGACATCTTCGACCGGCTCGGCATGGCCGGCGACGTGGTCGGCAAGGGCGTGCGCTGGAACGTGGGCCGCGTGCTGTGCCGCGACATGGCGGTGGCCTCATTCACGCTGCAAGACCAGCCCGACATGCGCCACAACGGCTTCGTCAACCTGCAGCAGTACTACCTGGAAGCCTTCCTGGTGGACGCGCTGATGCGCGAGCCGCTGGCCGAGCTGCGCTGGTTGAACCGCGTCGCCGGCATCGAACCGCAAGCGGACGGCCCGGCGACGCTGCAGGTGGAGACGCCCGACGGCGTCTATCTGTGCCGCGCGCAATGGGTCGTCGCCTGCGACGGCGCGAAGAGCGCGGTGCGCGGCATGCTGGGCCTGAGTCCGCGGGTCTACGACCAGACCGAGGACCGCTGGATCATCATCGACATCGTGCTGCGCGACACCACCTGGCCGGAGGAACGCTGGACCTGGCTGGACGCGCGCAGCAACCATGGCCGCGCGGTCTGGCGCCACAAGATGGCCGATGACACCTGGCGGCTGGATTTCCAACTGCGCGCGGACGAAGACCCGGCCGAGGCGGCAACGGACGCGGCGATGCGCCAGCGCGTGTGGGACCTGCTGGGCGAACGCGTGGAATTCGACATCGCCTGGCACGGCGTCTGGGCCTACCGCCATGAATGCCTGGACAGCCTGCGCCACGACCGCGTGCTGTTCGCAGGCGACTCGGCCCACCTGGTCGCGCCCTTCGGCGCGCGCGGCGGCAACGGCGGCATCCAGGACGCCGACAACCTGGGCTGGAAGCTGGCCCTGCTGCTGCAAGGCCGCGCGGGCGACTCCCTGCTGGACACCTACAGCGTGGAGCGCAAGCACGCCGCGATGGAGAACATCCGCCAGGCGCGCCGCTCCTCGCGCTTCGTCTACCCGGGCGCGGCCCGCTCGGCCGCGCTGTGGCGCGACGCCATCATCGACCTGGCGCCGCGCCACGCCGTCGCCGCCCGCATGATCAACACCGGCCGCCTGTGCATGCCGGCCATCTATCCCGAATCTGCGCTGGCTTGCGGCCCGCACGTCCTGGCCGGGCGCGCGCTGCCCAACGTGGTGCTGCGGCAAAGCGACGGCCTGACGCTGCACGGGTTGCTTGGCCCCTGGTTCACCGTCCTGGTGTTCGGCGATGCCCTGCCGGCCGGCGTAGAGGACGACGACGGCCTGCTGCGCTGGACCGCCGTCGGGCCGCTGTGCGATGAGCGTGGACGCGCGGCTCTGGCGCACCAGCTCGGCCAGACGCTGGACGGCCAGGCCTGGCTGCTGCGCCCCGACCAGCACGTCATGGCCGCCGCCACACCCGAGACGCGCGATCCCCAGGCCGTGCAGGCCTGGATCAGCGCGGCGCTGGATGCGCCCGGCGCCCGTACCGCCCCCCTATCCGAGGCCCGCGGCCTCTACCGCTCAACCGGAGGCGCCAGCCATGCCGCTATCCCAGCAACAGCTTGACGACCTGCTCGAGCGCCTCATTGCACTGACCAACGTGCCCGACCCCGCGGCCCAGCGCGACAGCCTGGCCCGGCTGTCGCTTCTGCTCATCGAAGCCGTGGACGACGCGGCCCGTGTGCAGGCGGCGGTCGACGAGATGCTGGCGAGCCAGCCCGGTTCGCCCGCCTTGAACATTCCATGAACCACGGAGACGGCGCCATGACGCTGCAACACCCCCCTGCCTGCCCCGCCATCCAGGGCCTGCACCACTTCGCCTGGCGTTGCCGCGACGCGGAAGAAACCCGGCATTTCTACGAAGACATCCTGGGCCTGCCGCTGGTGCACGTGGTCAAGGAAGAACGCGTGCCCTCCACCGGCGAGCACTGCCCCTTCGTGCACCTGTTCTTCGAATTCGCCGATGGCTCCCACATCGCCTTCTTCGATCTGGGCGACAACGGACTGAGCCAGCCCGATCCCGCCACGCCGCGCTGGGTCAACCACTTCGCCATGGAGATCCGCGGCGAGGCCGAGCTGGAGCGGATGCGCCAGCGTCTGCTGTCCCACGGCGTCGAGGTGGTGGGGCCGACCGACCACCACTTCATCCGCTCCATCTATTTCTTCGACCCCAACGGCATCCGGCTCGAACTGACCCTGCGCCTGCCCGTGGACGACTACGTGGCCCGCAAGCGCCGCAGCGCCCACGACGACCTGGCCGCCTGGACCCGCGACAAGGCCGCCGGGCTGATGCCCGGCGCCACCGGCACCAGCAGCCAGCAGCGCGGCCAAGTCCACGCCAGCTGAACCGCCGCCCACTTTCCATTCATTAAAGGAACACCATGAGCAAACCCTTCGCCTCCCAGGCCGACCTGGCGGAAAAGAAGATCTCCTTCGAACGCCTGTCCGACAACGCCTACGCCTACGTTGCCGACGGCGACCCCAACTCGGGCGTGATCATCGGCGACGACAGCGTGATGGTGGTCGACGCGACCGCGACGCCGGCCATGGCGCAGGCGCTGATCCGCGCGATCCGCGGCGTCACGGACAAGCCCATCCGCCACGTGGCGCTGACGCACTACCACGCCGTGCGCGTGCTGGGCGCGTCGGCCTTCGCCGCCGAGGGCGCGGCCAACGTGTACGCCAGCCGCGGCACGCATGAGCTCATCGTCGAACGCGGCCAGGCCGACATGGACTCGGAGATCGGCCGCTTCCCGCGGCTGTTCCAGTCCGCCGAGACCATACCCGGGCTGACCTGGCCCACCGTGGTGTTCGAGCGCGAACTGACCGTGTTCCTGGGCAGCCTCGAAGTGCGCATGCTGCACCTGGGCGCCGGCCACACCCGGGGCGACTCCATCGTCTGGATTCCGTCGCAGGGCATCTGTTTTTCCGGCGACCTGGTGGAATTCAACGCGGGCGTGTACACGGGCGATGCCTATTTGTCCGACTGGCCCGCCACGCTGGACGCCCTGCAGGCGCTGGAGCCGCGCCAGATGGTGCCGGGCCGCGGCCCCGCGCTGACCACGCCCGCCGCCTGCCGCGAAGCCATCGGCTACACGCGCAGCTGGGTCGAAACGCTGTACGGCTGCGCGCGCCAGGGCGTGGAGCAAGGCAAGAGCCTGAAGCAGGTCTATGAGGACACGCGCCGCGTCATGGACCCCGAGTTCGGTCACGTCGTCATCTACGAACACGCCATTCCCTTCGATGTTTCGCGCGCCTATGACGAGGCCAGCGGCATCGCCGATCCGCGCGTCTGGACCGCCCAGCGCGACCGCGACATGTGGGCTGAACTCACCGCCTGATCCCGCACGACAAGGCCCCAGCGCGGGCCTGCCTATCCGATACGGAGTACCTGAAGATGAAACTCGCCACCCTGACCAACGGCGCCCGCGACGGCGTCCTGGCCATCGTCAACCGCGACCTGACCCGCATGCGCGCCGTGCCGCACATCGCGGCCACCTTGCAGCAGGCGCTGGACGACTGGGCCCGCGCCGCGCCGCTGCTGCAGGCCGAATACGAATCGTTGAACGCCGGCGACGGCGCCAGCCTCCCCTTCGACCCCGCCCGCTGCGCCGCCCCCCTGCCGCGCGCCTACCAATGGCTGGATGCATCGGCCTACCTGAACCATGTAGAGCTGACGCGCCGCGCCCGCGGCGGCGAGATGCCGCCTTCGTTCCTGACCGATCCGCTGATGTACCAGGGCGCCTCGGATGACTTCATGGGCCCCTGCGAGGACATCACCGCCGCCAGCGAGGAACTGGGCGTGGACCTGGAAGCGGAGATCGTGGTGGTGACCGACGACGTGCCGCTGGGCGTGGACGCCGACACGGCGCTCGAACACATCGTGCTGCTGGGCCTGGTCAACGACGTGACCCTGCGCAACGTGGTGCTGCCAGAGCTGTCCAAGGGCTTCGGCTTCCTGCAGGGCAAGCCCGCCTCGGCGCTGTCGCCCGTGCTCGTCACGCCTGATGAGCTGGCCCCCTACTGGCGCGGCGGCAAGCTGCACCGCGCCATGCAAGTGTGGCTCAACGGCCAACAGATCGGCCGGCCCCAGGCGGGCGAGGAAATGCAGTTCCACTTCGGCGAACTGATCGCGCACGCGGCCCGCACGCGCCGCCTGGGCGCGGGCACGCTGGTGGGCAGCGGCACCATTTCGAATGCCAGCGACGCGGCCGGCGTGTGTTGCCTGGTCGAGGCGCGCGTGCGGGAGAAGTTGCGCGACGGCGAAATGCGCACGCCCTTCCTCAAGCATGGCGACCGTGTGTGCATCGGCATGCGCGACGACGCGGGCGCAAGCCTGTTCGGCGACATCGACCAGCAGGTGCGCATTCCCGGCACGCGCCCCTTGCCTGGCACCGTATCGGCCGACGCTTCTGAGCCCGCCGCTGCCTGACCGGAGACCGCCATGGCCGATACGCCTGCCCTCACCCTGCACAGCTACTGGCGCAGTTCCGCGGCCTACCGGGTCCGCATCGCCCTGGCCTTGAAAGGCCTGCCTTACCGGCAGGTCACCTGGCACATGGTCAAGGGCGAGCACCAGCAGCCCGCCTACCGCTCGCTCGCGCCCTTCGGCCTGGTGCCCATGCTGGAAATCGACGGCCTGCGCCTGCAGCAGTCGCTGGCCATCATCGAGTACCTGGACGAGCGGCATCCCGGCGCGCCGCTGCTGCCGGCCGATCCGGCGCTGCGCGCGCAGGCCCGCGCGCTGGCGCAACTGGTCGCCTGCGAAATGCATCCGCTCAACAACCTGCGCGCGCTCAAGCGCCTGCGCGCCCAGTTCGGCGCGGATGACGAACAGATCCAGGACTGGTACCGCCACTGGTGCGCCGAGGGCTTCCAGGCCTTCGAGGCGGCGCTGCCCGTGGCGCAGGACGGCGGCTACGCGCTGGGCGCCGCGCCCACGCTGGTCGAGTGCTATCTGATCCCGCAGGTCTACAACGCCTTGCGCTACGGCGCGGACCTGACGCCCTTCGAACGGGTCCGCGCCATCGTCCAGGCCTGCGCCAGCCTGCCCGCGTTCGTAGCGGCCCGTCCGGAAAACCAGCCCGACGCGCCGCAGAGCGCCGCGGCCTAGGCAACGCCTCCCAATAAGAAGCTGAATCGCCGCATCCCCCCACGGAGACAACCATGCAGACAGAAATTCCCGCCGACGGCGCCGCCGTCGCTTCCGCCCGCCGGTCCGCATCCGGCCCGCTGGTCAGCGCCGACGACCGCAAGGTACTGGCCGCCACCTGGTCGGCTCGGCCATCGAGTGGTACGACTACTTCATCTACGTCCAGGCCGCGGGATTGGTGCTGGGTTCGCTGTTCTTCGCGCCCTTCGCCAAGGAAAATCCCGAGCTGTCGCTGATCCTGTCCTTCGCGACGGTGGGCGTGGCCTTCCTGTTCCGGCCGCTGGGCGCCATCGTCTGCGGCCATCTGGGTGACCGCTACGGCCGCAAGCGGGTGCTGGCGGCCACGCTGATCCTGATGGGCGTGTCCACCGCGCTGATCGGCGTGCTGCCCACCTACGCGCAGATCGGCATCTGGGCGCCGGTGATGCTGGTGACGCTGCGCGTGCTGCAAGGGTTCTCCGCCGGCGGCGAATGGGGCGGCGCGGCGCTCATGGCGGTCGAGCACGCGCCGCGCGACCGGCGTTCGCTGTTCGGCGCCTTCCCCCAGATCGGCGTACCGCTGGGCATGATCGTCGCCACCGGCGTGCTGTGGTGCATTACCTCCCTGGTCGGCCCCGACAACTTCATGGCCTGGGGTTGGCGCGTGTCTTTCCTGCTGTCCATCGCGCTCATCATTGTCGGCGTCTTCATCCGCCGCGCAGTCGAGGAATCGCCGGTGTTCCTGGAGATGCAGTCGCGCCGCAGCCATTCCTCGGCGCCGCTGGGCACGCTGTTGCGCAAACATCCGCGCCAGATCCTGCTGACCACGCTGATCTTCGTGGGCAACAGCACGGCGGGTTACCTGCTGGTCGGCTTCTTCATCAGCTACGGCAGCCGGGCGCTGCGCATGCCGCCACAGCAGGTGCTGATGATCTGCACGCTGGCCGCGGCCTGCTGGCTGGGCACCACGCTGCTGGGCGGCTGGCTGGGCGACCGCATCGGCCGCGTGCGCACCTTCCAGCTCGGCTACGTGCTGCTGGCGCTGTGGGCCATACCGATGTGGTCCTTCGTCGACTCCGGCGACGTCATGCAATTCGCCTTCGCCCTGGCCGTGCTGTCGGTGCCGCTGGGCCTGACCTACGGCCCGCAGGCCGCGCTGTACGCCGAGATGTTCCCGGCCGACGTGCGCTACTCGGGCGTGTCGGCAGGCTACGCGCTGGGCTCCATCCTGGGCGGCGCCTTCGCCGCGATGATCGCGCAGTCCATCATCACCGCCACCGGACAGTCCTGGCACGTAGGCGTCTACGTCATCGCCATGGCCGTGGTGTCGTTCGTCGCCGTGAGCCTGGTCAAGGACCGGCCCGGCGTCACGCTGCACGCCGATTGAACTTGATCCTCTGCCAAAGTCACCTGCCCTCGCACGCCATGAGCACCTTCATCCGCCAGGACGACCTGATCGAATCCATCGCCAGCGCGCTGCAGTACATCAGCCATTACCATCCGGCCGATTACATCGCGCACCTGGCCCGCGCCTATGAACGCGAAGCCAGCGCGCCGGCGCGCGACGCCATGGCTCAGATCCTGGCCAGCTCGCGCATGGCCGCCATCGGTAAGCGGCCGATCTGCCAGGACACCGGCATCGTCAACGTCTTCCTGGAGGTCGGCATGGACGTGCGCTGGGAGGGCTTTGGCGGCAGCCTGGAAGACGCCGTCAACGCCGGCGTGCGGCGCGCCTACCTGGACCCGGACAATCCGCTGCGGGCCTCGGTGGTGGCGGACCCGCTGTTCAGCCGCGGCAATACCCGCGACAACACGCCCGCCGTTATCAACACACGCATCGTGCCGGGCGCAAGCGTGGCCGTCACGGTCGCGGCCAAGGGTGGCGGTTCGGAAAACAAGGCGCGGCTGGCCATGCTGAACCCGGCCGACAGCATCGTCGACTGGGTGCTGGCGCAGATTCCCGCCATGGGCGCCGGCTGGTGTCCGCCCGGCATGCTGGGCATAGGCGTGGGCGGCACCGCCGAAAAAGCGGTGCTGCTGGCCAAGGAAAGCCTGATGCAGCCGCTGGACATGCACGAACTGCAGGCGCGGGCGCAGCGCGGCGATGCACTGACGCCCGAGGACGCGCTGCGGCTGGAACTGCACGAGCGCGTCAACGCGCTGGGCGTGGGCGCGCAGGGCCTGGGCGGCCTCACCACGGTACTGGACGTGAAGATCAAGACCTACCCCACGCATGCGGCCGCCAAGCCCATCGCGCTGATCCCCAATTGCGCGGCCACGCGCCATGCAAGCTTCGTGCTGGACGGATCCGGCCCCGCACACCTGGCCCCGCCCTCGCTGGATCTCTGGCCCGACCTGGGACCCGGGCGCGGATCCAGCGCCGGTCGGCGCGTGAACCTGGACACCCTCACCCGCGAGGAGGTCGCGTCCTGGCGCGCCGGCGAAACCTTGCTGCTAAACGGCCGCATGCTGACCGGACGCGATGCCGCGCACCAGCGCATCCGCGAAATGCTGGCCCGCGGCGAGCCCCTGCCCGCCGACTTCTGCGGCCGCGCCATCTACTACGTGGGCCCGGTGGACGCCGTGCGCGACGAGGCCGTCGGCCCTGCCGGCCCGACCACGTCCACGCGTATGGACGGCTACACCGACATGATGCTGGAGCGCACGGGACTGCTGACGATGATAGGCAAGGCCGAGCGCGGCCCGCAGGCGGTCGAGTCAATCCGACGCCACCGGGCGGCCTACCTGATCGCCGTGGGCGGCGCGGCCTATCTCGTCTCCCGCGCCATCCGCAGCGCCCGGGTGGTCGCGTTCGAGGACCTGGGCATGGAAGCGATCCACGAGTTCGAAGTCCAGGACATGCCCGTGACCGTGGCGGTGGACGCGGAGGGGGGCAACCTGCATGTGTCGGGGCCGGCGCAATGGCGCCGCACGGCGGGGACCAGGGAGATACCGGTGGCGCTGGCGGGCGCTGCCTGACCACGGGGATTGGCGCCCCCTCGAAGGCGCCGCGCGGTATGCGCCACGGCTCGGCGCGTGTTCAATCCAGCTTGAATTCCACCACGGCTCCACCGCTGCCATAAAGCGGCGCATATTCCAGCACATTGGCGCCGCGGAACCGATCGCCCACCGCGCCCAGCAGCCAGGACATGTGCTTGAAGCCCATCTCCGCCTTGGCCTGCCCGGCGTACTCGGGCATGAGTTCACGCAGTTTTCCGGCGTCGCCGCTTTCCAGCAGCGCCAGCATGCGGCGGTTCCAGTCGTCGAAGGTCTGGGAGATCAAGCGGTCGGATTCCGGCGCCACAGGCTCGCGGAACATGGTGTTGGACAGGCCGCCTATGCCGATGACCGCCGCCCGCTTGCCCTGGGCCGCGGCCGCCTGCAAGGCGATGCGGCTGAGCTGCTCCGTCTGCGCGTTGTCGTGATACAGGTTATTGGCCGCCAGCGTCACGGGCAGCTTGTCGGTGCCGAAGCCCATCAGCGTGCTGACCGTGATGGTGCCCGTATCGATGGGAAACTGGTCGTAGTCCACGCCGCGCGCATGGATGCCGGCGTCGCGGCAGCCCTGCACGCAGGCTTCTGCCAAGCCCGTATCGCTGGCGATGTCAAAGGGCAGCTCGCCGTACTCGTGCCAGTTCTCGTCCACGTGCACACCGGTGCTGCGCGCGCGGGTGATCCACAGCTGGTCCAGCACCGCCATCCACTGCGTCGAATACACCAGCACCACGTCGGGCCGGGAAGCGGCCAGCGACTCGCCGGCCGCGCGCAGCGCCTGATGCAGCCGCCCCCAGGGCGCCACGTCGCTGCGCAACTGCGGCAGCGGGCTGCCGGGAACGAGAAATGCGGAAACGAGGGTCATTGCATGTCTCCAACGGCTAGGCCGTAACGCCAGCGGGGGCTTCAAGGCGGGACAGCCCGGCCTCCTGCAGATTCCATTCCATCACCGCGTTGCCGGTGCCGATCACGGTGCCGTAGCCATGGAACTTGCCCGCCAGCTGCGGATAGCCCATGGCCGCGTGCATCCAGGTGAACGCGCCGGATTTCACTTCGGCGAAGGCTTCGTCGATGAACTGGGGCAGGAGTTCGAACACCTCGCCCATCCTGCCCTTGCGCATCAGTTCGATCATGCGGATGTCCCACAGATAGCCGTCGTAACGCGCCGGATGCTCCTTGGACATGTCCTCGGGCACCTCGGGCTGCTCGTGGAAATGCCAGTGCGACAGCGTATTGCTGGCGAGCAGGACCGCCCGCCGCCCGCTCTTGCGTATGGCTTCGCGCGTGGCCCGGCCCAGCAGGTCCATTTCCTTCTGCCCCTCTTTGGTGTCGAGGTAGTACGGCGTGTTGTTCGCCGACAGCCCCACCACCGGGATGTCCCATTGCGGCCGCACCATGTGCAGCGTGGTGATGGTGCCGTAGTCCACCCTGAACTTCGGATTGCGCATCATCTTGGTGACCAGGCCCAGCTTGCTGCCTTCCTCGCAACAGGCTTCGGCCAGTTCCACGTCCACGTCCATGCCGAAGTCGTAGCGGAACAGGTCGGGAAAGATCGGATCGACCGAGCGGCCCGCCAGGCGCGGCACGCCCAGGAAATGGTGGCCCACCTGGGTGATCCAGTGCGGCGAATGCACCAGCAGCACGTCCGGCTGCAGGCGTTCGATGCTCTCTCGCACGTGGTCGTAGGCCCAGCGCAGGCTTTCCCAGCCGCCGCGCGAGCGCGGCTCGTTCTGCGGCGGGTTCTCGCCGTACACCAGGTGCGGCGGGTGGGGAGCCAGGAATCCGGAAAGAATTTCGCCGTCCTTCATTGCTTACTCCTTTGCGAGAGCAGTGGGAACCCGTTAGGCCGGTGCGACGCCTGTCATTTTGTACGTATACGTACTGGATTCGAGTATCGATTCGTGCAAGGCCGCTGTCAACGGGCGGCGCGTCCTCAGAAGATAGGGAGTTTCCCCGAGCGGCCACGAAAAAAAGGAGCAGCGATGGCTGCTCCTTTGAAAAGACCCTACGAAAAAACCGTTTCCATCATCGCGTGCGGAGATGGCCGGTTTCTCGCGGCGCCGGCGGGCGCGATATAGCCTTGGGCGGCATTACACGCCATCTTTGGCCCCATGCATATCACTGAAATTGGGTATTTTGCGTCCGGCAGCAACGTCAACGCATAGTTGGCCACATCCAGAAACAACCGCCCGCGCCACTCCGATATCATCGCGGCTCCCTGCGCCCCGCCCGCCCGTCCATGCGTCCCTCACCCTGTCTCTTATACACATC
>NZ_QWFB01000022.1:0-86076 GCF_003576205.1 Achromobacter sp. K91 | reverse complement strand
CCCCCGCTACGCAACCCGCCTCGCCGGCATGTCCGGCGGCCACGTGGTCTATGACGGCGACGGCCAGGGGCTGGACGCCGCCATGCTCAAGACCATCTATGGAGGCGAGTCTTGGCTGGAATGATCCCACCCAAGGGCGCCCGCCCCTTCGCCATGTCCGGGCGCGCCAAGGCCGGCGTGCTGCTGCTGCTGGCCTACACGCTGTATGCCGGCGCGCAGCTGGACTTCAGCTGGGCGCGCTTCGAAACCGGCATGGGGCACGCGTCGACGTTTCTGGCGCGCATGTTTCCGCCCAACTTCGAAAAGCCCGCCACCTTGTGGAAGGGCATCGCGGAAAGCCTGGAGATCGCGGTGCTGGCCTCGGTGCTTGGCATCATCATCGCGCTGCCCATCGGTTTGCTGGGCGCGCGCAACATGATGCCCACCTGGGTATCGTGGCCCGCCCGCGCCATCGTGGCCCTGTGCCGCGCGCTGCATCCCGTCATCGTCGCCATCCTGTTCGTCAAGGCCGTGGGCTTTGGCGCGCTGGCCGGCATCCTGGCGCTGACGGTCGCCTCGGTCGGCTTCATCGGCAAGCTGTTCACCGAGGCCATCGAAGAGATTTCGTTAAAGCAGGTGGAAGCCGTGCGCGCCACGGGCGCCTCGTTCGCCAACGTCATCATCTTCGGCGTGCTGCCGCAGGTATTCGCCCGCTTCATCGGCTTTGCCACCTACCAGTTCGACTCCAACCTGCGCAACTCCACCATGGTGGGGATCGTGGGCGCGGGCGGCGTGGGCGGCACGCTGTTCTCGGCGTTCCAGCGCTTTGACTACGATTTCGTCAGCGCCATCCTGCTGACCCTGATCGCCATCATCATGCTGGGTGAAATCCTGGCCGGCTTCGTGCGCGCCGTGTTCCTGGACAACCTGGGATTCGAACGCATCCTGCAAGGCCGCTTCGCGGGAGCGCGCGGCATCGGCAGCGGCGCAACTCCGGTCAAGCGCCGTGCGGAGGTGGACGAATGAACGCCCACGCATCCACCTTCAATCCACCGGGTTCGCCGCGCGTCTGGCAACGCTACAGCATGGGCCAGCGCCTGCTGCGCTTCGCGCTCTACCTGCTGGTGGTCGCGGCCATCGTGCAGGCGATCCGCGGCGTCGAGATCATTCCGGAGTTCCTGTACGACGCGCCCGAGCAGATGGCCGATCTGTTCCAGCGCATGTGGCCGATAGACTGGGCCTACTACCCGGAAGGCGTGCACGGCGCGCTGATCGAAACGCTGCACATCGCCACGCTGGGCACCATCCTGTCCGTGGTGATGGCGGTGCCGGTGGGCCTGCTGGCGGCCAACAACCTCACGCCCAGCAAGACCGTCAACATGCTGGCCAGGCTGATCCTGGTGTCCAGCCGTTCGGTCAATTCGCTGGTGTGGGCGCTGCTGTTCATCGCCATCTTCGGGCCCGGCGCGCTGGCCGGCACGCTGGCCATTGCGTTCCGCTCCATCGGCTTCGTCGGCAAGCTGGTGGGCGAAGCCATCGAGGAAGCGCAGCGCGGCCCGATCGAGGCCGTCACCGCCACCGGCGCCAGCAAGGCATCCGTGATCTGGTACGCCTACTGGCCGCAGATCCGCCCCGCCTTCTGGTCCATCGTGCTGCTGCGCTGGGACATCAACGTGCGCGAATCGGCGGTACTTGGCCTGGTGGGCGCCGGCGGCATCGGCATGGCGCTGGACACGGCTCTGAACCTGTTCCAGTGGGACCGCGTGGCGTTGGTACTGGCTGCCATCTTCGCCGTGGTCGTGGTGGCCGAAATCATCATCACCCAGGTCCGCAAACGCATCCTCTGACGCGTCCGCGGATCCCTACAGCGTTCCTTTGCTCCGCCCGGAAACGGGCGGTTTTTTTTTCGCCCACATATCAGAACCGCACGCTCACCCCTGCCCTGACGCCGTGATCTTGCGCCCCGCTGGCGAGCTGTCCTTGGTAGGACAGATCGAACGACACCTTGCGCGACATCTGCACGTCCAGCCCCGCTTCCAGCACCGCGCTGTTCTTCGCGATGGGAACGCCGGCCACGGTAAAGGCATCGCCCGCCGCGAAAGCCTGGGTGGCGGCGGGCTTCAAGTCGCCGAAGGCGTAGCGCCAGCCCAGCGATCCGCGAGCCGTGGCTTGCGCGCCGCCCAGTTCGAAGCTGGACATGAGCCGCGAACCCAGTGTCGTGTACGTGGTCTCGGTGGTCTGGCTGTTTGCACGCAGGGCGGCTGCGCCGCCGCTCTCGCTGTAGCCGTCGGTCTTGAGGTTGACGTAGGCCAGGTTGGCGAACGGCTCCAGCGCAGCAACGCGCGTGTCGATGCGATAGCTGAGGTCGGCAAACGCCTGGACGGTGCGGCCGTCGTAGTTGGCCTTGAGGCTGTCGGAGTAGCCGGGCATGGATACCGAGCGCCGAGTCGCGATGTCGTGCCAGCTGTAGGCCAGCCCGCCGCGCAGGCCCACCGCGCCCCACTGGCCGCCGCCGTAGGCCCCGAGATGGTAGTTGTCGCTGTCGCCCGATGACGCGCGATCGCGCACGTCGAAATCCGTGCGGGTGTAGCCCGCCATCAGGCCCAGCCGCCAGGCATCGGACACCGGCGCATCCACGCCCAGCAGAAAGCCGCCGGTCGAACTCTTGACCTGGGCAGCATTGCCGTCGCCGTCGGTCTGGCGCCAGGAACCCAGGCCCTGTATCCAGCTGGCGGGCCCCGTCGCCGTTGCCGGAGCCAGGCGGGCGCCGCCCCCTGCGGACGCCAGCACCGGCGTCGCCGACGCGCCGACCGCGCCCGCGGCCGAGCGCAGGCGCTCGCTGGCGGCGTCGCGCACATAGCGGCTGTCTTCGAGCAGCACGGTCTTGGCCGACGCGTGGATTTCGCCGGATAGCTGGTCGAAGCTGGAACGCAGCAAGCCCTTGTCGTCCGGCAGCACGGCGAACGCGTCGTAAAGCCCATTGCCCGCCGCCATGCCGATGCTGTCGATGGCGCCCGCCGCCGCGCGCTGGTTGCGCGTGTCGGCGGCCGTGGCCATCGCGGTGCCGTTGCGCGCCAATTCCAACGACACTCGGCCCGCGCCGTAGTCGTAGCCGAGTTTCGGCGTCAGGAAGGCATAGTCGGACGTCACCGTATCGAACCGGCCGGACAAGGCGCCGTCGGCCGCCAGTATCGTGTAGACGGAACGTAGCCCGTAGTCGCCGCCGATACCGATATGCGCGACCGAGCCACCATTGATCGTGGCATTGCCCGTGACATGGATAAGGTCGGCATCGGCGCCCTGCGGATTGGTTTCCACGGCGTAGCGCGCGCCGCTCTCGATGACGAGATCGCCGTCGACGGTCAGCGTGCCAATGGAATTCCCTGGCGCCAGCGTGCCGCCGGCCGCCACGGTCACCACCGAGCCAGCGCCCGAGCCCACTGTGCCGCGGCCTCCGAGCACGCCGCCCTGGCCGATATTGAGCGCGCCGCCAAGTTTGCCGTTCAAGGCCAGCCGGCCGCCCTGAATCGTGGTGCTGCCGGTAAAGCCCGAGCTGTCGCCGCTCAGCGCCAGCGTCCCCGCGCCGCTCTTGACCAGCGCGCCGCCACCGGAGATGGCGCCGCCGAACGTTGCGTTCGCGCCTTGTTCGAACACCAAGGAGCCATTGTTGTCGACATTGCCCCGGATCGACCCGACATCGCCGATTAGCGTGCCTTCCCGGATGACGGTATTGCCGTAGGCGTTGCCCGCGTTGTCCAGTCGCAGCGTGCCGGCTCCGGTCTTGATCAGGTCGGCGTTGCCCAAGACTGTGCCGACCAGCCCCAGCGTTGCGCCGCCAGCCACCTCGAAGCGCCCGGCCTGGGTCAGCGTCATGGCACGCGCGGTATCGAAGGACGCCGATGCCGCCAGCGTGCCGCCGTTGAATGCCACGCCGCCAGACGTCGCGCCCAGGTTCGCATCGCTTGCAACCTGCAACTTGCCCCCGGCTATCGTGGTGCCGCCGCTATAGGTGTTGTTGCCGCTCAGGACCAACGTGCCGGCGCCGGCCTTGAGCAGCGATCGTCCGCTCCAGCCCGTCGCGGCGTTGGCCGCCTGGTCTGCCAGATCCGCGCCGACTACGAACCGGTTGGCGGCATCGCTCAGCGTGAACGTGCCATGCGCCAGATTGTTGCCCGCGGTCCAGCTCAGGTCGTAGCTGGCGAGGTATTGCAGGCCATCGGCCGACTTGCGCGTGTTGACCGTGAGGTAATCCACCGCGCCGCTGAAGCCGCCCACGCGCACCGACCCGAAGTCGCCGCGAATGCCGCCGCGGGTGTCGATCAGCACCTTGTCGAGCTGGCTGGCGCTGCCTATGCCGCTGAGGGTGAAGGCGACACCCTCGCCCAGCGTCAGCCCGCCCGCCTGCAAGGACGGGCCGCCCGCGCCGGCTGCGATATCCAGGGCTGTGCCATCCGCCAGATTGACATTGCGCGCCACCGCCAGCGACGCCGGCCCCTGCACCGACAAGGCGCTGCCCGCTGCGCCGACGTTCAAGTCCCCTGTCAGACTATTGGCTGCGCCGGCTACGCCGTCGCCATACTGCAGGACGCCGCCCGTGACTTCGGCCGAGCCGCCCAGCGAACCTTGCACCACGAGCCGGCCGCCGGACACCGTGGTCTTGCCGAAGTAGGAGGAACTGTTGCCAGCCAGGCTCAGCGTGCCCGCGCCGTTCTTTACGAGCGCGCCGTCGCCCGAGATGGCGCCGGCAAAGCGCGCATCGGCGGCCTGCTCGAACGCCAGCGTGCCAATGCTGCCGATGTCGACGTTGCCCGAGATCGAACCGGCATGGCCGACCAGCGTGCCAGCGCGCACCCAGGTATTGCCGTAGGCGTTGGCCCCGTTGTCCAGACGCAGCGTACCGGCGCCGGACATGAACAGATCGCCGCTGCCCGTGACGGCGCCGACCAGCCCCAGCGTCGTGCCGGCGGCCACGTCAAAACTGTTTGCCTGCGTCAGCGCGACCGCCCGCGCGGTATCGAAGCTGCCCATGGTCGCCAAGGCGCCGCCGTTCAAACTCAGGCCGCCGGACGCGGCGCCGAGATTCGCATCGCTCGACACCTGCAAGCGGCCGCCCGAAATCTGCGTGCCGCCGCCATAGCTGTTGTTGCCGCTCAAGACCAGCGTGCCGCCGCCGCTCTTGGCCAGCGCGCCTGCGCCCGACACCGAGCCGGCCAGGCCCAGCGTGGCGCCCGTGGTCACCTCGAATCGCCCCGACTGCGCCAGGGCGACCCCGCGCGCGATGTCGAAGGTGGTCGTCACCGCAAGCGTGCCGTCACCGAAGGCCAGGCCGCCAGCCGTCGCCCCCAGGTTGGCATCGCGGTCGATCTGCAGCGTGCCGCTGGCGATCATCGTCCCCCCGCCGTGGCTATTGCTGCCGCTCAACACCATCGTGCCCGCGCCGCTCTTGACCAGGGCTCCCGCGCCCGCCACCGCGCCGGTCAGGCCCAGCGTGGTGTCTGCCGCCACGTCGAAACGTCCGCTCTGCGCCAGCGTGACGGCGCGCGCGGTGTCGAAGCTGGCGGTGGTCGCCAGCGTACCGTCGCCAAACCGCAGTCCCCCGGCGGCAGCGCCCAGGTTGGCATCGCTATCGACCTGCAACGTGCCGCCCAGGATGGCCGTGCCGCCGCTGTACGTGTTGGCGCCTTGCAGCACCAGCGTGCCCGCGCCGGCCTTGGTCAAGCTCTTGCCGTCCCAACCGGCGGCGGCATTGGCGGCCTGGTCGGAAAGCGGCACCCCCAGCGTGAACCGGTTCGACGCATCGGCCAGCGTGAAAGTGCCATGGGCCAGGTTGTTGTTGGCGGTCCAGCTCAGGCCGTAGGTGGCGAGGTACTGCTTGTTGTCCGCGGACTTGCGTGTGTTGACGGTTAGATAGTCGACCTCTCCGGTAAAGCCGCCCACGTTGACGGCGCCGAAATCACCGTCGATGCCGCCTGTGGGCGCCTCGATCAACACGGTATCGAGCGCGTTCTTGTCGCCGATGCCGCTCAGCCTGAACACCACGCCATCGCCCAGCGTGACCTTGTTTGCCTGCAACAGCGGGCTGCCCGTGCCGGCCATCAAGTCCAGCACGGTGTCATCGGCCATTTCCATGTCGCCCGTGACCGCCAGCGTGGCGCCCCGATGCACCGCCAGCGTGCTGCCGGTGCCTGAGACATTCAGGTTGCCGCTCAGGGTGTTGGCCGCGCCCGTGGCGCCGTCTCCGTACTGCAAGACCCCGCCCGTGACGGCGGCCGAACCTCCCAACTGGCCCAGCACCACCAGCTTGCCGCCCGACACCGTGGTCCTGCCCTTGAATGCGCTATTCGCGCCCGTCAGCAAGGTGGTGCCGGCGATCTGGTTCAGACTATGTGAACCGGCGCCTGTGCTCAACAGCGGCGTCGAAAACGTGTAGGCGGACTCGGTATGGTTGAAGTTCACGGTGGCAATGCCGGCGCCGAACTGGATCGCGCTGGCGTTGAGCGTGCCGGCGCCCACGGCCGGCTGCCCCGCCGCCGCGCCGATATTGATCGTGCCGGTGGTGGGAAAGAAAAGAAACCGGTCCTGCGCCAGGGACACGGCCCCTCCGCCGCTCGCGCCAACGCTCACTGTGCCGCCTTGCGCGATCGTCAGGCTGCCCGCCCCCGTTCCCACGCCAAATCCCAGGGTCATCGCGCCGCTGTTGTCCCAGATGGAGCCGGCGCCGCGGACAACAACGTTGCCGCTACCGCTCATGCTGCCCACATAGCTGTCTTTGTTCGAGACGAAGCCCCCCGATTCGATGGTCAGTGTGCCCTGACCGGACACATCGCCCACCCTGAGCTCGCCGTTATTGATCCAGGTTGAACCGCGCCCCGACACCAGGAAGGCGCCATTGCCGTTCTGGATGCGCCCGACAACGCCATCGACGCTGGTCGCATATCCCCCCGCCAGGATCGACACGCTGCCCCTCCCGCCTTCCGAACCAACCAGCAGCACCGCGCGATTGCTCCAGAGCGACCCGACATCGGAAACCGTCACTTTCGCCGCGTCGTTCTGCCGGGCATCCACCGTCGCAAACTGGTTCGAGACCGTGCCGCTACTGAAGATGCTCAGCTCTCCGGGTCCGGCGCCGCCGACAAAAAGGTTGTCCGTCAGTGCCCAGGTCGAGCCGGGGCTGAACACGCTGACCCGGGCCGTGGCGCCGGGAGCTTGCCCGGCATCGATACGTCCTTCCGCGGTACCCAGAACGTTGAGGATCTGCAGGTTCCCGCCCGTGACGGTGGTGTTGCCGACGAAGCCTGAACTATTACCGGACAGCCGCGTGGAGCCGGCATAGTGATTGAGCTGGTGCGTGCCCGCCGCGCTGCTGACCAGCGCCGCGCCGAAGTCGTAGAGGTTGTTGGTGTTGAAATTCAGCGTGCCGGTACCCGCGCCGAACGCGAGTCGCTGCGTTACCAGGAAACCAGCGCCCGCGGGCGCGGCGCCGGGAGCCGCGCCGATGTTGATCGTGCCGTCCGCCGAGGCCGAGTCGGCCAGAGACACTGTGTTGCCGAGCGACATCAACAGCTCGCCGCCATCGGCGATAGTCACTGTTCCCACGCCGAATATACCCACGGAGAGCGGGACGAAGACCGTAATCTTCGGGCTTGACATGGATCCGACCGTGGTATCGCCCGTGAAGGAGACCAGCGGCCCCGCTTGCGTTTCGCTGGCCGTGCCCAGGGCAACCAGCAACATCGCCATCAACGGCAGGCTTCCGCGCGCGGATCGCCCCCTGCGGCAACCGCCCTTGCCCTGCCCGCGAGCATTTTCACTTACCACTTTCCACAAGCCTGCGCTGCGGTTGAAGACGATGCGATACGTATGATTCATTGGGCTCTTATGTAATCGGGGCCCGCACGAACAGTTGCCGGGCAGACGCGGGTAGAAGCCGGGGCCGCGAAGCGCGTTACCCGCCAATTACAATTAGAAAAGCGATTCGTAACATTGCATATCACTGAAACTTGGTAATTGAACGAAGCCGGCCAACGCTTCGGCATGCGGCTGCCAGCGTCTCCCCCTGGCTTGCGGGCAAGGCTGCTCACCCGGTTGTTGATGCGCCGCAAACACGTTTATGCTCCATGTGAAATAAATATGACCGGTCATCAAATCGCCCGCCCCGTTTGATTAAGATCTCGGCTTTTGCCGTTGGACGCCCGCCGCCATGTCGGAACAGGAATTGAAACTGCACGTGCCTGCGGCCTCGCGCCAGGCGGTGCTCCGAGAGGTCAAGCAGCGCGAGGCGACCCGCATCCGCCTGCACGCCATGTATTTCGATACGCCGGAACGCGAACTTGCGCGGGCGCGCATCGCCATCCGGCTGCGCCAGGAAGGCCGCGACTGGGTGCAGACGCTGAAGATGCCTGGCATCAATGCCATCACGCGCATCGAACTCAATCACCCGCGGCCGGGCCCGGTGCTGGACCTGTCGGTGTATGCCGGCACCGAGGTCGAAGCCGCGCTGGCAGCCATCAAGGGCGAACTGGGCCTGCGTTATGAAACCGATGTGCAGCGGCTCCTGCGCAAGGTCCGCACGCGCTACGGCACGGTGGAACTGGCCTATGACACCGGCATCCTGCGCGCCGGCGCGCTGGAGCTGCCCATCTCCGAACTGGAATTCGAACTGGTGTCGGGCCGCCCCGCCGCTATCTTCGCGGCGGCTCGCGGCTGGCAGCAGCGCCACAGCCTGGTGCTGGACCCGCGCAGCAAGTCCGAACGCGGCGATGCGCTGGCCCAGTTGGCTCAGCGCCTGGCAGATGCAGACGCCATTCCGGGCGATGACCTCGAAGCCCGCCGCGCCCAAGCCATCGCCCAGTTCTGGGCGCCGCGCGGCGCCGCATCGGTCAAGCTGCGCGAAGACATGACGGCGCCCCAGGCCATGGCGCGCATCGCGGCGGAATGCCTGGACCAGATCGCGCGCAACGCCTCGGTGCTGGCCGAGGTCGACACCGAGGGCGTCTACCGCGCCGGCAACTCCGAACACGTGCATCAGCTGCGCGTGGGCGTGCGCCGGCTGCGTTCGGCCTGGAAGCTGTTCGACGGCTGGATCGCGCCGATTCCAGACACTCTGCTGCAAGGCGTGCGCACGCACTTCGCCGCCTTCGGCGCCAACCGCGACCAGGACGTGCTGAACGAAACCGTGGCGCCCGCGCTGATGCGCGCAGGCATGCCGGTCATCCCTATGGAAGCCGCGCCCCCGGAACAGGACGCGCGCAGCATCGCCGGCGGCAAGGCCTTCCAGGCCTGGATGCTGGAGCTGCTGGAATGGAGCCTGGACGTGCCGCCGGCCCTGCCGTCCGCGGAAGGCCAGACGATAGCCAACGGCACCCCCAGCGACGCCGCGCCCGAGCCCGCCATCCGGCTGGAAGGCGGCGTGGCGGCGCCCAGCGTCAAACCCACCATCATTCCGATGCTGGCGCCCGAACCCGATCCGCAGCGCCTGCACAAGCAGCTTGCGCGGCGCCTGCACCGCTGGCATAGCAAGGTGGCTGACCAGGGCACGCAATTCGCGACGCTCGACATTCCCACGCGCCACGAACTGCGCAAGCGCGGCAAACGGCTGCGGTACAGCCTGGCATTCGCCGAATCGCTGCTGCCCGCGGGCAAACTGCGCGGCTATCGCAAGCTGCTGTCGCGCGTGCAGGACGTGCTGGGCGAAATCAACGACCTGGCAGTGGCCAAGGACTACTACGAGTCGTGTACCGCCACCCATCCGCAAGCCTGGTTCGCCCTGGGCTGGATCAGCGCGCGCCTGGAAGAACTGGCGGACGACGCGCAGCAAGCGTTCGACGATCTGGCCGCCAGCAAGCCATTCTGGAAGTGACGCGGGCTTGAATGCAAAAGGGACGGCATGCGCCGTCCCTTTGTTTTTTCCGGCGCAGGCGCGCCGGACCCACGGACCTCAATCCGCCAGCAAAGCCCCGGCGAACTCGTCGGCCACGAAGGGCTGCAGGTCTTCCAGGCTTTCGCCCACGCCGATCCAGTACACCGGGATCGGGCGCACGCCCTGGCTGCCCGCGGCCACGGCGGCCAGCGTGCCGCCCTTGGCGGTGCCGTCCAGCTTGGTCACGACCAGGCCCGTCAGATTGATGGCGGCATCGAAGGCGCGGATCTGCGCCAGGGCGTTCTGGCCGGTATTGCCGTCCACCACCAGCAGCACTTCGTGCGGCGCGGCGGCATCCGCCTTGCCGATGACGCGGCGGATCTTCTTCAGCTCTTCCATCAGGTGCAACTGCGTGGGCAGGCGGCCCGCGGTATCCACCATCACCACGCCCATGCCGCGCGCGCGGCCGGCGTTGACCGCATCGAACGCCACAGCCGCCGGATCGCCGCCGTCCTGCGAGATCACCGTCACGTTGTTGCGGCTGCCCCATTCGATGAGCTGCTCGCGCGCAGCGGCGCGGAACGTGTCGCCCGCGGCCAGCAGCACGCTGGCGCCCTGGCGCTGGAAGGTGTGGGCCAGCTTGCCGATGGAAGTGGTCTTGCCGGCGCCGTTGACGCCGGCGATCATGACGACCAGGGGTTGCGTGCGCTTCAGGTCGAAGGCGCGCTCCAGCGGGCGCAGGTGGTCGGCCAGCAGTTGGCGCAAGGCCGCCTTGACCTTGGCGGGGTCCTCGATGCGTTCCTTCTTGACCCGCGCGCGCAGCGCCGTCAGGAGCTTTTCCGTGGCCTCCAGGCCCGCATCGGCCATAATGAGCGCCGATTCGAGTTCCTCGAACAGGTTCTCGTCGACCTTCACGCCGATGAAGATCCCGCCGATGCTCTGGCCCGTACGCGACAGGCCTTGCTTCAAGCGGGACAGCCAGGAAGCCTTCTTGGGGGCTTCAGCGGCGGACTCGGGGGCTGGGGCTGGCGCCGCAGCCGGAGCCACCGGAGCCGCAACCGGCGCGGGAGCGGCGATCGGAGCTTGCGTTGCCACCACCGGCGCGGGCGCCGCGACAGGAGCGGGGGCCAATGCCGGGGCCGGCGCTGGCGCCGGAACAGGCGCTGGCGCCGATACCGTAGCGGGTGCCGGCGCAACCGGCGCGGGCGTCACGGCCGGCGCCTCATGCGGCGCAGCAACAGGCGCCACAACGGGCGGTGCCGCCGGTGCGGCGACGCCCGGGTCAATGCTCGGTTCGCGGCGCGGTTCGGCGGCCACAGGCGCCGGCGGCGCGGGAGTGACCGGGACGGCGGCGGGCTCGGCAGGCGCGGCTACGGCGTCTGCAGCCTCCGGCGGCGGCGCGGGTTGAACCGGCGCGGCGGGCGGAGGGGATTTTTTCTTGAAGAAGCGGCTAAACATGGGTAACAAGTATATTCGTATCGTCGGGGGCCAATACAGACGCACCCCCATTGCCGTGCCCGACGTGGAGACGCTGCGCCCCACGCCCGACCGCGTGCGCGAGACGCTGTTCAACTGGCTCAATCACCTGTGGGGCGGCGAGTTCGCCGACAAGCAGGTGCTGGATCTATTCGCCGGCAGCGGCGCCTTGGGCTTCGAGGCGGCCTCGCGCGGCGTGGCGCATGTACAGATGGTCGAGCGGGACAAGACCGCCGCGTCCGCGCTGCGGACACTGCGCGACAAGCTCAAAGCCGACATGATACGCATCCACGTGGGCGACGCCATGCAGGTCGCCGAGCGCATGGATGCGTCCCGATTTGACCTGATCCTGCTGGATCCGCCTTTCGGCCAGGGCTGGCTGCCGCGCCTGTGGCCGATTCTGCCGGGCATTCTGACCGAGCATGGGCTAGTCTACGTAGAGGCGGAAAGCCCCATCGAAGCCCCCGAAGGATTCACGATCTTGCGGCAGGACAAGGCAGGCGCGGTCCACTACCACCTGCTGGAATTTGCTGCATTGCGCAAATAGGTCAATAATCCGAGCTTCGGAGGATGGTGTAAACCACAAATAACGGTACGGAGCTCGTATGATCACCGCTGTATATCCCGGCACTTTCGACCCGCTGACCAGAGGCCACGAGGATCTGGTCCGCCGTGCCGCCACGCTTTTCGACAAAGTCGTGGTCGGGATCGCCATTAGCCGCAACAAGAAGCCCTTCTTCAGCATCGACGAGCGCGTGGAAATCGCGCGCGAAGTGCTGGGACACTATCCCAACGTGGAAGTGCAAAGCTTCGGCGGCCTGCTCAAGGACTTTGTGCGCGACCAGGGCGGGCGCGTGATCGTGCGCGGCCTGCGCGCCGTGTCCGACTTCGAGTACGAATTCCAGATGGCCGGCATGAACCGCCATCTGCTGCCCGATGTCGAAACGCTGTTCATGACGCCCTCGGACCAGTACCAATTCATCTCCGGCACCATCGTGCGCGAGATCGCGCAGTTGGGCGGCGACGTGAGCAAGTTCGTGTTCCCGTCCGTCGAGCGCTGGCTCCAGGAAAAAGCCAAGGAACGCCGCGAACAGTCCTGGCCGGGCTGAGCCCCGCCGCAGGTATTGCTCCACCCTCGAAGGGCGCGCAAAGCGCCCTTCTTGCGCTGCGCGGCCCGGGCGCGCGGCGGCGGTACAATGCGCTTAGCCCTACCCGCCCCATACCGCAGCCCGCCATGGCCCTGACCATCACCGAAGAATGCATCAATTGCGACGTTTGCGAGCCCCAGTGCCCGAACGAAGCAATCTCCATGGGCGAGGACTATTACGTCATCGACCCTGACCGGTGCACCGAATGCGTGGGCCATCACGACGAGCCGCAATGCAAGGTCGTGTGCCCCGTGGAGTGCATCGAGCTGCACCCGCAATGGAATGAAGGCCAGGAACAGCTCATGGCCAAATACCGTCGCCTGACCGGTGCCGCATGAGCGACGCCGCGCAGTCCAGCATCAACCTCCCTCCTTCCCGCCACCACGCCCGCCGCGACCTGTCCGCATCGGCCATCGCCGCCGGCCTCGTCGCCGTGCTGGTCAGCTTCGGCGGCACCGCCGTGCTGATGGTGCAGGCAGGCCATACCGCGGGCCTGGATTCGGCGCACATCGGCTCCTGGATCGGCTCGCTCAGCCTGGCGTTCGGCCTGGGCGGCGCCTTGTACAGCCTGCGCACGGGCCTGCCCATCGTCATGGCCTGGTCCACGCCTGGCGCGGCGCTGCTGGTCACCGCGCTGGCCGGCGTTCCCTTCAATGAGGCAATCGGCGCCTTCATCCTGGCCGCCGCGCTGACGTTGGCCTGCGGCCTGTTCGGCTGGATCGATCCCATCCTGCGCCGCATCCCCGGCGAAATCGCCGCGGCCATGCTGGCGGGCGTGCTGCTCAACTTCGGCATGGGCGTCTTCAGCAACATCAAGCAGCAGCCCGCGCTGGTGCTGGCGATGTGCGTCGCCTATCTGCTGTGCCGGCGCTGGGCGCCGCGCTACGCGGTGCTGGTCGTCATGCTGGTGGCCATCGCCATCGCCTTCGGCCTGAACCTGATCCAGCTGGACCTGCTGGACTGGCGCCTCACCGAATTCGTCTGGACCACGCCCGCCTTCAGCGCGCAGGCCGCGGTCAGCCTGGGCATTCCGCTTTTCGTGGTCGCGATGGCCTCGCAGAACCTTCCCGGCCTGGCCATCCTGCAAGCGGCGGGCTACCAGCCGCCCGCCTCGCGCCTGGTGGCGGCCACCGGCCTGCTGGGCCTGCTGGCCGCGCCCTTCGGCGCGCACAGCGTCACGATGGGCGCCATCAGCGCGGCCATCTGCACCGGTCCCGAAGCGCATCCGGACCCGTCCAAGCGCTACATCGCCGCGGCCACCTACGGCCTGGGCTACGTCGTGCTGAGCGTCGTAGCCGGCGCCGTGGCCGTGTTCTTCCAGGCCTTGCCCGCCGCCCTGCTGGCCGCGCTGGCCGGGCTGGCGCTGCTGGGCACCATCATGGGCGGCATGGCCGCGGCCATGGCCAACCCGCAACGCCGCGAAGCCGCGCTCATCACGCTGCTGGCCACGGCATCTGGCTTCAGTTTCTGGGGTATCGGATCAGCCTTCTGGGGCCTTCTGGCAGGCCTGCTGGCCCACGCGGCTTTCGAATTCAAGCGCTCTGGCGCTCAGGCTTGAACGGCCCTTGCGCCCGGCCCGCTCAGGCCGGCCAGGCGGCCACGGGCGTATCGGGATGCACCTTCATGATGCGGCAAGGCACCTGGACGAAGTTGGAAATCCAGGCCGCGGCCAGTTCCCCTTCGTCGATCACGTCCACCACCTGCTCGCCCACCTTCATGCTGTAGCGCACGCTGTCGTCGTCTTCGATGACGTCCAGCGGAATGTCCATGCGCAGCATGCCAGGCGCCTTCAGCACCAGGTAGCCCAGCCGCAGCTCGACCGAAACGTCGGCCAGCCGCGGACACAGGGCGCGGTTCAGCCACTGCCCGGAATCGTTGGCGACCAGCCATTGCCGGTGATAGCCCGCGGCCTCGGCCTGCGTGGTGACGCCGCACTCGGCCACGGGTTGGAAGTTCTCGGCGTTCATTTGCCCAGCAGTCCCTTTAAAGCCTTGTCGACGGCAGCGCCGCTCTTGCCCTTGCCCGTCACCGCTTCGCGCAGCTTGTTTTCCAGGCTGCGCTGGAGAATGCCGCCGATGGCGTCCTTCCAGAGCACGGTATAGGTCGGCTTGTCGAACGGTCCCTTGACGTGCACGGGGATGGTCACGTCCTTCAGGTCTAGCAGTTCCTTGCCTTCCGGATCGGCTGCCGGATTGACGACGCGGGCTCGCGCCACCAGGTCCAATTCGCTCTTGACGAAGTCAATGGTGGCCGGATCGCCCTGCGTCACGCGCAACAGGGGCGACACCACGTTCAGGCGCTTGACCGCGGCCACGCCCTTGGTGAAGGCCAGGTCGGCGTCCATCTCGGAGAATTCCGTCTGCTTGCTGGTGTCGGACGCGACGGTTTCATTCTGCGATTCCGGTTTGAAGGCAGCCTTCAGTTCGCGCAGCGTCTGCGTCAGGTTGATGCCCTTGACCGCGCCATCCCGCAGGCGCAATTGCATGGTGCCGCCCAGGCCGCTCTTCATGGCGTAGGCATTCGCGCCGGCTGTCTTCAGGTCCAGCGCAAGGCTGCCCGTACCGCTCAGCACGTTCTGGCGCGCCAGGTCCATCAGGAACGGTTCGATGGCGATACCGGCCAGCGACATCTTGGTGGCCAGCTGGTTACCCTGCGCGGCGTCCACCGACAAAGTGCCCGCCAGCTTGCCGCCGTACAGGCCGGCAGTCAGGCTGGAGATATCCAGCTTGCCCTTGTCCAGCTTGACCGCGGCGCCGACGTCGTCGGCCTTCAAACCGCGCACGACCAGCTTGCCAACCTTGATCGTGCCATTGACGCTGGGACCGATCAGCGCAGACAGGTCGATCGTGTCGTCGGCAGGTTTGGCAGGCGCCGCAGGGGCTGCAGGCTGCGCGGGCTTGCCGTCTTCCTTCTTGGCTTCGGCCGGCTGCTTGGGCGCCGGCTGCGCGGGCGTTGCCGCAACCGGCGGCACCAGCTTGTCCAGGTCCAGCGTATCCACCACCAGCGCGAAATTCACCTTGGGCGCATCGCTCAGCTTGGTAATGTCCGCGCTCAGATCGAACTTGCCGCCTTCCAGCACGGCGTTGATCTTGCTCGTGGC
The DNA here is from genome assembly GCF_003576205.1 of Achromobacter sp. K91. NCBI lineage: Bacteria > Pseudomonadati > Pseudomonadota > Betaproteobacteria > Burkholderiales > Alcaligenaceae > Achromobacter > Achromobacter sp. K91. The sequence continues at coordinate 70,514 of NZ_QWFB01000022.1, read as the reverse complement.
CTGATCCTTCAGCAGATCCGCGGTCACGCTGCCGATCACGGGGATCTGCAGGCTGCCCTTGGGCAGTCCGGGATCGGTGATGTTGACGTCGCCACGCAAACCGGACAGGCCGCCGCTGCGCTGCAACAGGTTCAAGGACAGCGGCGAGGCGAAGTTCAGCTTGACGATCCGTTCGCCATTCTTGGACGTGCTGTCCAGCTTGGCTTCCTTGATCTCCAGCTCACCGGCGTTGCCGCTGATGCCGTTCAAGCCGAAACTCGCGTCCAGGCCGCTGATGCGCACGCGGCCCGTCAGCGCCTCACCCGTGGCCGACGCCGGAGAGATATTGAGCGCGGGCGCGTCCACGGCGAATTCGAAGGGACCATCGGCCACGCCGCCCTTGGCGCGTATCGCCAGTTTCTCGATCTGCAGCTGGCTCTTATGCGGGTCGATCGCCAGCTTGGGAATGGCCACGCTGGCATCCACATTGGTCGCGCGCGCAGCGGGATCGGTGACGTCGCCCTGGAACACGACTTCCAGGCCGGCGATGTCCAACGCCGACTTCTGGCCGTTGAAGGCCAGATTGCCGCGCATGGCCAGGCTCTTGGCTTCGGCCCCCGGCAGCTTGCCGTCCATGCGCAGGTCCAGCTTCTGCGCGGCGTAGCGCTTGGCCGACGGATCCAGCGTAAGCAGGGCCTGGCCGGTCAAATTGGCGTCCACGCGCGGATCGCCACCCTCGACGCGTGCGGTCATGCGCACATCGAACGGTTGATTGAAGGTGACGCGGCCGGTGTTGGCGTTGATCTTGGTGACCGCCACCGCCATGCCCGTGATCTCGTCCTGCAGCTGCACCTGGCCGTCCTTCAGGTCCAGCCCGGCGATGTCGATCTGCATGTTGTTGCGCGGCTGCGGCAGGTTGCCGTTGGCGATGGCCTGCACCGCGCTCTGCGCCGCGCCCGCCAAGGCTTCAGCCGGATTGGCCGGCGCCGCCGTGATCGGCGCGGTGCCGCCCACGAGATTGCTGAAATTGAAATGGCCCTGCTTGTCCCGCACCACACGGGCCTTGAAACCGGTGATCGCGACGTGGTCCACCACAAAGCTGTTGGACAGCAGCGGCCACACCGCGACCGCCAGACGGGTGCTATCGATGGAGGCGAAGGTTTCGGAGCTGTCCGGCTCGGACAGCGACACGCCCTGCACCGACAGCCCGATGCGCGGGAAGAGCGACAACTCGATCTCGCCGTCTATCGTCAACGTGCGTTGGTAGCGTTGCTGGACAAGCTCTTCCAGCTTGTACTTGTACGCGTTGGGGTCGAATGTCAGCAAGAAGATGGCCAGGCCAACGACGGCCACGACAACCAACACAACCAGGCCTATCAAAATGCGCTTGAACCACGTTTTCATTGCTGCCCCGTCGGTACCTCGACTGGAAATCCTTGAATGCCGTCCGCTGCGCCGGGCGCGCGGAAGGTGCTTTAGCTGCGGAAAAACCGCCAGGCCCATGTAGCCACGGCCTTTCAGGGCGTGCCCGCTCTCTTGCCGAGCCTGGGGCTGCGGCGCCGAAAATGGAATCTGCCAAGGAAAGCCTGATGAAGACGCCAGCCGAGCCAGCGTACAGATAGCGCTATCGTAACAAATCGGGCCGACTTCGCGCGGATGGCCGGGCGCGGCCGCGCAAAATCAACACTATCGGTATCGATGCGGCGTCTCGAAATCCGGCCTCGGACCTGACAACTTTCTGTCTCGCGGATTGTAGGGCTAGAATGATTGATACATCAATCATTGATAGATCCAACAATGTCCGCCCCCGCTACAGGCGCCCCGCACTCGCCCGGCCAAGTGCTTCCGTTCCGCCAAACCCTGCTTGCCATGCTGGGCATGTGCTTCGTCATGATGATGGTCGCCATCGATCAGACCGTGGTCGGCACCGCGCTGCCGACCATTGTTGCCGAACTCAAAGGCTTCGAACTGTATGCATGGGTAGCGACGTCTTACCTGCTTACCTCCGTCATCACCGTGCCTATCTTCGGCCGCCTGGGCGACTACTACGGGCGCAAGCCGTTCGTAGTGGCAGCCATCGTATTGTTCACCCTGGCCTCGGCGCTATGCGGCGCAGCCGACAGCATGTTCACGCTGGTCCTGGCGCGGGCGCTGCAAGGCATAGGCGGCGGCATGCTGGTAGGCACGGCGTTCGCGTCCATCCCCGACCTGTTTCCCGATCCCCACGTGCGATTGCGGTGGCAAGTCATGCTCAGTTCCGCCTTCGGCATCGCCAACGCCATCGGCCCGACCTTGGGCGGCGCGCTGACCGAGCACTATGGCTGGCGCTCGGTGTTCTACGTCAACCTGCCCATTGGCCTCCTCGGACTCTGGTTCGTCGCCCGCTATCTGCCGCATCTGCGCAACCACACGACCGGCCGCGTGCGGCTGGACTGGCAGGGTGCGCTGCTCATCGCCGTGGCGCTGGGCAGCCTGCAACTGCTGGTCGAGCTGTTGCCCAAGGAAGGGCTTAGCGCATCCATCCTGCTGCTGGGCGCGGGCAGCGCAGTAGCCTTCGCCCTGCTGTTCTGGTGGGAACGGCGCTGCCCCCACCCGCTGCTGCCGCTGGACATGTTCCGCAACCGCGGCCTCGCCATGCTCTTCACGCTGGCCCTGCTGGTGGGCGTGACCATGTACTCGCTGCTGTTCTACGCGCCGCTGCTGCTGCAAGGCGGCTTCGGGCTGTCGCCCCAGGACGCCGGCCTGCTGATCACGCCAATGGTGGTTTTCATCACGGTGGGCAGCATCGTCAACGGCCGCATCATCACCCGCATCCGCAATCCCAACCGCATGCTGTATGCGGGCTTCATCCTGATGGCGCTCTCGTGCCTGGGCATTGTTACCACCCATAGCTATACGTCACATGCGCTCATCGCTGCATACATGCTGATGGCCGGGCTGGGCATGGGTTTCATCATGCCCAACCTGACGGTCTTCGCGCAGCAGACCGCCGGCCGCAGCCACCTGGGCATCGCCACGGCGCTGCTGCAATCCCTGCGCATGATCGGCGGCATGTTGGGCACGGCGATCGTCGGCACCATGATCAACCACAGCTATTTCAGCGGCGTCGAATCCACGCTGCGCGGCGCTTCCGCCCGCTGGCTGCCAGAGCTGAATGATCCCCAGATGCTCGTCAATCCCGAGGCCCAGACGCAGTTCCTGGCACAATTGGCGCACCAAGGCCAGGACGGAACCTCGCTGATCGAGATCGCGCGCGTCGCGCTCGTCGGCGCCATCCACGAAGGGCAACTCATAGCCCTGGCGGTCGCGGTGTTCGCGCTCTGGTGCGTGCGGCGCGTGCCGCCGGTCCAGTTGATCCGCCCTTCCACACCAGAGCCGGCCGGCGTCGGAGAATAGCTTTTGCCCAAACAACAACAAGGCTTGCAGGTCATCCAGCACATGGGACAGGCCTATCGCGGCATGCAGAGCGCGTTCAGCAGCACCGTCGGCCACGCCCTGCCCCGTTGGCGCATTTTGCTGGCGCTGCATGAGTGCGGCCAATGTTCGCAGAAGCATCTGGCCGAACGCTGCCGGCTCGATCCCGCGTCGCTCACACGGCAGCTGCAGGCCATGGAAAAAATGGGCTGGATCGCGCGCGCAGTGGATCCGCAGGACAACCGCCTGACCAACGCCAGTCTCACGCCGGCCGGCCAGGCCGTGGTGGATGAAGCCCTGCCCAAGCGGGCGGCCTTCTTCGAAGAATCGCTCAAGGGTCTTTCGGCCGGCGATATCGACACCCTGAATCGCGTGCTGAGCGTGCTGGAAGCGAATTTCCTGCGGGCGGCGGACAAGGCGCCAAGCTAGCACAGGCTCCGCCGCCATAAGAAGTACGGTATCGGCCCATAGCAAAACACGATTCGCGAGCCATAAGGATCATCCAGAATACAAACCGACTCCCCCACATAAGAACAAAGAGGCGGCAATGGATTCGGTGTATTTGGTGGTGACGCTGGGTGCGGTCATCGCGGGCTTCGTGCAGGGCCTGTCAGGCTTTGCCTTCGGCCTGGTGGCGATGTCGTTCTGGGCCTGGGTGCTGGACCCGCGCCTGGCCGCGACGCTCGCGGTCTTCGGCGCCCTGGTCGGGCAGATCCTCGCCGCCATCACCGTGCGCCGCGGCTTCGATCTGCGGCGATTGCTGCCCTTCGTGATCGGCGGCCTGTTCGGCATTCCGCTGGGCGTGGCGCTGCTGCCGCGCCTGGACATGGACTGGTTCAAGACCATACTCGGCATCCTGCTTGTGATCTGGTGTCCCGCCATGTTGTTGGCCAAGAACCTGCCGAAGATCGCCGCAGGCGGGCGCGCCGCCGATGCGGCCGTCGGCATGGCCGGCGGCGTGCTGGGCGGCATAGGCGGCTTCACAGGCACGCTGCCCACCTTGTGGTGCACCCTGCGCGGATTCGACAAGGACGCGCAACGCGCCATCATCCAGAACTTCAACCTGTCCATGCTGCTGGTGACCATGGGCACGTATCTGGCCAGCGGCATCGTCACGCGCGCCATGCTGCCCATGTTCGCCATTGTCGCCGCCGCCATGCTGGTGCCGGTGTTGCTGGGGGCCAGGTTTTATATCGGCATCAGCGAGGCGCGCTTCCGGCAGATCGTGCTGGGGCTGCTGACGGCTTCCGGAGTCGCGTTGCTGGCCTCGGCGGTGCCGCGGCTGCTGGAGCGCATGGCATAGTTCCGTCCGTGACCGCAATACGGACAAACAATGCCCATGAATCCCGACCGCCGCTACCTCGTCATCCAGGCCCACGCCAGCGAGTTCCCCGAACCCATGCTGGTGCGCAAGGGAGATCGCGTCACCGTCGGCGAACGGTACGATGGCCCCGAGGGCTGGCCCGACTGGTATCTGTGCACGCCAGCAGGCCAACAAGCCGGCTTCGTGCCGGCGCAATTCCTGGACCGCCACGCCGACGGCAGCGCCACCATGCTGGAGGATTTCACCAACAAGGAACTGGATGTCGCGCAAGGCGAGTTGCTGCGCGGCGAACGCGAATTGAATGGATGGGTGTGGGCGGTCAGGCTCGTGGATGGCGAGGCGGGCTGGGTGCCGCTTGAAAACTTGCGGGTATGCAACCAGGATGCTCAGGCACAGGGATGAGACCGCCGTCGCGAGCTGACAGAGATCCACTGGCCCGTGTCGAACATCCAAGTGGACCGCCACCGTAGATTCGATCGTCGAGAAGTGATATCGGCTTCGCTCACATATCAGCTGGCCCCTCTGGCTAGAGTGCCTTCGTACGGAGATCAATGAGTTTACGCTGGTCGCGCATGGAGGATTCGGAACGATTGAAGGTGGGCGCCACCGCCGCCATCGGCTGCTCGCCATCCTCGATGCGTTTTGTCTTTGCCCTCGCCGCAGCCGCCGCCTTTGAAGTTGCCTTCTTGGTACTTGCCTGCGCAATGCGGCGGAAAGTGGCCATTATCGTGCGTTTGTCGTCGTCGAAGTCGCCATGATGGGTGGCGCCCGAGGCGGAAAGAGAGTCATCCGGCTCGGTGTTAGGCGCCAGCACCAGATCCACGCCCAATCGCTGCATCAGCCTCCGGTCAATGAAGCGCTCCATGCCCAGGATGGGGCAGCCATCGCGAAACAGTGGAATGCGCGCCGGGTCTTCGAAGGCGTTGGAAACCAGGTAAAGCAGCGACTTATTGTAGATGTGGCCGCAGTTGTCATCTCGCTCGGCCTTGTCCGTGAGGGCGAAGATAGCCATCTTTTCGATCCCTTTTTTCTCCAGCGCGGACTCGTAATGTTTTTTGAATAGCTCTACCTGGCAGGCGGGCGCCCACAGGGTGCAACTCTTTACGGGGATTTTCCGCTCGCCCAGCAGGCTGACCAACGGCGCCAGCAGGATGGAGCCGGCGCTGTGACCGACCATGTGCACCTCCAGCCCGGGCAGGCGTTTACACAAAGCCACCAGCAGGTCGGCGACTTGTTCGGCCGCCCCCCCCTTGCCGCTGGCAGCCAGGGCGTTCTGCTTCATCTCGCTCCAAGCGGATTTTCCGGTGAGCGTGCGCGCCAGCGGCTCCAGCGCATCGTCCAGGCGGTCCAGCATGAAGTCCTTGGCGGCGTCCAGCCCCCCCTCGGGCTTTCGGCGATTGACGGCATCGCGCAGGATGTTGGTGATGGTGGTCCAATAGTCCGAACGCCAGATAAAGGCCAATGGATAAACCTCGCCATCCAATAGCAACGGACGGTACTCGGCCAGCCGCTGCACTGCGGCCTGCTCACCCACCAAACCGCCGTGGGCATAAAGCAGTATCCGCGGCACCGCCCAATCACCGGTGACGCGGGGGATATCCTCGTCGAAAACACGCTGGAGTTCCTCAGTCGTGCTGCCGTAATCGCCACCGGCTTTGAGCGCGCCATTGTTGCCCACGCTGATGATGTGTGGCCGTAGGTCGGCGTAGGAATAGCTGACGGACTGGGCTGCCGTGGTGGCATGCACCGTCGCGGTAGATTCCGCCCGCCGCAGCGTGACTGGCGCGCCCAGGCGGGCCACCCAGACGTCGGTGCCGTTCTCCAGCCAGTCGTCGTAGCTCAGCAGACCGAAGCCGCTACGGCCCCAGTCGCCCCCCCAGGAATTCTGAATCCAGAAACCACGCTCGTCGTAGGCGACGATGGCAAAGGCATGTCCGCCCAGGATGGCGGACGACTGCTGGATCACCCCGTCCGCACCCACATGTGACCATCCGTCATGGACGGTGCAGGTTGCGTACAAGACGCCCACTTCGGCGATGGCCGAATGCATGGCCACCAGATCCTTGTGGTTAACGCGGAAGTAAGCCCCCAGCGGACGACGCAGCGCGTCGACCACGCGCTCGTCGTTCAGGCCGCCCTCGGCAGTAGAGCCCTTGGAGGCAGTCTTGAGTGCTTTCTTACCCACTTTAACGACGCCGCTGGGGTAGAGCGATTCGGAGCAGACGCCATGCTTGTGCCATCCTTTCATGGCTCCACGCGCGCTGGAACCGGAATAGTCTTCGCCCGGCCATTCGTCATAGCGGCGAGCCAATTCATACATCATGCGTGGACTTACCGGCGTTGCATCGGGTACCACGCGCCGGCGCAGCAGCAGGTAATGCGCCACGGTGGCCAGGCCATAGCCGGTACATGCCCCTTCGGCCCCCTGATCGAGGATAGGCACGTTGCATTCAAGATAATCACCCAGCGATACGTGCAAGGGCACTTCGATCAGCGTGGGGGTATACATCTGATCGCGGAAATCCAGGGTATCCGGCCGAGCATCGAGCCGCCGCGCAGGAACAGCGCCTGCTCCCCTCTTTTCGGTCGCGGCGTTCGCCTGACCGCGGCGGCGTTTGCCGCTTGCTTTCTGATCGGTCGGCTCCGAGGAAGCGGCCTCCGCGATCAACTCCCAGCCCCGTGTCAACGCCTCCGCTGCCATCGCGGGCGCCGCGCGCTGCGCGCCCGCCTTCCCGCCGCGCCGGGTGGCGTGCACCGGACCGGCAGCCACGTCGGGCAGGCTGCCACGCAGGACGTCAAGCGCCAGGGCATAGAGGCGCCGCCGGTCATCGGCACCATTCTGGCCTCCGTTGATGCGGCGCGTGATCTCGTCAAACAGGCCTGCATCGGCCAGCGCATTGAGCCCATTGCGTTCCCAGAACAGCCCCGCAATCCGGAAACCCACCACAGGGTCGGCCGCTAGTTCAGGCTGACCAACCAGATCCTGCCCCAGCAGTTCCCCGTAGCGCGCATAGTTCGCACGACCGGTGATCTGGATCGGTCCACGGCCCTTGAAGCGACGACCGTCGCCCGGCTGCGTGTTGCCAAGTTTGCGGGCCAGATCGCTGGGAGGCTCGTAGCGCTTCTGCGCTGCCGTCGGCCCCCAAAGTTCCTCCAGGAACTGCAATTCCCCCGACTCATGGCCCAACTGCGCCACAAAGGCGGCCGCCCGCCGCAGATTAACGTCGATCTGGTGAGCCGCCATGGCATTGTTGAGAGGCTCCAGGCATTGCGCACGGCGAAGCCGGGATGCATGGCGCATGATCTGCGCGAGTTGGGCATCAGTCAGCATGTTCGTCTCTTCCTCAGCCAGCATCGGTGGTCAGTAGATCTTCGCGTCCGATGCTAGCCATGCGCTTGCACGCTGCATATCCCTTCTATTGGGTATGGCGCACAGGCGGAGCTTGTCATAGGTAATTGGGCCCTTCCTTGACCATGGAGCAGGAAAGCCACCTGGCCGGAGCGTGGTTCTGCCATGGGATGACCGTCAAATGGCGGACACAGGGTTCGGTCCTGCAACGGGTGAAGGCGGAGCGCACCGCCCATCACCAGCGTTGCCGGCTACCGTCCAATCGTCGGATTTTGCTTGGAAGCTCGAATCGGCTACTGCCGCGCAGCAGCCTTGAGCGTTTCCTCTACTCTGGCCAGTTCCGCTTGCGTCTGAGGGCCGGCATTGCGCGCGCGGACAAGCGGCAGAACCTGTCCAGCCAAAGAGCGCGCATCTTGCGTCCAGGCACGGGGGTCCGTGCGAGAAAGAAAATAAAGCACATTGATCAAGCCGCTCGGAGAAAGCTTGTCGATCTGGTCGCTATTCAGCAACTTCAAAGCCTCGACAATGGCGTCCGCTGAATCGTTGAAGTCTCTCTGCAGCCTGCCCGTGGCGCGGCGGCGTTCGTCTACGCCAGGCGCATTCATCTGAGAAACAAGGCGGACAATTTCCGCATTTTCAATCTTGGCGATGGTCGCGACACTTTGCGCAGCGGCTTTGCGGACCTCCTCGTTGGGTGACTGCTGCAGCCCTGCGAGCAAGCCGTCCGCCTCTTCTTTGGAAAGTGCAAGCCGCACCATGGCAAGTGCAGCATTGCGCTTGGCCCCGTCTTGAACGCTCAGCTCGGGAACGAGACTGTAGACCCACTTGTAGCGCTCCACGCGTTCCTTGGACTCTTCAACGCTAGTGCTGCGTCGCCGAAGCTCGGCATCCAGCGCCGCAGTCTGAATCCTCAAATCCGCCTCGCGCTGGTCAATCTGTTGCTTGGTCTGCGCATTCCAGATCGTCAGTACGATGGTTACAAGCGTCCCCAAAACACCCACGCCCGCAACGATGCGGTCGAGCCATGATCGGGGAGTGCCTTGGGTATCCATCTCAGCGACCTCACAGGGTGGGTCCGTACGTGTTCGTTGGATTCCATGCATGCTACGGCGGGCATCGCCAGGTGTCTAGTCGCGGAACCACACCCTTTTCCGCGGAGACCGTGGTCAGCCTCAAGCGCTGGGCGATGACGGTGTTGAGTTCGCCGTTGGCACTGTCCAGAATCATGCGGTCCCTATTTTTCAAGGCGGCAGGCGGCGAGCGGCCGCATGCCAACGGCCGTAACTGGCCGGCGAAGTTCGGCGAGGCGCATCAAAGTTGCGTACTCGATGACATGCTCATATCCGGCTCGGCGGCACTGAACGACCAAGCTCCTCGCTGAAACCAAAAAGCCGCGCATTTGCGCGGCTTTTCAGGTACTTCCACAATTTCACCGAATTTCACGAAAGACCATGAAATCGCATTGAGTACAGCTACTGGAGGCAAAGCACCTTGGAGTGGCTGCAAACCGAATTCGGTGAGCACCTCCGGTCCGTGGCCGAGCACACCGATGAGGTGCACGCGCACCTCCACTTCTGTGTCGTCAATCCTGACGGTGGCAACGTCAAGCACTTGCACCCCGGCTTCCGCGCGGCAAAGGACGCTCAAACACCCAAGGAACAGCGCCTTGCCTACAACACGGCAATGCGCGCCTTTCAGGACCGATTCTGGGAGCACGTTGCCGGACCCCGTCTGGACTCGCTCGTTTGGGGCCGGGCCGCCAGCGCAGGCCGCGTTGCTTCAGCAGGCGCGTGAGATCAAGCGTGGGACGGGCGAACGAGACCGCCAACTGCGTTCATTTGCCGAGCAAGACCACGCGCTCCAGCATGTCGAGTCTCCGCTTCTTGGTCACTTCCTCCCACTCTTTCAGGGCCAGCCACTCCTTGGCGATGGTCTCGAATGTGTTCGCTGAGTCCTGCTCGCGCTTGATGCGTTCGATCTGGCGATTCTGGACGGGATTGATGCCCTCCCTGACCAGCTTCCGCGCCGCCTCGCACTTCGCTCTGGCCTCGCCGAGCGTCACGCTGGGGTAGTCGCCAAGCGCGAGCCAAGAGGCCTTGTCATTGAGCTTGAAGCGATAGCGCCAAGCCTTGATGCCGTTGAGTTTGATTTCTAGGTACAGCCCCTTGTAGTCATTGAGGCGGTAGATGCCTTCTCTAGGCTTGGAGGCTCGACACTGGGCGTCTGTCACGCATCGTGAAGGTCTCCTGTTCGTCCTCAGGGCTTCATCGCATACACCTTCATCGACCTGGTGCAAGATCCATATATACGCCCGTATTCACTTGCGCAGCGCTATCAAGTGTCGTTGCATGCAACGAGCTGAAATGAAAAAGCCCCGTATCCACGGGGCTTTGCGTCGTTTCAGGTGATGCACCTGCAAGCAGGTGAAATCGTCTGAAATGGCTTGCTCGAATCAGACGTTGAACAAGAAGTTCATCACGTCCCCATCCTGCACGATGTATTCCTTGCCTTCCGCGCGCATCTTGCCCGCTTCCTTGGCGCCCTGCTCACCCTTGTAGGTGATGTAGTCGTCATAGGAGATGGTCTGGGCGCGGATGAAGCCGCGTTCGAAGTCGGTGTGGATGACGCCAGCGGCCTGGGGCGCGGTGGCGCCGATCGGCACGGTCCAGGCGCGCACTTCCTTCACGCCGGCGGTGAAGTAGGTCTGCAGGCCCAGCAGCTTGAAGGCGGCGCGGATCAGGCGGTTCAGGCCGGGCTCTTCCATGCCCATGTCCGACAGGAAGGCCTGACGGTCGGCGTCGTCGAGGTCGACGATCTCGGATTCAATGGCGGCGCAGATGGCGACCACGGGCGCGTTGCGCGCGGCGGCGAATTCGGTCAGGCGGTCGAGCAGCGGATTGTTGGTGAAGCCGTCGTCCGCCACGTTGCCCACGTACATCGCGCGCTTGGCGGTGATGAAGCAGAGCTGGGCGATGTCGGCCTTTTCCTCGGTGGAGAGGTCCAGCGCACGGATCGGCTTGGCTTCGTTCAGCTGGGCCACGCACTTTTCCAGCACGGCCACGATGCGCTGCGATTCCTTGTCGCCCGAACGCGCGGTCTTCTGGTGGCGTTGCAGGGCCTTTTCAGCGGTCTGCAGGTCGGCCAGGGCCAGTTCGGTTTCGATGACTTCGATGTCGGCGATGGGATCGACCTTGCCGGCCACGTGGATCACGTTGGGATCTTCGAAGCAGCGCACCACGTTGACGATGGCGTCGGTTTCGCGGATGTGCGAGAGGAACTGGTTGCCCAGGCCTTCGCCTTTGCTCGCGCCGGCGACCAGGCCCGCGATGTCGACGAATTCGACGGTGGCGGAAAGGATGCGTTCGGGCTTGACGATTTCAGCCAGCTTCTGCAGACGCTGATCCGGCACTTCGACCACACCGACGTTGGGTTCGATGGTGCAGAACGGATAGTTCTCGGCGGCGATGCCGGCGCGGGTCAGAGCGTTGAAGAGGGTCGATTTGCCTACGTTGGGCAGGCCGACGATGCCGCATTGCAGAGCCATGGGAATCCTGTGTAAGTACGGTATTGATCGTTAACGTTCTAGTTTACCCCGGCTGGGCGCTCAGGCCCCGCCGGCCGGGCCGCCGTTGCGGCCCCGGTCAGGCTGCGGCGGCGGGAACCCAGCGCATGATGATCCAGATCATCAAAATGGGGCCGGCGTTGAAAGCGGAATGCAGCAATATGGCTGCGCCGATTCCGCGGCGCACGCGCATCCAGCCCAGCACGAGGCCCGTGAGCCATTGCGGCAGCACCAGCAGGGGCAGCAGCCAGTATGGCGTCTTGCCGTAGACGAAGTTGGTCAGGTGCACCGCGGCAAAGGTCAGCGCGACCAGGTGGAACACCAGGCCGAAATGCTGCAAGTAATAGCGCCGCCAGGCGGTGTCCCAGCCTCGTAGCGGTTCGGGGCGCTGGCGCGCGCCCCAGCAGGCCAGGATGACGAATGCAGCCAGCAGCAGGCCGGTCCAGACCTTGGGCCCCCACAGCACCACGGGCACCATCGCCGGGATCAGCCATAGCGCCTGTCTTGGACGGCGCAGGCCATAGCGGAACAGTATCTCTTCCACCAGCGGCGCCCAGATGACGGCGGTCAGCCAGGGGATGTTGGCGGGATCTAGCCGATGCGTAACGCCGCCGAGCCCGGCGGCGGCCACCGCCACCGGCCCCAGTGCGAACAGGTTCACGGCCCACAGCAGCGCGGCCCAGGCCAGCAGGCGTCCAGGCCCCAGGCCCGGCCACCAGTCGGCCACCAGCCCGCTCGCGGACGCGCGGCCCGGCAGGCGCGAAGCCGGATGCGGGTGCCGGATGAAGCGCCAGAAATCCGCAACTTCGCTGCGAAAGCGAAGTTTTCCGCCAGATAGCGAAGCCGATTGCCGCTGGTCCGTCATCAGGCCTCGTTGCCGCTGTGGAGTTGGCGTGTCGCCAGGGGAAAATCTCCGGCCAGCATCGCCGGCACGACCGCGCGACACCGGTCGATCACCGCTTCGATCTCTTTCTGTTCCTCGCGGCGCGGCGGATGCAGCACGAAGTCCGCCACCTGCTGGGCCAGGCCCAGCGTGCGGGGATGGCCGATGCCGATGCGCAGGCGCCAGAAGTTGGGGCTGCCCAAGGCCGCCTGGATGTCCTTCAAGCCATTGTGGCCGGCGTGCCCGCCGCCCTGCTTCAGTTTCACCTGACCGGGCATCAGGTCCAACTCGTCGTGCAGCACCAGCACCTGCTCGGGCACAAGCTTGTAGAAACGAGCCAACGCGCCCACCGCCTGGCCGGAACGATTCATGTAGGTATTGGGCTTCAACAGCAGCACGTTGTCGGCGCCCAGACGGGACTTGGCCACCATTCCGAAAAAGGACTTCTCCAGCGCAAAAGAAGCGCGCAAGTCGTCCGCCAGATGGTCGGCCAGCCAGAAGCCGGCGTTATGCCGGGTCGTTTCGTAGTCAGGGCCAGGATTACCCAGTCCGACGATGAGGCGTATAGGAGTAGACATGATGGGGGGTGTTTAAACCAAAAAACCCTGCGCATGCAAATGCACACGCAGGGTTTCGGGTACCAGCCGTGGAAAGCCCGAGGGCTTTCCGGCAGAACTTAGGCGGCCGGAGCTTCGGCAGCGCCTTCGTCGGCGGCAGCGCCGCCCTTGACCACGGCCGTGGCGGCCAGCAGCGGGTTGGCGTCACCGCCGTGGGGCACGTACGTCACGCCCTTGGGCAGCTTGATGTCGGCCAGGTGGACCGAAGCGCCAGGCAGCAGGTCCTTCAGGTCCACTTCGATGAACTGGGGCAGCGCTGCCGGCAGGCAGGTGATTTCCAGTTCGGTCAGGACGTGGCTGATGATGGCGCCGCCCAGCTTCACGGCCGGCGAGACTTCAGCGTTGATGAAGTGGAACGGGACCTTGGTGTGCAGGGCCTGGTTGGCGTCCACGCGCTGGAAGTCCACGTGCAGGACTTGCGGCTTGTAGGCGTGCCATTGAACCGAACGCAGCAGGACTTGCTCTTCCTTGGCTGCGCCTTCCAGCGCCATTTGCAGGATCGACGCGTGGAATTCTTCCTTGCGCAGGGCGTGGTAGATCTCGTTGTGGTCGAGTTCGATGTTCAGGGGGGCAGCCGTACCGCCATAAACGATGGCGGGAACGCGGCCCGCGCGGCGCAGGCGGCGGCTCGCACTCGAACCCTGGACGCTACGCGCAGTGGCATTGAATTTCATGGAAAACTCCAAAAACAATAAATGGCGAAGAGACTTCGCCGATTAGTGCACGGCACGCGAAATGCGCGCCGTGTTTGTTGCGCCTTGCCGCGACCAGCAAGGCGCAAAACTCTGTATCCGGACTACCCGTCCGAGGGCCGCTACGTCTTAATCGACGAACAGCGAGCTGACCGATTCCGCGTTCGAGATACGCAGGATGGTCTCGCCCAGCAGCGCGGCGCACGACAGCTGGCGGATCTTGCCGCTGGCCTGGCCTTGCTCGGAGAGCGGAATGGTGTCGGTGACGACCAGTTCGTCCAGTTCCGACGCTTCGATGCGGTCGATGGCGCCGCCCGACAGCACGGGGTGCGTGCAATAGGCGTAAACGGCGCCGGCGCCGCGGTCCTTCAGGGCCTGGGCCGCCTTGCACAGCGTGCCGGCGGTGTCGACCATGTCGTCCATGATGATGCAGGTGCGGCCGTCGACTTCACCGATGATGTTCATCACTTCCGACACGTTGGCGCGCGGACGGCGCTTGTCGATGATGGCCAGATCGGCTTCCAGCTGTTTGGCCAGCGCGCGGGCCCGCACCACGCCGCCGATGTCCGGGGACACGACGACCAGGTTCGAGAAATTGCGGCGCCAGATGTCGCCCAGCAGGATCGGACCCGCGTAGATGTTGTCCACGGGGATATCGAAGAAACCCTGGATCTGGTCGGCGTGCAGGTCCATCGTCAGGACGCGGTCGACGCCAGCCACTTGCAGCATGTTGGCCACGACCTTCGCCGAGATGGCCACGCGCGCCGAGCGCGGGCGGCGGTCCTGGCGGGCATAGCCGAAATAGGGAATGGCGGCGGTGATGCGGCCAGCGGAAGCGCGGCGCAAGGCATCGACCATCACCATGATTTCCATCAGGTTGTCGTTGGTGGGGGCACAGGTGGGCTGCAGGACGAAGACGTCCTTGCCGCGCACATTCTCGTTGATCTCGACCATCACTTCGCCGTCCGAGAAGCGACCGACGGTCATCTTGCCCAGGGACATATCGAGGTGGTTGACTACGTCCACGGCCAGCCGAGTATTGGCGGTGCCCGTGAAAATCATGAAGCTATCGTTTGCCATGATGGATGATGCGATGGTCGTTTTAAGACACTAACGAGATGATGCGAGGTAATGCACCAGCGGACCCGGAAAATAAAAAAGCTGCTGAACCCGGGCCAGTGTCTTACAGGCGTGTTCAACAGCTTTTTTATGTATTCGGTTGGCTGGGGAGGAAGGATTCGAACCTTCGCATGCCGGAATCAAAATCCGGTGCCTTAACCAGCTTGGCGACTCCCCAACTATCTTGCAATCCAATTCCGCAACGGATGTTCAGCTAACCCAGTACATGCCTGCACTAACCGAAACCGTGGATGCGTTTGGCTGAATGTTTTATCAGCGCCGCGCATTATAGCGGATATTTCTGCTTCTGCCAAAACGGCTTCGGAGAGTTCGGAAAATTCGGCGAATAAACACGCGCCAGATCCCGACATGCGAACTGGAGTTCCACGAAGGACCTCCTGCTCAGCAAGCCACCGCGATGCCCCAAGCACTTCTGGGTAAAGGCGGTAGACCACCGGCTCCAAATCATTCCTGCCGAAGCGGGAAGTAGGCGAAGCAAGAAAGACCGCTATTGTGATGGAAGAAGAATCTCTTGTCAAATCAGGTGCGGAAAATATTTGTGGCGTGGGCACGCTGGCGTCCGGCTGCGCCACCAGATATGCACGATCCGGCAGCGTCACCGCCGTCAGGTCTTCGCCTACACCCTGGGCGAATGCGGATTGACCGAAGACAAACACGGGCACATCGGCGCCCAGAGGCAAGGCCAGCTCCATGAGTTCGCGCCGCGACAGCCCGGTATTCCACAACTTGTTCAGCGCGATCAGCACGGATGCCGCATCGCTGGAGCCGCCGCCCAGGCCGCCGCCTTGCGGGATGCGCTTTTCCAGGCCGATCTGCACGCCCTGCTTCGTACCCGTGGCCCGCTGCAGCGCATGCGCCGCGCGCAGGGTCAGATCCTGCTCTTCGGGCACGCCAGGCAGCTCCGTGGCGCGGCTGATGACGCCGTCGGCGCGCACATCGAAATGCAAGGTGTCGCACAGGTCGATAAAGCGGAAGGCGGTTTGCAGCAGGTGATAGCCGTCGGCGCGCCGGCCTACGACGTGCAGGAACAGATTGAGCTTGGCGGGAGCGGGTACGTCGTAGAGAGTCACGGCTGAACAAACAAAAAAAAAGCGGTCGCCCGATTTTACCGGGCGACCGCTGATTCCGGGCCAAGACGGCCCGCCATTCAAGGCTGATTGACGACCAGACGCAGCATAATGCGCCGGCCCGGCTCCTGGCGTTCCAACACCAGCAATTGGGGACCTAGCGTGTCGTAACGTGAGAGCCGCGCGCGCCAGCCGCCCTGCTCAAAAGCCGCCAGGCGACCCAGTTCGTCGCGCGACACTTCGGTCGCTTCGGGCGTGGCCGCCAGCTTGCCCCGCAGCCAGTCACGCAGCCCGGACACGGGCATGCTGCTGCCCAGCGCTTCCGCGGCCAGGGCATCGGGATTGTCGGCGACCAGGCGGGTGCCGTCGGCCTTGGTCAGGCTGGCCGCGCCGGGCCGTCCTTCCACCCGAGCCTCGGTCGAACCCAGCGGGTTGGTCAGGTCCAGCACATACTGGCGGCCATCGTCCGACCACGAGAAGCCGCCCTGCACGGCGTTCTGCTTGCCGCTTTCCTCGTTGACGGTAATGGCGAAGCGGCCGATGCGCGAAAACGCGTCGGCGCTGGCGCCTTCGATCGGTTTGGGCGTGGTGCAGGCCGCCAGCGTCGCCGCCAGCATTGCCATCAGGAACCAGCGCAGCGGCGCGGCGGCGCCGAGCGCACGTTGAAACACTGCGGTCACAGGCTGATCCCCAGGCGCTTGGCCACGTCCTGAACAGTCTTGTTCTTGGGATCCTTGGCCACCGCGGCGCGCAGCAACTCGACGGCCTGGTCGCGCTTGCCCTGGGTCCAGAGAACCTCGGCCAGGTGGGCTGCGATATCTGCTTCCGGACGCACGCTGTAGGCGCGCCGCAGGTAGTCGGCGGCAGCTGCGGAATCGCCCATGCGGTACTTGACCCAGCCCATGCTGTCGAGGATGAACGGATCGTTGGGCGCGAGCTCCAGCGCTTGCGTGATCAGATCCAGGGCCTCGGGCAGGCGCTGGTTGTGATCGGCCAGCGTGTAGCCCAGCGCGTTGTAGGCATGCGCATGATCAGGGTCCAGCGCGATGACCTGGCGCAGCATGCGTTCGAGGTCGGCCAGACGGTTCTGGCGTTCGTACAGCATGGCCAGTTCGTACTTGATCTCGACCGTGTCGGGCAGCGCCTGATCGGCCGCTTCCAATACCGACACCGCCTGCTGCACGCGGTCGGCGTCGCGCAGGATCTGGGCCTTGGTCAATACGCCGAGCGTACGCTCTTCCTCGTCCTGCGGGCCGGCGGCGTCGATCATGGCCAGCGCGTCGTCAATGCGACCGCTCTTGGCGCGCAAGGCGGCCTGGCGCATGCGCACCGAGTAGCGCAGCGTCGGATCGTCGATACGGCCCAGTTCAGCAATGGCGTCGTCGTAATGGCCCTGGTCTTCGGCGATGCGGGCCAGCAAGACATGGGCGTCGGCCGCGGCGGCGCCGGCATCGGTTGCGCCCGGGACGGTCGCGCGCTGGCGTTGCTGCTGCACGTCCAGATACTGTTGCAACAGGCTCTTGGCCTGCGGCAATTGCCCGGCCTTGTAGGCCAGTTGCGCCTGCATGAACAGGAGGTCGAAATCTTCCGGCGAACGGCGCGACATGGCCTGCAATTCAGCCAGCGCGCCGTTGTAGTCGCCGCTGTCGGCCAACTGGCCGGCCAGCATCAGGCGCACCTTGCGGGCGTTGGGATTGCGGGCGATATAGGCGCGCGCCTCGGCCTGCGCGCGCTGCGGGTCCACTTTGTAGCCGTATTCCAGCACGCGCAGGGCCGCGGGTTCCGACTTGGGATCCGCCGCCAGGGCCGCGCGCGACTCCTGCGCGGCACGGGTGTAGTCGCCCGAGGCGGAAGCCACGTCAGCCAGCGCCAGGTGCGCTGCCGGCAGCTTGCGCACGCTGTCGCTCAGGGATTCGTCGAGGATGCGCAGGGCGAGGCGGCGGTCGTTCAGGCGGCTCAGCACGGCCAGGGCCTGGCCGATGGCGGCCGGCTTGTCGCGCGAGGAATCGATGCGGTTGCGCAGGGCCTGCGACAGGCCCTTGGTCTGGCCGTTGGCGGCGGCCAGCGCCAGCTCGGTGGAACTGGCCTCCACGTCGTTGGGAGACAGGCGCGCCCAGACCCGCGCGGCGTCCAGGGCGCCGGGCAGGTTGCCGCCGGCCAGTTGGAATTCGAGGGCGCGGCGAGCCAGGCGTGGATCGCCGGTATCCCGCGCCAGGCCCAGCATGGTGGTAGCCGCGGAACCGTACATGCCGCGCTGCGCGGCGATCTCGGAGGCGAGCACGCGATAAAAAATGTCCGCGGTCAGCGAGACATAGGGCAACTGCCCGGGGCGCAGCCGTATGACTTCGGTTTCAGGGTGGCGGCTCTGGGGCGCCATCCTGGGCCCGGTCGCATCGCGCGTCCGGCTGTCGGCGGCCTGGGCCGGCGGGGTCAGTATTGCTGCCAGCGCAAGCGCTAGCGCGGCGATCCCGATGTTTATAGGTTTGAAAGACGACTTCACGCGGCCCGTCCGGTTGATGGCACAATCTTCGTACACGCAATTAATGATCTTACACTGGCTCATGCCGGAACTGCCTGAAGTCGAAACCACGCGTCGGGGAATCGACGCCGTCATCACCGGCCGGACGCTCACGCGCCTGGTCATCCACGAATCCCGCATGCGCTGGCCGATCCCGCAGGATCTGCCGTCGCTGGTCGCTGGCCGCGCCGTGCTGGAATGCGCGCGCCGCGGCAAGTACCTGCTGCTGCGATTCGAACACGGCACCCAGATCGTGCATCTGGGCATGTCGGGGTCGCTGCGCAGCGTCGCGCCTGGTGAATTCCTGCGCAAGCACGACCATGTCGAATGGATCTTCGAACAGGCCGTGCTGCGCCTGCATGACCCGCGGCGCTTTGGCGCGGTGCTGTGGCACCCCGAATCCGACGGCCCCATCGAAGCCCACCCCCTGCTGGCCAAGCTGGGCATCGAACCCTTCGATCCACGGTTCGACGGCGCCTGGCTGCACCGCCATTTCAAGAACCACAGCGCCGCCATCAAGCAGGTGCTGCTGGCCGGCATGGCGGTGGTGGGCGTGGGCAATATCTATGCGTCGGAAAGCCTGTTCCGCGCCCGAATCAATCCCAAGACGCCAGCCAACAAACTGTCGCCCGCCCGCTGCGAGCGCCTGGCCGACATGGTGCGCGCCACCCTGGCCGATGCCCTGACCTCCGGCGGCAGCACACTGCGGGACTACGTCGGAGCCACCGGCGAACCAGGCGCCTACTTCGAGATCCACGCCGCCGTCTACGAACGCGAGGGTCTGCCCTGCCGCGTCTGCGCCACCCCGATACGGCGCATCGTCCAAGGCCAGCGCGCCACCTACTATTGCCCGAAATGCCAAAGGAATTGACCGCTGCCGCCCCGGAAATCCACGGGAAATCCCTGTAAAAACAAGACCATTTGTTTATAGCAAACGTATTGCACGAAAACTAACGTCAAGCTATATTCCTTCCACACACCGTATTCCTATAAAAGTGGAAGGAGCCTCCATGAGCAAGCAATTCGCCTCGCACGCCGACCTGGACGACAAGGTCGTCTCGTTCGAAAAACTGTCCGACAACGCCTATGCCTACACGGCCGAAGGCGATCCCAACACGGGCGTGATCATCGGCGACGAGGCCGTCATGGTGGTCGACACCCAGGCCACCCCTGTCATGGCACAGGACGTGATCCGCCGCATCCGCGAAGTCACTGACAAGCCCATCAAGTACATCCTGCTGTCGCATTACCACGCCGTGCGCGTGTTCGGCGCGTCGGCCTACAACGCCCAGGAAATCCTGGCCAGCCGCGACACCTACGACCTGATCGCCGAACGCGGCGAACAGGACAAGGCCAGCGAAATCGGCCGCTTCCCCCGCCTGTTCCGCAATGCCGAATCGATTCCGCCGGGCCTGGTCTGGCCGACGATGACGTTCAAGGGCGAAATGACGGTCAACCTGGGCAACCTGGAAGTCAAGCTGCTGCAAGTGGGCCGCGGCCACACCAAGGGCGACACCATCGCCTGGTTGCCCGAGCAGAAGATCCTGTTCGCTGGCGACCTGGTCGAATACCAGTCCACCCCCTACTGCGGCGACGCCTACTTCCGCGACTGGCCCAGCACGCTGGACGCGCTGTCTGGCTTCGAAGCCGAGAAAATGGTCCCGGGCCGCGGCCCCGCGCTGAAGAACGCCACCGAAGTCCGCCAGGGCCTGGCCGGCACGCGCGCCTTCCTGACCGACCTGTACGGCGCGGTGAACCGCGGCGTGGCCGAGGGCAAGGACCTGAAGACCATCTACCGCGAGGTCTACGACTTCATGAAGCCGCGCTACAGCGACTGGGTGATCTTCGACCACTGCATGCCGTTCGACGTGTCGCGCGCCTATGACGAGGCCACCGGCTACACCCACCCGCGCATCTGGACCGACAAGCGCGATCTGGAGATGTGGGCGCAGCTGGAAGGCTGATCCCGGCGGGCCGCCAACGGCCCATCCGAGCACCAACCGGAATCGCGCGCCGCAAGGCGGCGCGCGGCTTCGTGACATAAAAACAATATGACCCACACAGGAGACAACCGTGGGAGACATCGACTTTCAGGCGATGGAATTCGCCTATGAAAAACACGCCGACCAGGCCGCCAGCGAGCTGGCGCGCCATCAGGTGGTGGTGGTGGGAGCCGGCCCGGTCGGTCTGACCACGGCGCTGGACCTGGCGCGCCAGGGCGTGCGCGTGGTGGTGCTGGACGACGACTTCCGCCTGTCGACCGGCTCCCGCGCCATCTGTTTCTCCAAGCGCACGCTGGAGATCTGGGACCGCCTGGGCGTGGGTCAACGCATGATCGACAAGGGCGTGTCCTGGAACGTGGGCAAGGTCTTCTTCCGTGAGCAGGAAGTCTGGCGCTTCGACCTGCTGCCCGAACCCGGCCATCGCCGCCCGGCCTTCATCAACCTGCAGCAGTACTACGCCGAAGGCTATCTGTACGAGCAGGCGCGCCAGGAGCCCAACATCGATCTGCGCTGGAAGAACAAAGTTGTCGGCCTGGAGCAGCGCGATGACGGCGTGGTCCTGAACGTGGAAACCCCGGACGGCGCGTATGCCTTGCATGCCGACTGGCTGATCGCCTGCGACGGCGCGCGTTCGCCGGTGCGCAAGCTGATTGGCCAGGAAAGCCACGGCCGCATCTTCCGCGACCGCTTCCTCATCGCCGACGTCAAGATGCAGGCGGACTTCCCGACCGAGCGCTGGTTCTGGTTCGACCCGCCCTTCCATCCCAACCAGTCCGTGCTCTTGCACCGCCAGCCCGACAATGTCTGGCGCATCGACTTCCAGCTGGGCTGGAACGCCGACCCGGTCGAGGCCGTCAAGCCTGAAAACGTGCTGCCGCGCATCCGCGCACTGCTGGGCCCCGACGCGCGCTTCGAGCTGGAATGGGTCAGCGTCTATACCTTCGCGTGCGAACGCATGGACAAGTTCCGCCACGGCCGTGTCGTCTTCGCCGGCGACTCCGCGCACCGCGTATCGCCGTTCGGCGCCCGCGGCGCCAACAGCGGCGTGCAGGACGCGGAGAACCTGGCCTGGAAACTGAAGCTGGTGCTGGCCGGCCAGGCGCCCGAGACACTGATCGACAGCTACGCCGTCGAACGCGAATACGCCGCCGACGAGAACATCCTGAATTCATCGCGCGCCACCGACTTCATCACGCCCAAGAGCGACATCAGCCGCAATTTCCGCAACGCGGTGCTGAACCTGGCCAAGACCCATCCGTTTGCGCGCTCGCTGGTCAACAGCGGCCGCCTGTCGCTGCCCGCGACCTACGCCGGTTCGCCGCTGAACACGCCGGACACCGACGCCTTCAGCGGCCGCATGGTGCCGGGCGCGGTGGCGCTGGACGCGCCCGTGAACGCGCAAGATTGGTGGCTGGCGCAATTGGACGGTGAATTCGTGCTGGCGTTCTTCTGTGGCGACGCCCTGCCCGACCGCAACACGCTGCTTGCCCTCCAGGCGCTGCGCATGGCGCCTGTGCCGGTCAAGGCCGTGCTGGTCGCCAGCCCGCAATGCGATCTGTCCGCGCTGCCCAAGGAGCTGGCGTCCGTCACGGACCGCGAAGGCTGCCTGGGCAAGCGCTATGACGCGCAAGCCGGCACGGCCTACCTGATCCGCCCCGACCAGCACATCACCGCCCGCTGGCGCGCCTTCGACGCCGACGCCGTCACCGCGGCCGTCAGCCGCGCCACGGGCCGGGCCTGAACTTCGAGATCACTCCATCATGCTGATTACCGAAACCAACCTGGTCTCGCCTGACGACTTCTACGAAGCGCTGATCGAGACCCACCGCGACCTCACCAACGAGCAAAGCCAGGAGCTCAACGCGGCGCTGATCCTGTTGCTGGCCAACCACTTGGGCGACATGGAAGTGCTGCGCGAGGCGCTGCGGCAAGCGCGGGCGTCCGTGGCGCCGTAGTTCCCTTCACGCCCCGACCGCGAACGCATTGACGATCAACGCGCGCAGCCATTGGTTGCCGCTGTCGCGGTCCACCCGGCGCTGCCAGTACATGTTGGTCTGCAGCGCCGGCACTCTTATCGGCGGCGTCATGTAGCGCAGGCCGAATGGCGGCGCGGCGCTGGCGGCAAGTTTTTCGGGCACGGTGGCCAGCAGGTCGGTCGCGCTGACGATGTAGGGCACGGCCGAAAAATGCGGCACGCTGAAATGCTCGGCCAGATCGACGCCGGCGCGTTCCATGGACTGGTTGACCTGCCCATAGGGCGCCGCGCGCGACACGATGAGGTGGCGCTCGGCCCGGAAGGCCTTGAGGCTCATGCCGGCGTGCGCCGTCGGATGCGCCTGCCGGAACAGGGTCGCATAGCCCTGGCGGAACAGCATGCGCTGTAGCGTACCCGCCCCCATTTCATCGAATGCGCCGATCGCCAGATCCACCCGCCCGGCCTCCATTTCCCGAGGCAGATCCGGTCCCTGCACCCGCACCGAATCGATGCGCACCTGCGGCGCCACCTGCACGCAGACTTCCATCAGGCGCGGCATGAAGTGGATCTCGCCCACGTCCGTCATCGCCACCCGGAAGCGGCGGGTGCTGGTGGCGGCATCGAAGACGTCCTGGTCTTTTAGGGCCTGCGACAACATGGTCAACGCCTCGCTGACTGGGCCCGCCAGGCGCTGCGCGCGCGGCGTGGGCAGCATGCCCTGCGCCGTGCGCACGAACAGATCGTCGCCGAATGCTTCGCGCAGGCGGCGCAGCGCGTTGCTGACCGCGGGTTGCGACAGGTCCATGCGCCGCGCCACGGCCGACAGATTGCGGTCCTCCAGCAGATGCTGGAACAACAGCAGCAGATTCAGATCGACATCGCGCAGCTCGGCCATACGCCCCCCTACTATTCACAAAATTTATAGTCTCTATTTTTGCATTCCCATAGCCGTAGCGGGGATTTTTTCCGACAATGCCATATGGGCTCCGGAAACCTTCCGCACGAGCCACCCGCACCAGGCCGCGCGGCCAAGCACCGCGCCGCCGCTCAGGAGGAATCCATGGAACTGCAATACCAGACCGGCTTCGGCAACAGTTGCGCTACCGAAGCCCTGCCCGGCGCGCTGCCGCTGGGCCGCAACTCGCCGCAGCAATGCCCCTACGGCCTGTACGCCGAGCAGTTGTCCGGCACCGCCTTCACCGCGCCGCGCAGCGAAAACCGCCGCTCCTGGCTCTACCGCATCCGTCCCGGCGCGCAGCACAAGCCGTTCGAGGCCTTTGACGGCGCCGCCGGCTGGCAAAGCACCTTCGGCCAAGGTCCCGTCACGCCCAATCAGTTGCGCTGGAGCCCGTTGCCCATCCCCGCCGCCCCCACCGACTTCCTGGAAGGCGTGAAGACCTGGGGCGGCAACGGCGGCCCCGACGAACTCAGCGGCGTAGGCATCCACCTGTATGCGGCCAACCGTTCGATGCAAGGGCGCTACTTCTACAACGCCGACGGCGAACTGCTGCTGGTGCCGCAGGAAGGCCGCCTGCGCCTGGCCACGGAGCTGGGCCTGATCGACCTGGAACCGCTGGAAATCGCCGTCATCCCGCGCGGTGTGCGCTTCCGCGTTGAACTGCTGGACGGCAACGCGCGCGGCTACATGCTGGAAAACTTCGGCGCGGCCATGCGCCTGCCGGAGCTGGGCCCCATCGGCTCGAACTGCCTGGCCAATGCCCGCGACTTCAAGACCCCGGTGGCCTGGTACGAAGACCTCGAAGGCGACTTCGAACTCATCGCCAAGTTCACGGGCGGCTTCTGGCGCGCTTCCATCGACCATTCGCCGTTGAACGTGGTGGCCTGGCACGGCACGCACGCGCCGTACAAGTACGACCTGCGCAACTTCAACACCGTCGGCTCCATCAGCTACGACCATCCGGATCCCTCGATCTTCACGGTGCTGACCGCGCCGTCGGACACCCCGGGAACGGCCAACATGGATTTTGCGATCTTCCCGCCGCGCATCCTGGCCATGGAGAACACCTTCCGTCCGCCCTGGTTCCACCGCAACATCGCCAGCGAATTCATGGGGCTGATCCAGGGCGTCTACGACGCCAAGGCCGACGGTTTCGCGCCGGGCGGCGCCAGCCTGCACAACTGCATGAGCGGCCACGGCCCCGACGCCGAGACTTTCGAAAAGGCCTCGCACGCCGATACCAGCAAGGCCCACTACATCCGCGACACGATGGCCTTCATGTTCGAGACGCGGCGCGTCATCCGCCCCACGGAGCAGGCGCTGGCCTCGGTAGAATTGCAAGGCGACTACTACCGGTGCTGGCAGGGCATCGCCAAGCATTTCGACCCCAGCAAGGCGTGACGCGCAGGCCTTCTGCCATCCACGCCCGCGGCGATGAGCGCAAGCTCATCGCCGCTTGGCATTTGTAATTCCCGGCGCCTGACGCCCGGCCACCGCATAACCACACTGAAAGAGACACGCAGCCATGACCACCATCAACGAAACCCACGACCCGTCCCTGAAGAGCTGGATCGCCAGCGCCAACACCGGCGAGTCGGATTTCCCGGTGCAGAACCTGCCCTATGCCACCTTCCGCCGCAAGGGTTCGACGGAGTCGTTCCGCCCCGGCGTGGCCATCGGCGACCAGATCCTGGACCTGGCCGCGCTGGCCGCCAAACAGCCCTTCGAGGGCCTGGCAGCAGAAGCCCTGGCCGCGTGCGCCACGGACAGCCTGAACGCCCTGATGGCCCTGGGCCAGGCCCACTGGAGCGCCCTGCGCCTGGCGCTGTCGCGCGCATTGCGCGAAGGCGCTGCCCTGCGCGGCACGGTCGAGCCCCTGCTCGTCGCGCAAGCCGACGCCGAATACACCACGCCCGCCCGCATCGGCGACTACACCGACTTCTACATCTCGGTGCACCACGCCACCGCCGTGGGCAAGCAATTCCGCCCCGACAATCCCCTGTTGCCGAACTACAAGTGGGTGCCCATCGGCTACCACGGCCGCGCCTCCAGCATCGGCGTGGACCAGAAGTTCCCCCGCCCCGTCGGCCAGACCCGTCCCGCCAATGAAGGCGAAGCGCCGCAGTTCGGCCCCTGCGCCCGCCTGGATTACGAATTGGAGCTGGGCATCTTCGTCGGCACCGGCAACGCCCAGGGCGACCGCATCCCCCTGGCCGACGCCGAATCGCACGTGTTCGGCCTGTGCATCCTGAACGACTGGTCGGCGCGCGACATCCAGGCCTGGGAATACCAGCCCCTGGGCCCCTTCCTGGCCAAGAACTTCGCCTCCACGATCTCGCCCTGGGTCGTCACCATGGAAGCGCTGGAACCGTTCCGCACGCAGTGGATGCGCGGCCCGTCCGAACCGCAGCCCCTGCCCTACCTGGCATCCGATGCGAACCGCGCCAAGGGCGCCTTCGACGTGCAGATGGAAGTCCTGCTGACCACCGAAAAATCGCGCGCCGACAAGCAGCCGCCGGCCTTCCTGTCGCGCAGCAACTTCCGCGATGCCTACTGGAACGTGGCGCAGCTGATCGCCCACCACACCGTCAACGGCTGCAACCTGCAACCCGGCGACATGCTGGGCACCGGCACCCTGTCCGGCCCGCAACCTTCGGAAGCCGGCTCGCTGCTGGAACTGTGCAACGGCGGCAAGAATCCCATCGACCTGCCTTGGGGCGAAAAGCGCACCTTCCTGCAGGATGGCGACCAGGTCATCATCCGCGCCGAATGCGTGAAGGCAGGCTATCCGCGCATCGGCTTCGGCGCCTGCTCCGGCACCGTGCTGCCCGCCCGCGCCTGATCCGCGCCTAGTCCGCGCCGGCGCCCGCCCTGGCGGGCGCCGTCAACGCCTCGATCTCATCGTCCTTGGCCTGCCACTGCTGGCCCAGCCAGTGGTGAAAGGTCGTACGGAACGTCTTGTCGCCGGAATAGTTGCCTTCGCAAAACTCCGGCGGCACCGGCAACTGCCGCATGCGCACCAGCACCTGCCCCGCACGACCGCAGGCCAGATCCCAGAAGCTGGGCGCACCATCCGGATAGACGATCGTCACGTCTATCATCGAACGAAACCGCTTGCCCATCGCATTCAACGCCACCGCCAGTCCGCCCGCCTTGGGCTTGAGCAGATGCCGATACGGCGATCCTTGCGCAGCGCGCTTGGCAGGACTGAAACGCGTCCCTTCAGCAAATACCATCACGCTGGTCGGCACCAGCGAGAACTTCGCGCAGGCCCGCCGCGCAGTCTCCTGGTCCTGCCGCCCCAAATCCGGATTGCGGCGCAACGCCGCCTTGCCGTGGCGCTTCATGAACGGAAAATCCAGCGCCCACCACGCCAGCCCGATCACCGGCACATAGATCAGCTGCTGCTTCAGGAAGAACTTCAGCAACGGAATACGCCGGTTCAGCGACTGTTGCAACACGAAGATATCCACCCAGGACTGGTGATTGCAGTTCACCAGATACCAGTCCGCATAGCGCAGGCCGTCATTGCCCTGCACATCCCAGGGCACATCCTGGATCCGCGCCAGCCATCCGGCGTTGCAGGACACCCAGGCCGTGGCAATGCCGTTGAGCACGGGATCGACACCCCGCCTGACCGCCGCGAATGGCAGCAGCAGCTTCAACAAGGCCAGCGGGAACAGCAGCAGGCACCAGAACACCGTGTTGAGCGCCAGCCAGACGGTGCTGATAACGCCCGTCACCCAGGCGAAACGTCCACGCGGCAATGGCAACACGCGACGGCGCGCAGGCGCGCGAGCACTGGATTTGTTTGATTGGGCAGGCGCAGCGCGGCCAGCCCCGGAAGACGATTCAGGAAAAGTCATGCGCCAGTTTCCTACCTTCAGCAAAAACTCGACTTGCGCAGAATCAAGCCACGATCAGCGCACAGCGCACAGCGCCACCACCCACGGCAACACAGCGCAAGACACCGCGTATGCTCGATCAGGCCGCCCGGGCGGCCTGATCGAGCATACGCGGTGTCTTGCGCTGTGTTGCCGTGGGTGGTGGCGCTGTGCGCTGTGCGCTGATCGTGGCTTGATTCTGCGCAAGTCGAGTTTTTGCTGAAGGTAGGAAACTGGCGCATGACTTTTCCTGAATCGTCTTCCGGGGCTGGCCGCGCTGCGCCTGCCCAATCAAACAAATCCAGTGCTCGCGCGCCTGCGCGCCGTCGCGTGTTGCCATTGCCGCGTGGACGTTTCGCCTGGGTGACGGGCGTTATCAGCACCGTCTGGCTGGCGCTCAACACGGTGTTCTGGTGCCTGCTGCTGTTCCCGCTGGCCTTGTTGAAGCTGCTGCTGCCATTCGCGGCGGTCAGGCGGGGTGTCGATCCCGTGCTCAACGGCATTGCCACGGCCTGGGTGTCCTGCAACGCCGGATGGCTGGCGCGGATCCAGGATGTGCCCTGGGATGTGCAGGGCAATGACGGCCTGCGCTATGCGGACTGGTATCTGGTGAACTGCAATCACCAGTCCTGGGTGGATATCTTCGTGTTGCAACAGTCGCTGAACCGGCGTATTCCGTTGCTGAAGTTCTTCCTGAAGCAGCAGCTGATCTATGTGCCGGTGATCGGGCTGGCGTGGTGGGCGCTGGATTTTCCGTTCATGAAGCGCCACGGCAAGGCGGCGTTGCGCCGCAATCCGGATTTGGGGCGGCAGGACCAGGAGACTGCGCGGCGGGCCTGCGCGAAGTTCTCGCTGGTGCCGACCAGCGTGATGGTATTTGCTGAAGGGACGCGTTTCAGTCCTGCCAAGCGCGCTGCGCAAGGATCGCCGTATCGGCATCTGCTCAAGCCCAAGGCGGGCGGACTGGCGGTGGCGTTGAATGCGATGGGCAAGCGGTTTCGTTCGATGATAGACGTGACGATCGTCTATCCGGATGGTGCGCCCAGCTTCTGGGATCTGGCCTGCGGTCGTGCGGGGCAGGTGCTGGTGCGCATGCGGCAGTTGCCGGTGCCGCCGGAGTTTTGCGAAGGCAACTATTCCGGCGACAAGACGTTCCGTACGACCTTTCACCACTGGCTGGGCCAGCAGTGGCAGGCCAAGGACGATGAGATCGAGGCGTTGACGGCGCCCGCCAGGGCGGGCGCCGGCGCGGACTAGGCGCGGATCAGGCGCGGGCGGGCAGCACGGTGCCGGAGCAGGCGCCGAAGCCGATGCGCGGATAGCCTGCCTTCACGCATTCGGCGCGGATGATGACCTGGTCGCCATCCTGCAGGAAGGTGCGCTTTTCGCCCCAAGGCAGGTCGATGGGATTCTTGCCGCCGTTGCACAGTTCCAGCAGCGAGCCGGCTTCCGAAGGTTGCGGGCCGGACAGGGTGCCGGTGCCCAGCATGTCGCCGGGTTGCAGGTTGCAGCCGTTGACGGTGTGGTGGGCGATCAGCTGCGCCACGTTCCAGTAGGCATCGCGGAAGTTGCTGCGCGACAGGAAGGCCGGCGGCTGCTTGTCGGCGCGCGATTTTTCGGTGGTCAGCAGGACTTCCATCTGCACGTCGAAGGCGCCCTTGGCGCGGTTCGCATCGGATGCCAGGTAGGGCAGGGGCTGCGGTTCGGACGGGCCGCGCATCCACTGCGTGCGGAACGGTTCCAGCGCTTCCATGGTGACGACCCAGGGCGAGATCGTGGAGGCGAAGTTCTTGGCCAGGAAGGGGCCCAGGGGCTGGTATTCCCAGGCCTGGATGTCGCGCGCCGACCAGTCGTTCAGGATGCACAGGCCGAACACGTGCGATTCGGCGTCGGCCAGGGGGATGCGGTCGCCCTGGGCGTTGCCGGTGCCGACGAAGATGCCCAGCTCCAATTCGTAATCCAGGCGGGCGCAGGGGCCGAACTGCGGCGCTTCGCCTTCATTGGCGGGACGGGTCTGGCCGACGGGGCGGGGGAACTTCTGGTCCACGCCGATGCTGGAGGCGCGGCCGTGGTAGCCGATGGGCACCCACTTGTAGTTCGGCAACAGGGGATTGTCGGGGCGGAATTGCTTGCCCACGGCGGTGGCGTGGTGCACCGAGATGTAGAAGTCGGTGTAGTCGCCGATGCGGGCGGGCGTGGTGTATTCGGCGTCGGCTTGCGCGACGAGCAGGGGCTCGACCGTGCCGCGCAGGGCAGCGCCTTCGCGCAATGCGCGCGACAGCGCCAGGCGCAGGGCGCTCCAGTGGGCCTGGCCCAGGGCCATCAGGGCGTTCAGGCTGTCCGTGGCGCACGCGGCCAGGGCTTCTGCTGCCAGGCCCTCGAAGGGCTGTTTGGCGGCCAGCGCGGCCAGGTCCAGGATCTGGTCGCCGATGGCCACGCCGGGGCGGAACGACTCCGTCGAACCCTTGCGGCGGAAGGTGGCATAGGGCAGGTTCTGCACCGGGAAATCCGACTCGCCGGTGTTGGCGCTGGCGATCCAGCTCTTCAGGGACGGGTCGTGGGTTTCGTTGATGGTGGTCATGGCTGCGTGTCTCTTTCAGTGTGGTTATGCGGTGGCCGGGCGTCAGGCGCCGGGAATTACAAATGCCAAGCGGCGATGAGCTTGCGCTCATCGCCGCGGGCGTGGATGGCAGAAGGCCTGCGCGTCACGCCTTGCTGGGGTCGAAATGCTTGGCGATGCCCTGCCAGCACCGGTAGTAGTCGCCTTGCAATTCTACCGAGGCCAGCGCCTGCTCCGTGGGGCGGATGACGCGCCGCGTCTCGAACATGAAGGCCATCGTGTCGCGGATGTAGTGGGCCTTGCTGGTATCGGCGTGCGAGGCCTTTTCGAAAGTCTCGGCGTCGGGGCCGTGGCCGCTCATGCAGTTGTGCAGGCTGGCGCCGCCCGGCGCGAAACCGTCGGCCTTGGCGTCGTAGACGCCCTGGATCAGCCCCATGAATTCGCTGGCGATGTTGCGGTGGAACCAGGGCGGACGGAAGGTGTTCTCCATGGCCAGGATGCGCGGCGGGAAGATCGCAAAATCCATGTTGGCCGTTCCCGGGGTGTCCGACGGCGCGGTCAGCACCGTGAAGATCGAGGGATCCGGATGGTCGTAGCTGATGGAGCCGACGGTGTTGAAGTTGCGCAGGTCGTACTTGTACGGCGCGTGCGTGCCGTGCCAGGCCACCACGTTCAACGGCGAATGGTCGATGGAAGCGCGCCAGAAGCCGCCCGTGAACTTGGCGATGAGTTCGAAGTCGCCTTCGAGGTCTTCGTACCAGGCCACCGGGGTCTTGAAGTCGCGGGCATTGGCCAGGCAGTTCGAGCCGATGGGGCCCAGCTCCGGCAGGCGCATGGCCGCGCCGAAGTTTTCCAGCATGTAGCCGCGCGCGTTGCCGTCCAGCAGTTCAACGCGGAAGCGCACACCGCGCGGGATGACGGCGATTTCCAGCGGTTCCAGGTCGATCAGGCCCAGCTCCGTGGCCAGGCGCAGGCGGCCTTCCTGCGGCACCAGCAGCAGTTCGCCGTCGGCGTTGTAGAAGTAGCGCCCTTGCATCGAACGGTTGGCCGCATACAGGTGGATGCCTACGCCGCTGAGTTCGTCGGGGCCGCCGTTGCCGCCCCAGGTCTTCACGCCTTCCAGGAAGTCGGTGGGGGCGGCGGGGATGGGCAACGGGCTCCAGCGCAACTGATTGGGCGTGACGGGACCTTGGCCGAAGGTGCTTTGCCAGCCGGCGGCGCCGTCAAAGGCCTCGAACGGCTTGTGCTGCGCGCCGGGACGGATGCGGTAGAGCCAGGAGCGGCGGTTTTCGCTGCGCGGCGCGGTGAAGGCGGTGCCGGACAACTGCTCGGCGTACAGGCCGTAGGGGCATTGCTGCGGCGAGTTGCGGCCCAGCGGCAGCGCGCCGGGCAGGGCTTCGGTAGCGCAACTGTTGCCGAAGCCGGTCTGGTATTGCAGTTCCATGGATTCCTCCTGAGCGGCGGCGCGGTGCTTGGCCGCGCGGCCTGGTGCGGGTGGCTCGTGCGGAAGGTTTCCGGAGCCCATATGGCATTGTCGGAAAAAATCCCCGCTACGGCTATGGGAATGCAAAAATAGAGACTATAAATTTTGTGAATAGTAGGGGGGCGTATGGCCGAGCTGCGCGATGTCGATCTGAATCTGCTGCTGTTGTTCCAGCATCTGCTGGAGGACCGCAATCTGTCGGCCGTGGCGCGGCGCATGGACCTGTCGCAACCCGCGGTCAGCAACGCGCTGCGCCGCCTGCGCGAAGCATTCGGCGACGATCTGTTCGTGCGCACGGCGCAGGGCATGCTGCCCACGCCGCGCGCGCAGCGCCTGGCGGGCCCAGTCAGCGAGGCGTTGACCATGTTGTCGCAGGCCCTAAAAGACCAGGACGTCTTCGATGCCGCCACCAGCACCCGCCGCTTCCGGGTGGCGATGACGGACGTGGGCGAGATCCACTTCATGCCGCGCCTGATGGAAGTCTGCGTGCAGGTGGCGCCGCAGGTGCGCATCGATTCGGTGCGGGTGCAGGGACCGGATCTGCCTCGGGAAATGGAGGCCGGGCGGGTGGATCTGGCGATCGGCGCATTCGATGAAATGGGGGCGGGTACGCTACAGCGCATGCTGTTCCGCCAGGGCTATGCGACCCTGTTCCGGCAGGCGCATCCGACGGCGCACGCCGGCATGAGCCTCAAGGCCTTCCGGGCCGAGCGCCACCTCATCGTGTCGCGCGCGGCGCCCTATGGGCAGGTCAACCAGTCCATGGAACGCGCCGGCGTCGATCTGGCCGAGCATTTCAGCGTGCCGCATTTTTCGGCCGTGCCCTACATCGTCAGCGCGACCGACCTGCTGGCCACCGTGCCCGAAAAACTTGCCGCCAGCGCCGCGCCGCCATTCGGCCTGCGCTACATGACGCCGCCGATAAGAGTGCCGGCGCTGCAGACCAACATGTACTGGCAGCGCCGGGTGGACCGCGACAGCGGCAACCAATGGCTGCGCGCGTTGATCGTCAATGCGTTCGCGGTCGGGGCGTGAAGGGAACTACGGCGCCACGGACGCCCGCGCTTGCCGCAGCGCCTCGCGCAGCACTTCCATGTCGCCCAAGTGGTTGGCCAGCAACAGGATCAGCGCCGCGTTGAGCTCCTGGCTTTGCTCGTTGGTGAGGTCGCGGTGGGTCTCGATCAGCGCTTCGTAGAAGTCGTCAGGCGAGACCAGGTTGGTTTCGGTAATCAGCATGATGGAGTGATCTCGAAGTTCAGGCCCGGCCCGTGGCGCGGCTGACGGCCGCGGTGACGGCGTCGGCGTCGAAGGCGCGCCAGCGGGCGGTGATGTGCTGGTCGGGGCGGATCAGGTAGGCCGTGCCGGCTTGCGCGTCATAGCGCTTGCCCAGGCAGCCTTCGCGGTCCGTGACGGACGCCAGCTCCTTGGGCAGCGCGGACAGATCGCATTGCGGGCTGGCGACCAGCACGGCCTTGACCGGCACAGGCGCCATGCGCAGCGCCTGGAGGGCAAGCAGCGTGTTGCGGTCGGGCAGGGCGTCGCCACAGAAGAACGCCAGCACGAATTCACCGTCCAATTGCGCCAGCCACCAATCTTGCGCGTTCACGGGCGCGTCCAGCGCCACCGCGCCCGGCACCATGCGGCCGCTGAAGGCGTCGGTGTCCGGCGTGTTCAGCGGCGAACCGGCGTAGGTCGCGGGCAGCGACAGGCGGCCGCTGTTGACCAGCGAGCGCGCAAACGGATGGGTCTTGGCCAGGTTCAGCACCGCGTTGCGGAAATTGCGGCTGATGTCGCTCTTGGGCGTGATGAAGTCGGTGGCGCGCGATGAATTCAGGATGTTCTCGTCGGCGGCGTATTCGCGTTCGACGGCGTAGCTGTCGATCAGTGTCTCGGGCGCCTGGCCGGCCAGCACCAGCTTCAGTTTCCAGGCCAGGTTCTCCGCGTCCTGCACGCCGCTGTTGGCGCCGCGGGCGCCGAACGGCGATACGCGGTGCGCGGAGTCGCCGGCGAAGACGACACGGCCGTGGCGGAACTTGTCCATGCGTTCGCACGCGAAGGTATAGACGCTGACCCATTCCAGCTCGAAGCGCGCGTCGGGGCCCAGCAGTGCGCGGATGCGCGGCAGCACGTTTTCAGGCTTGACGGCCTCGACCGGGTCGGCGTTCCAGCCCAGCTGGAAGTCGATGCGCCAGACATTGTCGGGCTGGCGGTGCAAGAGCACGGACTGGTTGGGATGGAAGGGCGGGTCGAACCAGAACCAGCGCTCGGTCGGGAAGTCCGCCTGCATCTTGACGTCGGCGATGAGGAAGCGGTCGCGGAAGATGCGGCCGTGGCTTTCCTGGCCAATCAGCTTGCGCACCGGCGAACGCGCGCCGTCGCAGGCGATCAGCCAGTCGGCATGCAAGGCATACGCGCCGTCCGGGGTTTCCACGTTCAGGACCACGCCGTCATCGCGCTGCTCCAGGCCGACAACTTTGTTCTTCCAGCGCAGATCGATGTTGGGCTCCTGGCGCGCCTGCTCGTACAGATAGCCTTCGGCGTAGTACTGCTGCAGGTTGATGAAGGCCGGGCGGCGATGGCCGGGTTCGGGCAGCAGGTCGAAGCGCCAGACTTCCTGCTCACGGAAGAAGACCTTGCCCACGTTCCAGGACACGCCCTTGTCGATCATGCGTTGACCCACGCCCAGGCGGTCCCAGATCTCCAGCGTGCGCTTGGAGAAACAGATGGCGCGGGAGCCGGTCGACAGGCGGAAGTCGTCGTCCAGCACCACCACGCGCACGCCCTGGCGCGCCAGGTCCAGCGCCGTGGTCAGACCGACCGGGCCGGCTCCCACCACCACCACCTGATGGCGCGCCAGCTCGCTGGCGGCCTGGTCGGCGTGTTTTTCATAGGCGAATTCCATCGCCTGAAAGTCGATGTCTCCCACGGTTGTCTCCTGTGTGGGTCATATTGTTTTTATGTCACGAAGCCGCGCGCCGCCTTGCGGCGCGCGATTCCGGTTGGTGCTCGGATGGGCCGTTGGCGGCCCGCCGGGATCAGCCTTCCAGCTGCGCCCACATCTCCAGATCGCGCTTGTCGGTCCAGATGCGCGGGTGGGTGTAGCCGGTGGCCTCGTCATAGGCGCGCGACACGTCGAACGGCATGCAGTGGTCGAAGATCACCCAGTCGCTGTAGCGCGGCTTCATGAAGTCGTAGACCTCGCGGTAGATGGTCTTCAGGTCCTTGCCCTCGGCCACGCCGCGGTTCACCGCGCCGTACAGGTCGGTCAGGAAGGCGCGCGTGCCGGCCAGGCCCTGGCGGACTTCGGTGGCGTTCTTCAGCGCGGGGCCGCGGCCCGGGACCATTTTCTCGGCTTCGAAGCCAGACAGCGCGTCCAGCGTGCTGGGCCAGTCGCGGAAGTAGGCGTCGCCGCAGTAGGGGGTGGACTGGTATTCGACCAGGTCGCCAGCGAACAGGATCTTCTGCTCGGGCAACCAGGCGATGGTGTCGCCCTTGGTGTGGCCGCGGCCCACTTGCAGCAGCTTGACTTCCAGGTTGCCCAGGTTGACCGTCATTTCGCCCTTGAACGTCATCGTCGGCCAGACCAGGCCCGGCGGAATCGATTCGGCATTGCGGAACAGGCGGGGGAAGCGGCCGATTTCGCTGGCCTTGTCCTGTTCGCCGCGTTCGGCGATCAGGTCGTAGGTGTCGCGGCTGGCCAGGATTTCCTGGGCGTTGTAGGCCGACGCGCCGAACACGCGCACGGCGTGGTAATGCGACAGCAGGATGTACTTGATGGGCTTGTCAGTGACTTCGCGGATGCGGCGGATCACGTCCTGTGCCATGACAGGGGTGGCCTGGGTGTCGACCACCATGACGGCCTCGTCGCCGATGATCACGCCCGTGTTGGGATCGCCTTCGGCCGTGTAGGCATAGGCGTTGTCGGACAGTTTTTCGAACGAGACGACCTTGTCGTCCAGGTCGGCGTGCGAGGCGAATTGCTTGCTCATGGAGGCTCCTTCCACTTTTATAGGAATACGGTGTGTGGAAGGAATATAGCTTGACGTTAGTTTTCGTGCAATACGTTTGCTATAAACAAATGGTCTTGTTTTTACAGGGATTTCCCGTGGATTTCCGGGGCGGCAGCGGTCAATTCCTTTGGCATTTCGGGCAATAGTAGGTGGCGCGCTGGCCTTGGACGATGCGCCGTATCGGGGTGGCGCAGACGCGGCAGGGCAGACCCTCGCGTTCGTAGACGGCGGCGTGGATCTCGAAGTAGGCGCCTGGTTCGCCGGTGGCTCCGACGTAGTCCCGCAGTGTGCTGCCGCCGGAGGTCAGGGCATCGGCCAGGGTGGCGCGCACCATGTCGGCCAGGCGCTCGCAGCGGGCGGGCGACAGTTTGTTGGCTGGCGTCTTGGGATTGATTCGGGCGCGGAACAGGCTTTCCGACGCATAGATATTGCCCACGCCCACCACCGCCATGCCGGCCAGCAGCACCTGCTTGATGGCGGCGCTGTGGTTCTTGAAATGGCGGTGCAGCCAGGCGCCGTCGAACCGTGGATCGAAGGGTTCGATGCCCAGCTTGGCCAGCAGGGGG
This sequence comes from Achromobacter sp. K91, assembly GCF_003576205.1. Taxonomy (NCBI): domain Bacteria; kingdom Pseudomonadati; phylum Pseudomonadota; class Betaproteobacteria; order Burkholderiales; family Alcaligenaceae; genus Achromobacter; species Achromobacter sp. K91. The sequence continues at coordinate 34,530 of NZ_QWFB01000022.1, read as the reverse complement.
TGGGCTTCGATGGGGCCGTCGGATTCGGGGTGCCACAGCACCGCGCCAAAGCGCCGCGGGTCATGCAGGCGCAGCACGGCCTGTTCGAAGATCCATTCGACATGGTCGTGCTTGCGCAGGAATTCACCAGGCGCGACGCTGCGCAGCGACCCCGACATGCCCAGATGCACGATCTGGGTGCCGTGTTCGAATCGCAGCAGCAGGTACTTGCCGCGGCGCGCGCATTCCAGCACGGCGCGGCCAGCGACCAGCGACGGCAGATCCTGCGGGATCGGCCAGCGCATGCGGGATTCGTGGATGACCAGGCGCGTGAGCGTCCGGCCGGTGATGACGGCGTCGATTCCCCGACGCGTGGTTTCGACTTCAGGCAGTTCCGGCATGAGCCAGTGTAAGATCATTAATTGCGTGTACGAAGATTGTGCCATCAACCGGACGGGCCGCGTGAAGTCGTCTTTCAAACCTATAAACATCGGGATCGCCGCGCTAGCGCTTGCGCTGGCAGCAATACTGACCCCGCCGGCCCAGGCCGCCGACAGCCGGACGCGCGATGCGACCGGGCCCAGGATGGCGCCCCAGAGCCGCCACCCTGAAACCGAAGTCATACGGCTGCGCCCCGGGCAGTTGCCCTATGTCTCGCTGACCGCGGACATTTTTTATCGCGTGCTCGCCTCCGAGATCGCCGCGCAGCGCGGCATGTACGGTTCCGCGGCTACCACCATGCTGGGCCTGGCGCGGGATACCGGCGATCCACGCCTGGCTCGCCGCGCCCTCGAATTCCAACTGGCCGGCGGCAACCTGCCCGGCGCCCTGGACGCCGCGCGGGTCTGGGCGCGCCTGTCTCCCAACGACGTGGAGGCCAGTTCCACCGAGCTGGCGCTGGCCGCCGCCAACGGCCAGACCAAGGGCCTGTCGCAGGCCCTGCGCAACCGCATCGATTCCTCGCGCGACAAGCCGGCCGCCATCGGCCAGGCCCTGGCCGTGCTGAGCCGCCTGAACGACCGCCGCCTCGCCCTGCGCATCCTCGACGAATCCCTGAGCGACAGCGTGCGCAAGCTGCCGGCAGCGCACCTGGCGCTGGCTGACGTGGCTTCCGCCTCGGGCGACTACACCCGTGCCGCGCAGGAGTCGCGCGCGGCCCTGGCGGCGGATCCCAAGTCGGAACCCGCGGCCCTGCGCGTGCTGGAATACGGCTACAAAGTGGACCCGCAGCGCGCGCAGGCCGAGGCGCGCGCCTATATCGCCCGCAATCCCAACGCCCGCAAGGTGCGCCTGATGCTGGCCGGCCAGTTGGCCGACAGCGGCGACTACAACGGCGCGCTGGCTGAATTGCAGGCCATGTCGCGCCGTTCGCCGGAAGATTTCGACCTCCTGTTCATGCAGGCGCAACTGGCCTACAAGGCCGGGCAATTGCCGCAGGCCAAGAGCCTGTTGCAACAGTATCTGGACGTGCAGCAGCAACGCCAGCGCGCGACCGTCCCGGGCGCAACCGATGCCGGCGCCGCCGCGGCCGACGCCCATGTCTTGCTGGCCCGCATCGCCGAAGACCAGGGCCATTACGACGACGCCATTGCTGAACTGGGCCGTATCGACGATCCGACGCTGCGCTACTCGGTGCGCATGCGCCAGGCCGCCTTGCGCGCCAAGAGCGGTCGCATTGACGACGCGCTGGCCATGATCGACGCCGCCGGCCCGCAGGACGAGGAAGAGCGTACGCTCGGCGTATTGACCAAGGCCCAGATCCTGCGCGACGCCGACCGCGTGCAGCAGGCGGTGTCGGTATTGGAAGCGGCCGATCAGGCGCTGCCCGACACGGTCGAGATCAAGTACGAACTGGCCATGCTGTACGAACGCCAGAACCGTCTGGCCGACCTCGAACGCATGCTGCGCCAGGTCATCGCGCTGGACCCTGATCATGCGCATGCCTACAACGCGCTGGGCTACACGCTGGCCGATCACAACCAGCGCCTGCCCGAGGCCCTGGATCTGATCACGCAAGCGCTGGAGCTCGCGCCCAACGATCCGTTCATCCTCGACAGCATGGGCTGGGTCAAGTACCGCATGGGCGATTCCGCAGCTGCCGCCGACTACCTGCGGCGCGCCTACAGCGTGCGTCCGGAAGCAGATATCGCAGCCCACCTGGCCGAGGTTCTCTGGACCCAGGGCAAGCGCGACCAGGCCGTCGAGTTGCTGCGCGCCGCGGTGGCCAAGGATCCCAAGAACAAGACTGTTCAGGACGTGGCCAAGCGCCTGGGGATCAGCCTGTGACCGCAGTGTTTCAACGTGCGCTCGGCGCCGCCGCGCCGCTGCGCTGGTTCCTGATGGCAATGCTGGCGGCGACGCTGGCGGCCTGCACCACGCCCAAACCGATCGAAGGCGCCAGCGCCGACGCGTTTTCGCGCATCGGCCGCTTCGCCATTACCGTCAACGAGGAAAGCGGCAAGCAGAACGCCGTGCAGGGCGGCTTCTCGTGGTCGGACGATGGCCGCCAGTATGTGCTGGACCTGACCAACCCGCTGGGTTCGACCGAGGCTCGGGTGGAAGGACGGCCCGGCGCGGCCAGCCTGACCAAGGCCGACGGCACCCGCCTGGTCGCCGACAATCCCGATGCCCTGGCCGCGGAAGCGCTGGGCAGCAGCATGCCCGTGTCCGGGCTGCGTGACTGGCTGCGGGGCAAGCTGGCGGCCACGCCCGAAGCGACCGAAGTGTCGCGCGACGAACTGGGTCGCCTGGCGGCTTTTGAGCAGGGCGGCTGGCGCGCGCGGCTCTCACGTTACGACACGCTAGGTCCCCAATTGCTGGTGTTGGAACGCCAGGAGCCGGGCCGGCGCATTATGCTGCGTCTGGTCGTCAATCAGCCTTGAATGGCGGGCCGTCTTGGCCCGGAATCAGCGGTCGCCCGGTAAAATCGGGCGACCGCTTTTTTTTTGTTTGTTCAGCCGTGACTCTCTACGACGTACCCGCTCCCGCCAAGCTCAATCTGTTCCTGCACGTCGTAGGCCGGCGCGCCGACGGCTATCACCTGCTGCAAACCGCCTTCCGCTTTATCGACCTGTGCGACACCTTGCATTTCGATGTGCGCGCCGACGGCGTCATCAGCCGCGCCACGGAGCTGCCTGGCGTGCCCGAAGAGCAGGATCTGACCCTGCGCGCGGCGCATGCGCTGCAGCGGGCCACGGGTACGAAGCAGGGCGTGCAGATCGGCCTGGAAAAGCGCATCCCGCAAGGCGGCGGCCTGGGCGGCGGCTCCAGCGATGCGGCATCCGTGCTGATCGCGCTGAACAAGTTGTGGAATACCGGGCTGTCGCGGCGCGAACTCATGGAGCTGGCCTTGCCTCTGGGCGCCGATGTGCCCGTGTTTGTCTTCGGTCAATCCGCATTCGCCCAGGGTGTAGGCGAAGACCTGACGGCGGTGACGCTGCCGGATCGTGCATATCTGGTGGCGCAGCCGGACGCCAGCGTGCCCACGCCACAAATATTTTCCGCACCTGATTTGACAAGAGATTCTTCTTCCATCACAATAGCGGTCTTTCTTGCTTCGCCTACTTCCCGCTTCGGCAGGAATGATTTGGAGCCGGTGGTCTACCGCCTTTACCCAGAAGTGCTTGGGGCATCGCGGTGGCTTGCTGAGCAGGAGGTCCTTCGTGGAACTCCAGTTCGCATGTCGGGATCTGGCGCGTGTTTATTCGCCGAATTTTCCGAACTCTCCGAAGCCGTTTTGGCAGAAGCAGAAATATCCGCTATAATGCGCGGCGCTGATAAAACATTCAGCCAAACGCATCCACGGTTTCGGTTAGTGCAGGCATGTACTGGGTTAGCTGAACATCCGTTGCGGAATTGGATTGCAAGATAGTTGGGGAGTCGCCAAGCTGGTTAAGGCACCGGATTTTGATTCCGGCATGCGAAGGTTCGAATCCTTCCTCCCCAGCCAACCGAATACATAAAAAAGCTGTTGAACACGCCTGTAAGACACTGGCCCGGGTTCAGCAGCTTTTTTATTTTCCGGGTCCGCTGGTGCATTACCTCGCATCATCTCGTTAGTGTCTTAAAACGACCATCGCATCATCCATCATGGCAAACGATAGCTTCATGATTTTCACGGGCACCGCCAATACTCGGCTGGCCGTGGACGTAGTCAACCACCTCGATATGTCCCTGGGCAAGATGACCGTCGGTCGCTTCTCGGACGGCGAAGTGATGGTCGAGATCAACGAGAATGTGCGCGGCAAGGACGTCTTCGTCCTGCAGCCCACCTGTGCCCCCACCAACGACAACCTGATGGAAATCATGGTGATGGTCGATGCCTTGCGCCGCGCTTCCGCTGGCCGCATCACCGCCGCCATTCCCTATTTCGGCTATGCCCGCCAGGACCGCCGCCCGCGCTCGGCGCGCGTGGCCATCTCGGCGAAGGTCGTGGCCAACATGCTGCAAGTGGCTGGCGTCGACCGCGTCCTGACGATGGACCTGCACGCCGACCAGATCCAGGGTTTCTTCGATATCCCCGTGGACAACATCTACGCGGGTCCGATCCTGCTGGGCGACATCTGGCGCCGCAATTTCTCGAACCTGGTCGTCGTGTCCCCGGACATCGGCGGCGTGGTGCGGGCCCGCGCGCTGGCCAAACAGCTGGAAGCCGATCTGGCCATCATCGACAAGCGCCGTCCGCGCGCCAACGTGTCGGAAGTGATGAACATCATCGGTGAAGTCGACGGCCGCACCTGCATCATCATGGACGACATGGTCGACACCGCCGGCACGCTGTGCAAGGCGGCCCAGGCCCTGAAGGACCGCGGCGCCGGCGCCGTTTACGCCTATTGCACGCACCCCGTGCTGTCGGGCGGCGCCATCGACCGCATCGAAGCGTCGGAACTGGACGAACTGGTCGTCACCGACACCATTCCGCTCTCCGAGCAAGGCCAGGCCAGCGGCAAGATCCGCCAGCTGTCGTGCGCCGCGCTGCTGGGCGAGACCATCCTGCGTATCTCGAACGCGGAATCGGTCAGCTCGCTGTTCGTCGATTAAGACGTAGCGGCCCTCGGACGGGTAGTCCGGATACAGAGTTTTGCGCCTTGCTGGTCGCGGCAAGGCGCAACAAACACGGCGCGCATTTCGCGTGCCGTGCACTAATCGGCGAAGTCTCTTCGCCATTTATTGTTTTTGGAGTTTTCCATGAAATTCAATGCCACTGCGCGTAGCGTCCAGGGTTCGAGTGCGAGCCGCCGCCTGCGCCGCGCGGGCCGCGTTCCCGCCATCGTTTATGGCGGTACGGCTGCCCCCCTGAACATCGAACTCGACCACAACGAGATCTACCACGCCCTGCGCAAGGAAGAATTCCACGCGTCGATCCTGCAAATGGCGCTGGAAGGCGCAGCCAAGGAAGAGCAAGTCCTGCTGCGTTCGGTTCAATGGCACGCCTACAAGCCGCAAGTCCTGCACGTGGACTTCCAGCGCGTGGACGCCAACCAGGCCCTGCACACCAAGGTCCCGTTCCACTTCATCAACGCTGAAGTCTCGCCGGCCGTGAAGCTGGGCGGCGCCATCATCAGCCACGTCCTGACCGAACTGGAAATCACCTGCCTGCCGGCAGCGCTGCCCCAGTTCATCGAAGTGGACCTGAAGGACCTGCTGCCTGGCGCTTCGGTCCACCTGGCCGACATCAAGCTGCCCAAGGGCGTGACGTACGTGCCCCACGGCGGTGACGCCAACCCGCTGCTGGCCGCCACGGCCGTGGTCAAGGGCGGCGCTGCCGCCGACGAAGGCGCTGCCGAAGCTCCGGCCGCCTAAGTTCTGCCGGAAAGCCCTCGGGCTTTCCACGGCTGGTACCCGAAACCCTGCGTGTGCATTTGCATGCGCAGGGTTTTTTGGTTTAAACACCCCCCATCATGTCTACTCCTATACGCCTCATCGTCGGACTGGGTAATCCTGGCCCTGACTACGAAACGACCCGGCATAACGCCGGCTTCTGGCTGGCCGACCATCTGGCGGACGACTTGCGCGCTTCTTTTGCGCTGGAGAAGTCCTTTTTCGGAATGGTGGCCAAGTCCCGTCTGGGCGCCGACAACGTGCTGCTGTTGAAGCCCAATACCTACATGAATCGTTCCGGCCAGGCGGTGGGCGCGTTGGCTCGTTTCTACAAGCTTGTGCCCGAGCAGGTGCTGGTGCTGCACGACGAGTTGGACCTGATGCCCGGTCAGGTGAAACTGAAGCAGGGCGGCGGGCACGCCGGCCACAATGGCTTGAAGGACATCCAGGCGGCCTTGGGCAGCCCCAACTTCTGGCGCCTGCGCATCGGCATCGGCCATCCCCGCACGCTGGGCCTGGCCCAGCAGGTGGCGGACTTCGTGCTGCATCCGCCGCGCCGCGAGGAACAGAAAGAGATCGAAGCGGTGATCGACCGGTGTCGCGCGGTCGTGCCGGCGATGCTGGCCGGAGATTTTCCCCTGGCGACACGCCAACTCCACAGCGGCAACGAGGCCTGATGACGGACCAGCGGCAATCGGCTTCGCTATCTGGCGGAAAACTTCGCTTTCGCAGCGAAGTTGCGGATTTCTGGCGCTTCATCCGGCACCCGCATCCGGCTTCGCGCCTGCCGGGCCGCGCGTCCGCGAGCGGGCTGGTGGCCGACTGGTGGCCGGGCCTGGGGCCTGGACGCCTGCTGGCCTGGGCCGCGCTGCTGTGGGCCGTGAACCTGTTCGCACTGGGGCCGGTGGCGGTGGCCGCCGCCGGGCTCGGCGGCGTTACGCATCGGCTCGATCCCGCCAACATCCCCTGGCTGACCGCCGTCATCTGGGCGCCGCTGGTGGAAGAGATACTGTTCCGCTATGGCCTGCGCCGTCCAAGACAGGCGCTATGGCTGATCCCGGCGATGGTGCCCGTGGTGCTGTGGGGGCCCAAGGTCTGGACCGGCCTGCTGCTGGCTGCATTCGTCATCCTGGCCTGCTGGGGCGCGCGCCAGCGCCCCGAACCGCTACGAGGCTGGGACACCGCCTGGCGGCGCTATTACTTGCAGCATTTCGGCCTGGTGTTCCACCTGGTCGCGCTGACCTTTGCCGCGGTGCACCTGACCAACTTCGTCTACGGCAAGACGCCATACTGGCTGCTGCCCCTGCTGGTGCTGCCGCAATGGCTCACGGGCCTCGTGCTGGGCTGGATGCGCGTGCGCCGCGGAATCGGCGCAGCCATATTGCTGCATTCCGCTTTCAACGCCGGCCCCATTTTGATGATCTGGATCATCATGCGCTGGGTTCCCGCCGCCGCAGCCTGACCGGGGCCGCAACGGCGGCCCGGCCGGCGGGGCCTGAGCGCCCAGCCGGGGTAAACTAGAACGTTAACGATCAATACCGTACTTACACAGGATTCCCATGGCTCTGCAATGCGGCATCGTCGGCCTGCCCAACGTAGGCAAATCGACCCTCTTCAACGCTCTGACCCGCGCCGGCATCGCCGCCGAGAACTATCCGTTCTGCACCATCGAACCCAACGTCGGTGTGGTCGAAGTGCCGGATCAGCGTCTGCAGAAGCTGGCTGAAATCGTCAAGCCCGAACGCATCCTTTCCGCCACCGTCGAATTCGTCGACATCGCGGGCCTGGTCGCCGGCGCGAGCAAAGGCGAAGGCCTGGGCAACCAGTTCCTCTCGCACATCCGCGAAACCGACGCCATCGTCAACGTGGTGCGCTGCTTCGAAGATCCCAACGTGATCCACGTGGCCGGCAAGGTCGATCCCATCGCCGACATCGAAGTCATCGAAACCGAACTGGCCCTGGCCGACCTGCAGACCGCTGAAAAGGCCCTGCAACGCCACCAGAAGACCGCGCGTTCGGGCGACAAGGAATCGCAGCGCATCGTGGCCGTGCTGGAAAAGTGCGTGGCCCAGCTGAACGAAGCCAAGCCGATCCGTGCGCTGGACCTCTCCACCGAGGAAAAGGCCGACATCGCCCAGCTCTGCTTCATCACCGCCAAGCGCGCGATGTACGTGGGCAACGTGGCGGACGACGGCTTCACCAACAATCCGCTGCTCGACCGCCTGACCGAATTCGCCGCCGCGCGCAACGCGCCCGTGGTCGCCATCTGCGCCGCCATTGAATCCGAGATCGTCGACCTCGACGACGCCGACCGTCAGGCCTTCCTGTCGGACATGGGCATGGAAGAGCCCGGCCTGAACCGCCTGATCCGCGCCGCCTTCAAGCTGCTGGGCCTGCAGACCTACTTCACCGCCGGCGTGAAGGAAGTGCGCGCCTGGACCGTGCCGATCGGCGCCACCGCGCCCCAGGCCGCTGGCGTCATCCACACCGACTTCGAACGCGGCTTCATCCGCGCCCAGACCATCTCCTATGACGACTACATCACCTACAAGGGTGAGCAGGGCGCCAAGGAAGCGGGCAAGATGCGCGCGGAAGGCAAGGAATACATCGTGCAGGATGGGGACGTGATGAACTTCTTGTTCAACGTCTGATTCGAGCAAGCCATTTCAGACGATTTCACCTGCTTGCAGGTGCATCACCTGAAACGACGCAAAGCCCCGTGGATACGGGGCTTTTTCATTTCAGCTCGTTGCATGCAACGACACTTGATAGCGCTGCGCAAGTGAATACGGGCGTATATATGGATCTTGCACCAGGTCGATGAAGGTGTATGCGATGAAGCCCTGAGGACGAACAGGAGACCTTCACGATGCGTGACAGACGCCCAGTGTCGAGCCTCCAAGCCTAGAGAAGGCATCTACCGCCTCAATGACTACAAGGGGCTGTACCTAGAAATCAAACTCAACGGCATCAAGGCTTGGCGCTATCGCTTCAAGCTCAATGACAAGGCCTCTTGGCTCGCGCTTGGCGACTACCCCAGCGTGACGCTCGGCGAGGCCAGAGCGAAGTGCGAGGCGGCGCGGAAGCTGGTCAGGGAGGGCATCAATCCCGTCCAGAATCGCCAGATCGAACGCATCAAGCGCGAGCAGGACTCAGCGAACACATTCGAGACCATCGCCAAGGAGTGGCTGGCCCTGAAAGAGTGGGAGGAAGTGACCAAGAAGCGGAGACTCGACATGCTGGAGCGCGTGGTCTTGCTCGGCAAATGAACGCAGTTGGCGGTCTCGTTCGCCCGTCCCACGCTTGATCTCACGCGCCTGCTGAAGCAACGCGGCCTGCGCTGGCGGCCCGGCCCCAAACGAGCGAGTCCAGACGGGGTCCGGCAACGTGCTCCCAGAATCGGTCCTGAAAGGCGCGCATTGCCGTGTTGTAGGCAAGGCGCTGTTCCTTGGGTGTTTGAGCGTCCTTTGCCGCGCGGAAGCCGGGGTGCAAGTGCTTGACGTTGCCACCGTCAGGATTGACGACACAGAAGTGGAGGTGCGCGTGCACCTCATCGGTGTGCTCGGCCACGGACCGGAGGTGCTCACCGAATTCGGTTTGCAGCCACTCCAAGGTGCTTTGCCTCCAGTAGCTGTACTCAATGCGATTTCATGGTCTTTCGTGAAATTCGGTGAAATTGTGGAAGTACCTGAAAAGCCGCGCAAATGCGCGGCTTTTTGGTTTCAGCGAGGAGCTTGGTCGTTCAGTGCCGCCGAGCCGGATATGAGCATGTCATCGAGTACGCAACTTTGATGCGCCTCGCCGAACTTCGCCGGCCAGTTACGGCCGTTGGCATGCGGCCGCTCGCCGCCTGCCGCCTTGAAAAATAGGGACCGCATGATTCTGGACAGTGCCAACGGCGAACTCAACACCGTCATCGCCCAGCGCTTGAGGCTGACCACGGTCTCCGCGGAAAAGGGTGTGGTTCCGCGACTAGACACCTGGCGATGCCCGCCGTAGCATGCATGGAATCCAACGAACACGTACGGACCCACCCTGTGAGGTCGCTGAGATGGATACCCAAGGCACTCCCCGATCATGGCTCGACCGCATCGTTGCGGGCGTGGGTGTTTTGGGGACGCTTGTAACCATCGTACTGACGATCTGGAATGCGCAGACCAAGCAACAGATTGACCAGCGCGAGGCGGATTTGAGGATTCAGACTGCGGCGCTGGATGCCGAGCTTCGGCGACGCAGCACTAGCGTTGAAGAGTCCAAGGAACGCGTGGAGCGCTACAAGTGGGTCTACAGTCTCGTTCCCGAGCTGAGCGTTCAAGACGGGGCCAAGCGCAATGCTGCACTTGCCATGGTGCGGCTTGCACTTTCCAAAGAAGAGGCGGACGGCTTGCTCGCAGGGCTGCAGCAGTCACCCAACGAGGAGGTCCGCAAAGCCGCTGCGCAAAGTGTCGCGACCATCGCCAAGATTGAAAATGCGGAAATTGTCCGCCTTGTTTCTCAGATGAATGCGCCTGGCGTAGACGAACGCCGCCGCGCCACGGGCAGGCTGCAGAGAGACTTCAACGATTCAGCGGACGCCATTGTCGAGGCTTTGAAGTTGCTGAATAGCGACCAGATCGACAAGCTTTCTCCGAGCGGCTTGATCAATGTGCTTTATTTTCTTTCTCGCACGGACCCCCGTGCCTGGACGCAAGATGCGCGCTCTTTGGCTGGACAGGTTCTGCCGCTTGTCCGCGCGCGCAATGCCGGCCCTCAGACGCAAGCGGAACTGGCCAGAGTAGAGGAAACGCTCAAGGCTGCTGCGCGGCAGTAGCCGATTCGAGCTTCCAAGCAAAATCCGACGATTGGACGGTAGCCGGCAACGCTGGTGATGGGCGGTGCGCTCCGCCTTCACCCGTTGCAGGACCGAACCCTGTGTCCGCCATTTGACGGTCATCCCATGGCAGAACCACGCTCCGGCCAGGTGGCTTTCCTGCTCCATGGTCAAGGAAGGGCCCAATTACCTATGACAAGCTCCGCCTGTGCGCCATACCCAATAGAAGGGATATGCAGCGTGCAAGCGCATGGCTAGCATCGGACGCGAAGATCTACTGACCACCGATGCTGGCTGAGGAAGAGACGAACATGCTGACTGATGCCCAACTCGCGCAGATCATGCGCCATGCATCCCGGCTTCGCCGTGCGCAATGCCTGGAGCCTCTCAACAATGCCATGGCGGCTCACCAGATCGACGTTAATCTGCGGCGGGCGGCCGCCTTTGTGGCGCAGTTGGGCCATGAGTCGGGGGAATTGCAGTTCCTGGAGGAACTTTGGGGGCCGACGGCAGCGCAGAAGCGCTACGAGCCTCCCAGCGATCTGGCCCGCAAACTTGGCAACACGCAGCCGGGCGACGGTCGTCGCTTCAAGGGCCGTGGACCGATCCAGATCACCGGTCGTGCGAACTATGCGCGCTACGGGGAACTGCTGGGGCAGGATCTGGTTGGTCAGCCTGAACTAGCGGCCGACCCTGTGGTGGGTTTCCGGATTGCGGGGCTGTTCTGGGAACGCAATGGGCTCAATGCGCTGGCCGATGCAGGCCTGTTTGACGAGATCACGCGCCGCATCAACGGAGGCCAGAATGGTGCCGATGACCGGCGGCGCCTCTATGCCCTGGCGCTTGACGTCCTGCGTGGCAGCCTGCCCGACGTGGCTGCCGGTCCGGTGCACGCCACCCGGCGCGGCGGGAAGGCGGGCGCGCAGCGCGCGGCGCCCGCGATGGCAGCGGAGGCGTTGACACGGGGCTGGGAGTTGATCGCGGAGGCCGCTTCCTCGGAGCCGACCGATCAGAAAGCAAGCGGCAAACGCCGCCGCGGTCAGGCGAACGCCGCGACCGAAAAGAGGGGAGCAGGCGCTGTTCCTGCGCGGCGGCTCGATGCTCGGCCGGATACCCTGGATTTCCGCGATCAGATGTATACCCCCACGCTGATCGAAGTGCCCTTGCACGTATCGCTGGGTGATTATCTTGAATGCAACGTGCCTATCCTCGATCAGGGGGCCGAAGGGGCATGTACCGGCTATGGCCTGGCCACCGTGGCGCATTACCTGCTGCTGCGCCGGCGCGTGGTACCCGATGCAACGCCGGTAAGTCCACGCATGATGTATGAATTGGCTCGCCGCTATGACGAATGGCCGGGCGAAGACTATTCCGGTTCCAGCGCGCGTGGAGCCATGAAAGGATGGCACAAGCATGGCGTCTGCTCCGAATCGCTCTACCCCAGCGGCGTCGTTAAAGTGGGTAAGAAAGCACTCAAGACTGCCTCCAAGGGCTCTACTGCCGAGGGCGGCCTGAACGACGAGCGCGTGGTCGACGCGCTGCGTCGTCCGCTGGGGGCTTACTTCCGCGTTAACCACAAGGATCTGGTGGCCATGCATTCGGCCATCGCCGAAGTGGGCGTCTTGTACGCAACCTGCACCGTCCATGACGGATGGTCACATGTGGGTGCGGACGGGGTGATCCAGCAGTCGTCCGCCATCCTGGGCGGACATGCCTTTGCCATCGTCGCCTACGACGAGCGTGGTTTCTGGATTCAGAATTCCTGGGGGGGCGACTGGGGCCGTAGCGGCTTCGGTCTGCTGAGCTACGACGACTGGCTGGAGAACGGCACCGACGTCTGGGTGGCCCGCCTGGGCGCGCCAGTCACGCTGCGGCGGGCGGAATCTACCGCGACGGTGCATGCCACCACGGCAGCCCAGTCCGTCAGCTATTCCTACGCCGACCTACGGCCACACATCATCAGCGTGGGCAACAATGGCGCGCTCAAAGCCGGTGGCGATTACGGCAGCACGACTGAGGAACTCCAGCGTGTTTTCGACGAGGATATCCCCCGCGTCACCGGTGATTGGGCGGTGCCGCGGATACTGCTTTATGCCCACGGCGGTTTGGTGGGTGAGCAGGCCGCAGTGCAGCGGCTGGCCGAGTACCGTCCGTTGCTATTGGATGGCGAGGTTTATCCATTGGCCTTTATCTGGCGTTCGGACTATTGGACCACCATCACCAACATCCTGCGCGATGCCGTCAATCGCCGAAAGCCCGAGGGGGGGCTGGACGCCGCCAAGGACTTCATGCTGGACCGCCTGGACGATGCGCTGGAGCCGCTGGCGCGCACGCTCACCGGAAAATCCGCTTGGAGCGAGATGAAGCAGAACGCCCTGGCTGCCAGCGGCAAGGGGGGGGCGGCCGAACAAGTCGCCGACCTGCTGGTGGCTTTGTGTAAACGCCTGCCCGGGCTGGAGGTGCACATGGTCGGTCACAGCGCCGGCTCCATCCTGCTGGCGCCGTTGGTCAGCCTGCTGGGCGAGCGGAAAATCCCCGTAAAGAGTTGCACCCTGTGGGCGCCCGCCTGCCAGGTAGAGCTATTCAAAAAACATTACGAGTCCGCGCTGGAGAAAAAAGGGATCGAAAAGATGGCTATCTTCGCCCTCACGGACAAGGCCGAGCGAGATGACAACTGCGGCCACATCTACAATAAGTCGCTGCTTTACCTGGTTTCCAACGCCTTCGAAGACCCGGCGCGCATTCCACTGTTTCGCGATGGCTGCCCCATCCTGGGCATGGAGCGCTTCATTGACCGGAGGCTGATGCAGCGATTGGGCGTGGATCTGGTGCTGGCGCCTAACACCGAGCCGGATGACTCTCTTTCCGCCTCGGGCGCCACCCATCATGGCGACTTCGACGACGACAAACGCACGATAATGGCCACTTTCCGCCGCATTGCGCAGGCAAGTACCAAGAAGGCAACTTCAAAGGCGGCGGCTGCGGCGAGGGCAAAGACAAAACGCATCGAGGATGGCGAGCAGCCGATGGCGGCGGTGGCGCCCACCTTCAATCGTTCCGAATCCTCCATGCGCGACCAGCGTAAACTCATTGATCTCCGTACGAAGGCACTCTAGCCAGAGGGGCCAGCTGATATGTGAGCGAAGCCGATATCACTTCTCGACGATCGAATCTACGGTGGCGGTCCACTTGGATGTTCGACACGGGCCAGTGGATCTCTGTCAGCTCGCGACGGCGGTCTCATCCCTGTGCCTGAGCATCCTGGTTGCATACCCGCAAGTTTTCAAGCGGCACCCAGCCCGCCTCGCCATCCACGAGCCTGACCGCCCACACCCATCCATTCAATTCGCGTTCGCCGCGCAGCAACTCGCCTTGCGCGACATCCAGTTCCTTGTTGGTGAAATCCTCCAGCATGGTGGCGCTGCCGTCGGCGTGGCGGTCCAGGAATTGCGCCGGCACGAAGCCGGCTTGTTGGCCTGCTGGCGTGCACAGATACCAGTCGGGCCAGCCCTCGGGGCCATCGTACCGTTCGCCGACGGTGACGCGATCTCCCTTGCGCACCAGCATGGGTTCGGGGAACTCGCTGGCGTGGGCCTGGATGACGAGGTAGCGGCGGTCGGGATTCATGGGCATTGTTTGTCCGTATTGCGGTCACGGACGGAACTATGCCATGCGCTCCAGCAGCCGCGGCACCGCCGAGGCCAGCAACGCGACTCCGGAAGCCGTCAGCAGCCCCAGCACGATCTGCCGGAAGCGCGCCTCGCTGATGCCGATATAAAACCTGGCCCCCAGCAACACCGGCACCAGCATGGCGGCGGCGACAATGGCGAACATGGGCAGCATGGCGCGCGTGACGATGCCGCTGGCCAGATACGTGCCCATGGTCACCAGCAGCATGGACAGGTTGAAGTTCTGGATGATGGCGCGTTGCGCGTCCTTGTCGAATCCGCGCAGGGTGCACCACAAGGTGGGCAGCGTGCCTGTGAAGCCGCCTATGCCGCCCAGCACGCCGCCGGCCATGCCGACGGCCGCATCGGCGGCGCGCCCGCCTGCGGCGATCTTCGGCAGGTTCTTGGCCAACAACATGGCGGGACACCAGATCACAAGCAGGATGCCGAGTATGGTCTTGAACCAGTCCATGTCCAGGCGCGGCAGCAGCGCCACGCCCAGCGGAATGCCGAACAGGCCGCCGATCACGAAGGGCAGCAATCGCCGCAGATCGAAGCCGCGGCGCACGGTGATGGCGGCGAGGATCTGCCCGACCAGGGCGCCGAAGACCGCGAGCGTCGCGGCCAGGCGCGGGTCCAGCACCCAGGCCCAGAACGACATCGCCACCAGGCCGAAGGCAAAGCCTGACAGGCCCTGCACGAAGCCCGCGATGACCGCACCCAGCGTCACCACCAAATACACCGAATCCATTGCCGCCTCTTTGTTCTTATGTGGGGGAGTCGGTTTGTATTCTGGATGATCCTTATGGCTCGCGAATCGTGTTTTGCTATGGGCCGATACCGTACTTCTTATGGCGGCGGAGCCTGTGCTAGCTTGGCGCCTTGTCCGCCGCCCGCAGGAAATTCGCTTCCAGCACGCTCAGCACGCGATTCAGGGTGTCGATATCGCCGGCCGAAAGACCCTTGAGCGATTCTTCGAAGAAGGCCGCCCGCTTGGGCAGGGCTTCATCCACCACGGCCTGGCCGGCCGGCGTGAGACTGGCGTTGGTCAGGCGGTTGTCCTGCGGATCCACTGCGCGCGCGATCCAGCCCATTTTTTCCATGGCCTGCAGCTGCCGTGTGAGCGACGCGGGATCGAGCCGGCAGCGTTCGGCCAGATGCTTCTGCGAACATTGGCCGCACTCATGCAGCGCCAGCAAAATGCGCCAACGGGGCAGGGCGTGGCCGACGGTGCTGCTGAACGCGCTCTGCATGCCGCGATAGGCCTGTCCCATGTGCTGGATGACCTGCAAGCCTTGTTGTTGTTTGGGCAAAAGCTATTCTCCGACGCCGGCCGGCTCTGGTGTGGAAGGGCGGATCAACTGGACCGGCGGCACGCGCCGCACGCACCAGAGCGCGAACACCGCGACCGCCAGGGCTATGAGTTGCCCTTCGTGGATGGCGCCGACGAGCGCGACGCGCGCGATCTCGATCAGCGAGGTTCCGTCCTGGCCTTGGTGCGCCAATTGTGCCAGGAACTGCGTCTGGGCCTCGGGATTGACGAGCATCTGGGGATCATTCAGCTCTGGCAGCCAGCGGGCGGAAGCGCCGCGCAGCGTGGATTCGACGCCGCTGAAATAGCTGTGGTTGATCATGGTGCCGACGATCGCCGTGCCCAACATGCCGCCGATCATGCGCAGGGATTGCAGCAGCGCCGTGGCGATGCCCAGGTGGCTGCGGCCGGCGGTCTGCTGCGCGAAGACCGTCAGGTTGGGCATGATGAAACCCATGCCCAGCCCGGCCATCAGCATGTATGCAGCGATGAGCGCATGTGACGTATAGCTATGGGTGGTAACAATGCCCAGGCACGAGAGCGCCATCAGGATGAAGCCCGCATACAGCATGCGGTTGGGATTGCGGATGCGGGTGATGATGCGGCCGTTGACGATGCTGCCCACCGTGATGAAAACCACCATTGGCGTGATCAGCAGGCCGGCGTCCTGGGGCGACAGCCCGAAGCCGCCTTGCAGCAGCAGCGGCGCGTAGAACAGCAGCGAGTACATGGTCACGCCCACCAGCAGGGCCAGCGTGAAGAGCATGGCGAGGCCGCGGTTGCGGAACATGTCCAGCGGCAGCAGCGGGTGGGGGCAGCGCCGTTCCCACCAGAACAGCAGGGCGAAGGCTACTGCGCTGCCCGCGCCCAGCAGCAGGATGGATGCGCTAAGCCCTTCCTTGGGCAACAGCTCGACCAGCAGTTGCAGGCTGCCCAGCGCCACGGCGATGAGCAGCGCACCCTGCCAGTCCAGCCGCACGCGGCCGGTCGTGTGGTTGCGCAGATGCGGCAGATAGCGGGCGACGAACCAGAGTCCGAGGAGGCCAATGGGCAGGTTGACGTAGAACACCGAGCGCCAGCCATAGTGCTCGGTCAGCGCGCCGCCCAAGGTCGGGCCGATGGCGTTGGCGATGCCGAAGGCGGAACTGAGCATGACTTGCCACCGCAATCGCACGTGGGGATCGGGAAACAGGTCGGGGATGGACGCGAACGCCGTGCCTACCAGCATGCCGCCGCCTATGCCTTGCAGCGCCCGCGCCAGGACCAGCGTGAACATGCTGTCGGCTGCGCCGCATAGCGCCGAGGCCAGGGTGAACAATACGATGGCTGCCACTACGAACGGCTTGCGCCCGTAGTAGTCGCCCAGGCGGCCGAAGATAGGCACGGTGATGACGGAGGTAAGCAGGTAAGACGTCGCTACCCATGCATACAGTTCGAAGCCTTTGAGTTCGGCAACAATGGTCGGCAGCGCGGTGCCGACCACGGTCTGATCGATGGCGACCATCATCATGACGAAGCACATGCCCAGCATGGCAAGCAGGGTTTGGCGGAACGGAAGCACTTGGCCGGGCGAGTGCGGGGCGCCTGTAGCGGGGGCGGACATTGTTGGATCTATCAATGATTGATGTATCAATCATTCTAGCCCTACAATCCGCGAGACAGAAAGTTGTCAGGTCCGAGGCCGGATTTCGAGACGCCGCATCGATACCGATAGTGTTGATTTTGCGCGGCCGCGCCCGGCCATCCGCGCGAAGTCGGCCCGATTTGTTACGATAGCGCTATCTGTACGCTGGCTCGGCTGGCGTCTTCATCAGGCTTTCCTTGGCAGATTCCATTTTCGGCGCCGCAGCCCCAGGCTCGGCAAGAGAGCGGGCACGCCCTGAAAGGCCGTGGCTACATGGGCCTGGCGGTTTTTCCGCAGCTAAAGCACCTTCCGCGCGCCCGGCGCAGCGGACGGCATTCAAGGATTTCCAGTCGAGGTACCGACGGGGCAGCAATGAAAACGTGGTTCAAGCGCATTTTGATAGGCCTGGTTGTGTTGGTTGTCGTGGCCGTCGTTGGCCTGGCCATCTTCTTGCTGACATTCGACCCCAACGCGTACAAGTACAAGCTGGAAGAGCTTGTCCAGCAACGCTACCAACGCACGTTGACGATAGACGGCGAGATCGAGTTGTCGCTCTTCCCGCGCATCGGGCTGTCGGTGCAGGGCGTGTCGCTGTCCGAGCCGGACAGCTCCGAAACCTTCGCCTCCATCGATAGCACCCGTCTGGCGGTCGCGGTGTGGCCGCTGCTGTCCAACAGCTTTGTGGTGGACCACGTCGCGATCACCGGTTTCAAGGCCCGTGTGGTGCGGGACAAGCAGGGCCATTTCAATTTCAGCAATCTCGTGGGCGGCACCGCGCCGATCACGGCGGCGCCGGCCAATCCGGCTGAAGCCTTGGCGGGCGCGGCGCAGAGCGCGGTGCAGGCCATCGCCAACGGCAACCTGCCGCAGCCGCGCAACAACATGCAGATCGACATCGCCGGGCTGGACCTGAAGGACGGCCAGGTGCAGCTGCAGGACGAGATCACGGGCATGGCGGTGGCGGTCACCAAGATCAACGCCAACACCGGCCGCGTCACCTTCAATCAACCGTTCGATGTGCGCATGACCGCACGCGTCGAGGGTGGCGATCCGCGCGTGGACGCCAATTTGACCGGCCAGGCCCTGCTTACGCTGGATCCGTCGGCCAAGCGCTACGCCGCGCAGAAGCTGGACCTGCGCATGGACGGCAAGCTGCCGGGGGCCGAAGCCAAGAGCCTGGCCATGCGCGGCAATCTGGCCTTCAACGGCCAGAAGTCGGCGTTGGACATCGCCGGCCTGGAAGTCGTGTTCCAGGGCGACGTCACCGATCCCGCTGCGCGCGCGACCAATGTGGATGCCAGCGTGGCCATTCCCAAGCTGGCGATCGACCCGCATAAGAGCCAGCTGCAGATCGAGAAACTGGCGATACGCGCCAAGGGCGGCGTGGCCGATGGTCCCTTCGAATTCGCCGTGGACGCGCCCGCGCTCAATATCTCTCCGGCGTCGGCCACGGGTGAGGCGCTGACGGGCCGCGTGCGCATCAGCGGCCTGGACGCGAGTTTCGGCTTGAACGGCATCAGCGGCAACGCCGGTGAGCTGGAGATCAAGGAAGCCAAGCTGGACAGCACGTCCAAGAATGGCGAACGGATCGTCAAGCTGAACTTCGCCTCGCCGCTGTCCTTGAACCTGTTGCAGCGCAGCGGCGGCCTGTCCGGTTTGCGTGGCGACGTCAACATCACCGATCCCGGACTGCCCAAGGGCAGCCTGCAGATCCCCGTGATCGGCAGCGTGACCGCGGATCTGCTGAAGGATCAGGCCACGAGCAAGATCAACGCCGTGCTGGAAGGCGGCAAGTTCGATCTGAGCGCGGACATTACCAAGCTGAGCGATGCGCCCAAGGTGAATTTCGCGCTGGTGGTGGATACGCTGGACCTGGACAAGCTGGTGCCGCCGGTTGCGGCAACGCCCGCGCAGCCGGCGCCCAAGCAGCCGGCCGAAGCCAAGAAGGAAGACGGCAAGCCCGCGCAGCCTGCAGCCCCTGCGGCGCCTGCCAAACCTGCCGACGACACGATCGACCTGTCTGCGCTGATCGGTCCCAGCGTCAATGGCACGATCAAGGTTGGCAAGCTGGTCGTGCGCGGTTTGAAGGCCGACGACGTCGGCGCCGCGGTCAAGCTGGACAAGGGCAAGCTGGATATCTCCAGCCTGACTGCCGGCCTGTACGGCGGCAAGCTGGCGGGCACTTTGTCGGTGGACGCCGCGCAGGGTAACCAGCTGGCCACCAAGATGTCGCTGGCCGGTATCGCCATCGAACCGTTCCTGATGGACCTGGCGCGCCAGAACGTGCTGAGCGGTACGGGCAGCCTTGCGCTGGACCTGAAGACAGCCGGCGCGAATGCCTACGCCATGAAGAGCGGCCTGGGCGGCACCATGCAATTGCGCCTGCGGGATGGCGCGGTCAAGGGCATCAACCTGACGCAGACGCTGCGCGAACTGAAGGCTGCCTTCAAACCGGAATCGCAGAATGAAACCGTCGCGTCCGACACCAGCAAGCAGACGGAATTCTCCGAGATGGACGCCGACCTGGCCTTCACCAAGGGCGTGGCCGCGGTCAAGCGCCTGAACGTGGTGTCGCCCCTGTTGCGCGTGACGCAGGGCGATCCGGCCACCATTGACTTCGTCAAGAGCGAATTGGACCTGGTGGCGCGAGCCCGCGTCGTCAATCCGGCAGCCGATCCGGAAGGCAAGGAACTGCTAGACCTGAAGGACGTGACCATCCCCGTGCACGTCAAGGGACCGTTCGACAAGCCGACCTATACCGTGCTCTGGAAGGACGCCATCGGCGGCATTCTCCAGCGCAGCCTGGAAAACAAGCTGCGCGAAGCGGTGACGGGCAAGGGCAAGAGCGGCGCTGCCGTCGACAAGGCTTTAAAGGGACTGCTGGGCAAATGAACGCCGAGAACTTCCAACCCGTGGCCGAGTGCGGCGTCACCACGCAGGCCGAGGCCGCGGGCTATCACCGGCAATGGCTGGTCGCCAACGATTCCGGGCAGTGGCTGAACCGCGCCCTGTGTCCGCGGCTGGCCGACGTTTCGGTCGAGCTGCGGCTGGGCTACCTGGTGCTGAAGGCGCCTGGCATGCTGCGCATGGACATTCCGCTGGACGTCATCGAAGACGACGACAGCGTGCGCTACAGCATGAAGGTGGGCGAGCAGGTGGTGGACGTGATCGACGAAGGGGAACTGGCCGCGGCCTGGATTTCCAACTTCGTCCAGGTGCCTTGCCGCATCATGAAGGTGCATCCCGATACGCCCGTGGCCGCCTGGCCGGCCTGAGCGGGCCGGGCGCAAGGGCCGTTCAAGCCTGAGCGCCAGAGCGCTTGAATTCGAAAGCCGCGTGGGCCAGCAGGCCTGCCAGAAGGCCCCAGAAGGCTGATCCGATACCCCAGAAACTGAAGCCAGATGCCGTGGCCAGCAGCGTGATGAGCGCGGCTTCGCGGCGTTGCGGGTTGGCCATGGCCGCGGCCATGCCGCCCATGATGGTGCCCAGCAGCGCCAGCCCGGCCAGCGCGGCCAGCAGGGCGGCGGGCAAGGCCTGGAAGAACACGGCCACGGCGCCGGCTACGACGCTCAGCACGACGTAGCCCAGGCCGTAGGTGGCCGCGGCGATGTAGCGCTTGGACGGGTCCGGATGCGCTTCGGGACCGGTGCAGATGGCCGCGCTGATGGCGCCCATCGTGACGCTGTGCGCGCCGAAGGGCGCGGCCAGCAGGCCCAGCAGGCCGGTGGCCGCCACCAGGCGCGAGGCGGGCGGCTGGTAGCCCGCCGCTTGCAGGATGGCCAGGCCGGGAAGGTTCTGCGAGGCCATCGCGACCACGAAAAGCGGAATGCCCAGGCTGACCGCGGCCTGCGCGCTGAAGGCGGGCGTGGTCCAGACGAATTCGGTGAGGCGCCAGTCCAGCAGGTCCAGCTGGATCAGGTTCAGGCCGAAGGCGATGGCGATGGCCACCAGCATGACGACCAGCACCGCGTAGCGCGGCGCCCAGCGCCGGCACAGCAGATAGGCGACGCACATCGCCAGCACCAGCGCGGGCTGCTGCTTGATGTTGCTGAAGACGCCCATGCCGAAGTTGAGCAGCACGCCCGCCAGCATGGCCGCGGCGATTTCGCCGGGGATGCGGCGCAGGATGGGATCGATCCAGCCGAACAGGCCGCAGGCCAACGTCAGCGCGGCGGCCAGGATGAAGGCGCCGATTGCCTCATTGAAGGGAACGCCGGCCAGCGCGGTGACCAGCAGCGCCGCGCCAGGCGTGGACCAGGCCATGACGATGGGCAGGCCCGTGCGCAGGCTGTACAAGGCGCCGCCCAGGCCGAACGCCAGGCTGAGCGAGCCGATCCAGGAGCCGATGTGCGCCGAATCCAGGCCCGCGGTATGGCCTGCCTGCACCATCAGCACGGCGGTGCCGCCGAAGCTGACCAGCACGGCGACGAGGCCGGCGGCGATGGCCGATGCGGACAGGTCGCGGCGGGCGTGGTGGCGGGAAGGAGGGAGGTTGATGCTGGACTGCGCGGCGTCGCTCATGCGGCACCGGTCAGGCGACGGTATTTGGCCATGAGCTGTTCCTGGCCTTCATTCCATTGCGGGTGCAGCTCGATGCACTCCACGGGGCACACGACCTTGCATTGCGGCTCGTCGTGATGGCCCACGCATTCGGTGCACCGGTCAGGGTCGATGACGTAATAGTCCTCGCCCATGGAGATTGCTTCGTTCGGGCACTGGGGCTCGCAAACGTCGCAATTGATGCATTCTTCGGTGATGGTCAGGGCCATGGCGGGCTGCGGTATGGGGCGGGTAGGGCTAAGCGCATTGTACCGCCGCCGCGCGCCCGGGCCGCGCAGCGCAAGAAGGGCGCTTTGCGCGCCCTTCGAGGGTGGAGCAATACCTGCGGCGGGGCTCAGCCCGGCCAGGACTGTTCGCGGCGTTCCTTGGCTTTTTCCTGGAGCCAGCGCTCGACGGACGGGAACACGAACTTGCTCACGTCGCCGCCCAACTGCGCGATCTCGCGCACGATGGTGCCGGAGATGAATTGGTACTGGTCCGAGGGCGTCATGAACAGCGTTTCGACATCGGGCAGCAGATGGCGGTTCATGCCGGCCATCTGGAATTCGTACTCGAAGTCGGACACGGCGCGCAGGCCGCGCACGATCACGCGCCCGCCCTGGTCGCGCACAAAGTCCTTGAGCAGGCCGCCGAAGCTTTGCACTTCCACGTTGGGATAGTGTCCCAGCACTTCGCGCGCGATTTCCACGCGCTCGTCGATGCTGAAGAAGGGCTTCTTGTTGCGGCTAATGGCGATCCCGACCACGACTTTGTCGAAAAGCGTGGCGGCACGGCGGACCAGATCCTCGTGGCCTCTGGTCAGCGGGTCGAAAGTGCCGGGATATACAGCGGTGATCATACGAGCTCCGTACCGTTATTTGTGGTTTACACCATCCTCCGAAGCTCGGATTATTGACCTATTTGCGCAATGCAGCAAATTCCAGCAGGTGGTAGTGGACCGCGCCTGCCTTGTCCTGCCGCAAGATCGTGAATCCTTCGGGGGCTTCGATGGGGCTTTCCGCCTCTACGTAGACTAGCCCATGCTCGGTCAGAATGCCCGGCAGAATCGGCCACAGGCGCGGCAGCCAGCCCTGGCCGAAAGGCGGATCCAGCAGGATCAGGTCAAATCGGGACGCATCCATGCGCTCGGCGACCTGCATGGCGTCGCCCACGTGGATGCGTATCATGTCGGCTTTGAGCTTGTCGCGCAGTGTCCGCAGCGCGGACGCGGCGGTCTTGTCCCGCTCGACCATCTGTACATGCGCCACGCCGCGCGAGGCCGCCTCGAAGCCCAAGGCGCCGCTGCCGGCGAATAGATCCAGCACCTGCTTGTCGGCGAACTCGCCGCCCCACAGGTGATTGAGCCAGTTGAACAGCGTCTCGCGCACGCGGTCGGGCGTGGGGCGCAGCGTCTCCACGTCGGGCACGGCAATGGGGGTGCGTCTGTATTGGCCCCCGACGATACGAATATACTTGTTACCCATGTTTAGCCGCTTCTTCAAGAAAAAATCCCCTCCGCCCGCCGCGCCGGTTCAACCCGCGCCGCCGCCGGAGGCTGCAGACGCCGTAGCCGCGCCTGCCGAGCCCGCCGCCGTCCCGGTCACTCCCGCGCCGCCGGCGCCTGTGGCCGCCGAACCGCGCCGCGAACCGAGCATTGACCCGGGCGTCGCCGCACCGGCGGCACCGCCCGTTGTGGCGCCTGTTGCTGCGCCGCATGAGGCGCCGGC
This sequence comes from Achromobacter sp. K91, assembly GCF_003576205.1. Lineage (NCBI taxonomy): Bacteria > Pseudomonadati > Pseudomonadota > Betaproteobacteria > Burkholderiales > Alcaligenaceae > Achromobacter > Achromobacter sp. K91. The sequence goes on along the minus strand of NZ_QWFB01000022.1, from coordinate 11,051 downwards.
CGTGACGCCCGCGCCGGTTGCGCCGGCACCCGCTACGGTATCGGCGCCAGCGCCTGTTCCGGCGCCAGCGCCGGCCCCGGCATTGGCCCCCGCTCCTGTCGCGGCGCCCGCGCCGGTGGTGGCAACGCAAGCTCCGATCGCCGCTCCCGCGCCGGTTGCGGCTCCGGTGGCTCCGGCTGCGGCGCCAGCCCCAGCCCCCGAGTCCGCCGCTGAAGCCCCCAAGAAGGCTTCCTGGCTGTCCCGCTTGAAGCAAGGCCTGTCGCGTACGGGCCAGAGCATCGGCGGGATCTTCATCGGCGTGAAGGTCGACGAGAACCTGTTCGAGGAACTCGAATCGGCGCTCATTATGGCCGATGCGGGCCTGGAGGCCACGGAAAAGCTCCTGACGGCGCTGCGCGCGCGGGTCAAGAAGGAACGCATCGAGGACCCCGCCAAGGTCAAGGCGGCCTTGCGCCAACTGCTGGCCGACCACCTGCGCCCGCTGGAGCGCGCCTTCGACCTGAAGCGCACGCAACCCCTGGTCGTCATGATCGCCGGCGTCAACGGCGCCGGCAAGACCACTTCCATCGGCAAGCTGGCCCACACCTTCCAGCGCCAGGGCGCCAGCGTGCTGCTGGCCGCGGGCGACACGTTCCGCGCCGCTGCGCGCGAGCAGCTCATCGAATGGGGCAGCCGCAACAACGTGACGGTGATCTCGCAGGACGGCGGCGATCCGGCGGCTGTGGCGTTCGATGCGGTCAACGCCGGCCGCGCGCGCGGCATGGGCGTGGTGATGGTGGATACCGCGGGCCGCCTGCCCACGCAGTTGCACCTGATGGAAGAGCTGAAGAAGATCCGCCGCGTCATCGGCAAGGCGGATGCCGCCGCGCCGCACGAAGTGCTGCTGGTGGTGGACGGCAATACCGGCCAGAACGCCCTGGCGCAGATCCGCGCCTTCGATGCCGCCATCAATCTGACGGGCCTGGTCGTGACCAAGCTGGACGGCACCGCCAAGGGCGGCACGCTGGCCGCCGTGGCCGCGGGCAGCCAGGGCGTGCGCCCGATCCCGGTGTACTGGATCGGCGTGGGCGAAAGCCTGGAAGACCTGCAGCCCTTCGTGGCCGACGAGTTCGCCGGGGCTTTGCTGGCGGATTGAGGTCCGTGGGTCCGGCGCGCCTGCGCCGGAAAAAACAAAGGGACGGCGCATGCCGTCCCTTTTGCATTCAAGCCCGCGTCACTTCCAGAATGGCTTGCTGGCGGCCAGATCGTCGAACGCTTGCTGCGCGTCGTCCGCCAGTTCTTCCAGGCGCGCGCTGATCCAGCCCAGGGCGAACCAGGCTTGCGGATGGGTGGCGGTACACGACTCGTAGTAGTCCTTGGCCACTGCCAGGTCGTTGATTTCGCCCAGCACGTCCTGCACGCGCGACAGCAGCTTGCGATAGCCGCGCAGTTTGCCCGCGGGCAGCAGCGATTCGGCGAATGCCAGGCTGTACCGCAGCCGTTTGCCGCGCTTGCGCAGTTCGTGGCGCGTGGGAATGTCGAGCGTCGCGAATTGCGTGCCCTGGTCAGCCACCTTGCTATGCCAGCGGTGCAGGCGCCGCGCAAGCTGCTTGTGCAGGCGCTGCGGATCGGGTTCGGGCGCCAGCATCGGAATGATGGTGGGTTTGACGCTGGGCGCCGCCACGCCGCCTTCCAGCCGGATGGCGGGCTCGGGCGCGGCGTCGCTGGGGGTGCCGTTGGCTATCGTCTGGCCTTCCGCGGACGGCAGGGCCGGCGGCACGTCCAGGCTCCATTCCAGCAGCTCCAGCATCCAGGCCTGGAAGGCCTTGCCGCCGGCGATGCTGCGCGCGTCCTGTTCCGGGGGCGCGGCTTCCATAGGGATGACCGGCATGCCTGCGCGCATCAGCGCGGGCGCCACGGTTTCGTTCAGCACGTCCTGGTCGCGGTTGGCGCCGAAGGCGGCGAAGTGCGTGCGCACGCCTTGCAGCAGAGTGTCTGGAATCGGCGCGATCCAGCCGTCGAACAGCTTCCAGGCCGAACGCAGCCGGCGCACGCCCACGCGCAGCTGATGCACGTGTTCGGAGTTGCCGGCGCGGTAGACGCCCTCGGTGTCGACCTCGGCCAGCACCGAGGCGTTGCGCGCGATCTGGTCCAGGCATTCCGCCGCGATGCGCGCCATGGCCTGGGGCGCCGTCATGTCTTCGCGCAGCTTGACCGATGCGGCGCCGCGCGGCGCCCAGAACTGGGCGATGGCTTGGGCGCGGCGGGCTTCGAGGTCATCGCCCGGAATGGCGTCTGCATCTGCCAGGCGCTGAGCCAACTGGGCCAGCGCATCGCCGCGTTCGGACTTGCTGCGCGGGTCCAGCACCAGGCTGTGGCGCTGCTGCCAGCCGCGAGCCGCCGCGAAGATAGCGGCGGGGCGGCCCGACACCAGTTCGAATTCCAGTTCGGAGATGGGCAGCTCCAGCGCGCCGGCGCGCAGGATGCCGGTGTCATAGGCCAGTTCCACCGTGCCGTAGCGCGTGCGGACCTTGCGCAGGAGCCGCTGCACATCGGTTTCATAACGCAGGCCCAGTTCGCCCTTGATGGCTGCCAGCGCGGCTTCGACCTCGGTGCCGGCATACACCGACAGGTCCAGCACCGGGCCCGGCCGCGGGTGATTGAGTTCGATGCGCGTGATGGCATTGATGCCAGGCATCTTCAGCGTCTGCACCCAGTCGCGGCCTTCCTGGCGCAGCCGGATGGCGATGCGCGCCCGCGCAAGTTCGCGTTCCGGCGTATCGAAATACATGGCGTGCAGGCGGATGCGGGTCGCCTCGCGCTGCTTGACCTCTCGGAGCACCGCCTGGCGCGAGGCCGCAGGCACGTGCAGTTTCAATTCCTGTTCCGACATGGCGGCGGGCGTCCAACGGCAAAAGCCGAGATCTTAATCAAACGGGGCGGGCGATTTGATGACCGGTCATATTTATTTCACATGGAGCATAAACGTGTTTGCGGCGCATCAACAACCGGGTGAGCAGCCTTGCCCGCAAGCCAGGGGGAGACGCTGGCAGCCGCATGCCGAAGCGTTGGCCGGCTTCGTTCAATTACCAAGTTTCAGTGATATGCAATGTTACGAATCGCTTTTCTAATTGTAATTGGCGGGTAACGCGCTTCGCGGCCCCGGCTTCTACCCGCGTCTGCCCGGCAACTGTTCGTGCGGGCCCCGATTACATAAGAGCCCAATGAATCATACGTATCGCATCGTCTTCAACCGCAGCGCAGGCTTGTGGAAAGTGGTAAGTGAAAATGCTCGCGGGCAGGGCAAGGGCGGTTGCCGCAGGGGGCGATCCGCGCGCGGAAGCCTGCCGTTGATGGCGATGTTGCTGGTTGCCCTGGGCACGGCCAGCGAAACGCAAGCGGGGCCGCTGGTCTCCTTCACGGGCGATACCACGGTCGGATCCATGTCAAGCCCGAAGATTACGGTCTTCGTCCCGCTCTCCGTGGGTATATTCGGCGTGGGAACAGTGACTATCGCCGATGGCGGCGAGCTGTTGATGTCGCTCGGCAACACAGTGTCTCTGGCCGACTCGGCCTCGGCGGACGGCACGATCAACATCGGCGCGGCTCCCGGCGCCGCGCCCGCGGGCGCTGGTTTCCTGGTAACGCAGCGACTCGCGTTCGGCGCGGGTACCGGCACGCTGAATTTCAACACCAACAACCTCTACGACTTCGGCGCGGCGCTGGTCAGCAGCGCGGCGGGCACGCACCAGCTCAATCACTATGCCGGCTCCACGCGGCTGTCCGGTAATAGTTCAGGCTTCGTCGGCAACACCACCGTCACGGGCGGGAACCTGCAGATCCTCAACGTTCTGGGTACCGCGGAAGGACGTATCGATGCCGGGCAAGCTCCCGGCGCCACGGCCCGGGTCAGCGTGTTCAGCCCCGGCTCGACCTGGGCACTGACGGACAACCTTTTTGTCGGCGGCGCCGGACCCGGAGAGCTGAGCATCTTCAGTAGCGGCACGGTCTCGAACCAGTTTGCGACGGTGGATGCCCGGCAGAACGACGCGGCGAAAGTGACGGTTTCCGATGTCGGGTCGCTCTGGAGCAATCGCGCGGTGCTGCTGGTTGGTTCGGAAGGCGGGAGGGGCAGCGTGTCGATCCTGGCGGGGGGATATGCGACCAGCGTCGATGGCGTTGTCGGGCGCATCCAGAACGGCAATGGCGCCTTCCTGGTGTCGGGGCGCGGTTCAACCTGGATCAATAACGGCGAGCTCAGGGTGGGCGATGTGTCCGGTCAGGGCACACTGACCATCGAATCGGGGGGCTTCGTCTCGAACAAAGACAGCTATGTGGGCAGCATGAGCGGTAGCGGCAACGTTGTTGTCCGCGGCGCCGGCTCCATCTGGGACAACAGCGGCGCGATGACCCTGGGATTTGGCGTGGGAACGGGGGCGGGCAGCCTGACGATCGCGCAAGGCGGCACAGTGAGCGTTGGCGCGAGCGGCGGAGGGGCCGTGTCCCTGGCGCAGGACCGGTTTCTTTTCTTTCCCACCACCGGCACGATCAATATCGGCGCGGCGGCGGGGCAGCCGGCCGTGGGCGCCGGCACGCTCAACGCCAGCGCGATCCAGTTCGGCGCCGGCATTGCCACCGTGAACTTCAACCATACCGAGTCCGCCTACACGTTTTCGACGCCGCTGTTGAGCACAGGCGCCGGTTCACATAGTCTGAACCAGATCGCCGGCACCACCTTGCTGACGGGCGCGAATAGCGCATTCAAGGGCAGGACCACGGTGTCGGGCGGCAAGCTGGTGGTGCTGGGCCAGTTGGGAGGTTCGGCCGCCGTCACGGGCGGGGTCTTGCAGTACGGAGACGGCGCCACGGGCGCGGCCAACACCCTGAGCGGCAACCTGAATGTCTCAGGCACCGGCAGCACGCTGGCGGTGCATCGGGGCGCCACGCTGGCGGTCACGGGCGACATGGAAATGGCCGATGACACCGTGCTGGACTTGATGGCCGGCACGGGCAGCCCGCTGTTGCAGGCAAACAAGGTCACGCTGGGCGATGGCGTGGTGTTCAGGCTGAGCGGCATCGGCGACAAGAACGCGCTCGATACCGTGTTGATCGAGGCGCCCACAGGCGGCATCGACGGTGATTTCGGCGCCGTCAACGTGGGCGGCTTTACCGGAGAGGTCGACTATCTAACCGTCAACACACGCAAGTCCGCGGACAACAAGCAGTACCTCGCCACCTACGGCCTGAGCTGGACCGCCAACAACAACCTGGCCCATGGCACTTTCACGCTGGCCGATGCGTCGAACCGGTTCACGCTGGGGGTGCCGCTTTCCGACCAGGCCGCCAATGCCGCCGCCGGTTGGGACGGCAAGAGCTTGACCAAGGCCGGCGCGGGCACGCTGGTGCTGCAAGGCGCCAACACGTACAGCGGCGGCACGGCCATCCTGGGCGGCACGTTGCAGGTCGATAGCGATGCCAACCTGGGCGCTGCCGCCGGGGGACTGCGGTTTGGCGACGGTACGCTGGCGACCACCGCCAGCTTCGACACCGCGCGCGCCGTCACGCTGGCGCAGAGCGGACGTTTCGACGTGGCGGCAGACACCACGCTGGGCCTGACCGGCGCGGTGGCGGGCGCGGGAGCCCTGGTCAAGAGCGGCGCGGGCACGATGGTGTTGAGCGGCAGCAATAGCCACGGCGGGGGGACGATGATCGCCAGCGGCACGCTGCAGATCGACCGCGATGCCAACCTGGGGGCGACGGCTGGCGGCCTGGCCTTCGGTGACGGCACGCTTGCGGTGACGACCACCTTCGACATCGCGCGCGGGGTCGCCCTGGCGCAGTCGGGGCGATTCGAGGTGACCACGGGCGCCACGCTGGGCCTGGCCGGCTCGGTGTCGGGCGCAGGCGCGCTGGCCAAGAGCGGCGGCGGCACGCTGGTCTTGAGCGGCAACAACAGCTATGGCGGCGGCACGCAGATTTCGGGCGGCCGCTTGCAGGTGTCGAGCGATGCGAATCTCGGCGCCGCGTCCGGCGGCCTGAGTTTGAACGGCGGCGCCTTGGCGACCATGGGCAGCTTCGATACCGCGCGGGCGGTCGCGCTGACGCAGGCAAACAGTTTTGACGTGGCCGCCGGCACGACGCTGGGGCTGGTCGGCGCCGTCACGGGCAGCGGCGATCTGTTCATGTCCGGCGCCGGTACGCTGCGTCTGGACAACGGGGCCAACGCCTACGGCAATACCTGGGTGCGCGCTGGCACGCTGGTCGGCCATGCCGGTTCGATCTCGGGCAACGTCGACATCGGCAGCATTGGCACGCTGGCGTTCGAGCAGGCCGCCGATGCGCGCTTTGCCGGCGCCATCTCGGGCGACGGCGCGCTCGTAAAGAACGGCGCGGGCACGCTGAGCCTGGCTGGCAACAGTTCCTCCTACTTCGGCAAGACCACGGTGTCCGGCGGCCGGCTCGTGGTGCAAGGTTCGCTGGGCGGCTCGGCCGAAGTCACGGGCGGCGTCCTGCAGTATGGCGACGGCGTAGCCGGCGCAGCCAATAGTCTGACAGGGGACTTGAACGTCGGCGCAGCGGGCAGCGCCTTGTCGGTGCAGGGGCCGGCGTCGCTGGCGGTGGCGCGCAATGTCAATCTGGCGGATGGCACAGCCCTGGATATCGCAGCCGGCGCGGGCGGCCCGTCCTTGCAGGCGGGCGGGCTGACGCTGGGCGAGGGTGTCGCCTTCACCCTCAGCGGCATAGGCAGCGCCAGCCAGCTCGACAAGGTGCTGATCGACACCCGCGGCGGCATTCGCGGCGACTTCGGGTCGGTGCGCGTGGGCGGCTTCAGCGGCGCGGTGGATTACCTCACGGTCAACACGCGCAAGTCGGCCGATGGCCTGCAATACCTCGCCAGCTACGACCTGAGCTGGACCGCGGGCAACAATCTGGCGCATGGCACGTTCACGCTGAGCGATGCCGCCAACCGGTTCGTAGTCGGCGCGGATCTGGCAGACCAGGCGGCCAACGCCGCGACGGGCTGGAGCGGACGATCGCTGCTCAAGGCCGGCGCCGGCACGTTGGTCCTGAGCGGCAACAACACCTATAGCGGCGGCACCACGATAGCCGGGGGCAAGTTGCAGGTTGCAAGCGATGCGAACCTGGGCGCGACGTCTGGCGGCGTGGCATTCAACGGCGGCACGCTGGCGGCATCGGCGTCCTTCGATACCGCGCGTGCCATGACGCTGACCCAGGCCGGGCGCTTCGAGGTGGCTGGCGGCGCAACGCTGGGGCTGGTCGGCACAGTCTTGGGCAACGCCGACCTGATCAAGACCGGAGCCGGCACGCTGCGACTGGACAACGCGGGCAACGCCTACGGCAATACCGTCATCCGGGAAGGCACGCTAATCGGCGATGTCGGGTCGATCCGGGGCAATGTCGACAACAATGGCTCCTTGGTGTTCGAACAAGGCGCGAACGCAACGTTCGGCGGCGCCATCTCCGGTGGCGGCGCGCTGGTCAAGAGCGGCGCGGGGACGCTGGCGCTGAGCGGCGACAGCTCGGGCTTTACCGGCAGCACCACGATTCAGGGCGGCCGGCTGGCCTTGAACGGCAAACTTGGCGGCGCGCTCAATATCGGCCAGGGCGGCGTGCTCGGAGGCCGCGGCACAGTGGGCTCGGGCGCTGGCTCGGTGGTGACCGTGGCGGCCGGCGGCACGCTGGCGCCAGGGAATTCCATTGGCACGCTGACCGTCGACGGCGATCTCGTCATCGAGAGCGGCGCGCGCTACGCCGTGGAAACCAATCCGCAGGGCGCCGATGCCGACCTTATCCATGTCACGGGCAATGCCACGATCAATGGTGGCTCGGTCGCGCATATCGGTATCGGCGGCGACTACGGGCTACGTTCCGTCTACACGATACTGGCGGCCGACGGCGCCTTGTCCGGCCGGTTCGATACGGTGACGTCCGACTATGCCTTCCTGACGCCGAAACTCGGCTACGACTACGGCGCGGGCCGAGTGTCGTTGGAATTGGCGCGCAACGGCACCGCGATGGCCACGGCCGCCGACACGCGCAACCAGCGCGCGGCGGCGGGCGCCATCGACAGCATCGGCATGGCGGCGGGCAATGGGCTTTACGACGCGTTCGCCGTGCTGCCGGACGACAAGGGCTTGCTGCGTTCCAGCTTCGACCAGCTATCCGGCGAAATCCACGCGTCGGCCAAGACCGTGCTGCTCGAAGACAGCCGCTATGTGCGCGACGCCGCCAGCGAGCGCCTGCGCTCGGCCGCGGGCGCGGTCGGCGCGTCGGCGACGCCGGTGCTGGCGTCCGCAGGGGGCGGCGCCCGCCTGGCTCCGGCAACGGCGACGGGGCCCGCCAGCTGGATACAGGGCCTGGGTTCCTGGCGCCAGACCGACGGCGACGGCAATGCTGCCCAGGTCAAGAGTTCGACCGGCGGCTTTCTGCTGGGCGTGGATGCGCCGGTGTCCGATGCCTGGCGGCTGGGCCTGATGGCGGGCTACACCCGCACGGATTTCGACGTGCGCGATCGCGCGTCATCGGGCGACAGCGACAACTACCATCTCGGGGCCTACGGCGGCGGCCAGTGGGGCGCGGTGGGCCTGCGCGGCGGGCTGGCCTACAGCTGGCACGACATCGCGACTCGGCGCTCGGTATCCATGCCCGGCTACTCCGACAGCCTCAAGGCCAACTACGACGGCCGCACCGTCCAGGCGTTTGCCGACCTCAGCTATCGCATCGACACGCGCGTTGCTGCGCTGGAGCCGTTCGCCAACCTGGCCTACGTCAACCTCAAGACCGACGGCTACAGCGAGAGCGGCGGCGCAGCCGCCCTGCGTGCAAACAGCCAGACCACCGAGACCACGTACACGACACTGGGTTCGCGGCTCATGTCCAGCTTCGAACTGGGCGGCGCGCAAGCCACGGCTCGCGGATCGCTGGGCTGGCGCTACGCCTTCGGCGACTTGAAGCCCGCCGCCACCCAGGCTTTCGCGGCGGGCGATGCCTTTACCGTGGCCGGCGTTCCCATCGCGAAGAACAGCGCGGTGCTGGAAGCGGGGCTGGACGTGCAGATGTCGCGCAAGGTGTCGTTCGATCTGTCCTACCAAGGACAGCTCGCCAGCGGGGCGCAAGATCACGGCGTCAGGGCAGGGGTGAGCGTGCGGTTCTGATATGTGGGCGAAAAAAAAACCGCCCGTTTCCGGGCGGAGCAAAGGAACGCTGTAGGGATCCGCGGACGCGTCAGAGGATGCGTTTGCGGACCTGGGTGATGATGATTTCGGCCACCACGACCACGGCGAAGATGGCAGCCAGTACCAACGCCACGCGGTCCCACTGGAACAGGTTCAGAGCCGTGTCCAGCGCCATGCCGATGCCGCCGGCGCCCACCAGGCCAAGTACCGCCGATTCGCGCACGTTGATGTCCCAGCGCAGCAGCACGATGGACCAGAAGGCGGGGCGGATCTGCGGCCAGTAGGCGTACCAGATCACGGATGCCTTGCTGGCGCCGGTGGCGGTGACGGCCTCGATCGGGCCGCGCTGCGCTTCCTCGATGGCTTCGCCCACCAGCTTGCCGACGAAGCCGATGGAGCGGAACGCAATGGCCAGCGTGCCGGCCAGCGCGCCGGGCCCGAAGATGGCGATGAACAGCAGCGCCCACACCAGCGAATTGACCGAACGGCTGGACACCAGGATCAGCCTGGCCAGCATGTTGACGGTCTTGCTGGGCGTGAGGTTGTTGGCCGCCAGCAGGCCCACCGGCACCGCCATCACCACGGACAGGATGGTGCCCAGCGTGGCGATGTGCAGCGTTTCGATCAGCGCGCCGTGCACGCCTTCCGGGTAGTAGGCCCAGTCTATCGGCCACATGCGCTGGAACAGATCGGCCATCTGCTCGGGCGCGTCGTACAGGAACTCCGGAATGATCTCGACGCCGCGGATCGCCTGCACGATGGCCGCGACCACCAGCAGGTAGAGCGCGAAGCGCAGCAGGCGCTGGCCCATGCTGTAGCGTTGCCAGACGCGCGGCGAACCCGGTGGATTGAAGGTGGATGCGTGGGCGTTCATTCGTCCACCTCCGCACGGCGCTTGACCGGAGTTGCGCCGCTGCCGATGCCGCGCGCTCCCGCGAAGCGGCCTTGCAGGATGCGTTCGAATCCCAGGTTGTCCAGGAACACGGCGCGCACGAAGCCGGCCAGGATTTCACCCAGCATGATGATGGCGATCAGGGTCAGCAGGATGGCGCTGACGAAATCGTAGTCAAAGCGCTGGAACGCCGAGAACAGCGTGCCGCCCACGCCGCCCGCGCCCACGATCCCCACCATGGTGGAGTTGCGCAGGTTGGAGTCGAACTGGTAGGTGGCAAAGCCGATGAAGCGGGCGAATACCTGCGGCAGCACGCCGAAGATGATGACGTTGGCGAACGAGGCGCCCGTGGCGCGCACGGCTTCCACCTGCTTTAACGAAATCTCTTCGATGGCCTCGGTGAACAGCTTGCCGATGAAGCCGACCGAGGCGACCGTCAGCGCCAGGATGCCGGCCAGCGCGCCAAAGCCCACGGCCTTGACGAACAGGATGGCGACGATGACGGGATGCAGCGCGCGGCACAGGGCCACGATGGCGCGGGCGGGCCACGATACCCAGGTGGGCATCATGTTGCGCGCGCCCAGCAAACCGATGGGCAGCGCGATGATGATGCCAAGCACCGAGGCCAGCACCGCGATCTCCAGGCTTTCCGCGATGCCCTTCCACAAGGTGGCGGGCTTTTCGAAGTTGGGCGGAAACATGCGCGCCAGAAACGTCGACGCGTGCCCCATGCCGGTTTCGAAGCGCGCCCAGCTGAAGTCCAGCTGCGCGCCGGCATACAGCGTGTAGGCCAGCAGCAGCAGCACGCCGGCCTTGGCGCGCCCGGACATGGCGAAGGGGCGGGCGCCCTTGGGTGGGATCATTCCAGCCAAGACTCGCCTCCATAGATGGTCTTGAGCATGGCGGCGTCCAGCCCCTGGCCGTCGCCGTCATAGACCACGTGGCCGCCGGACATGCCGGCGAGGCGGGTTGCGTAGCGGGGG
>NZ_QWFB01000035.1:0-89780 GCF_003576205.1 Achromobacter sp. K91 | reverse complement strand
AGATGTGTATAAGAGACAGACCGCGCGGCGCCGCCGGACGCCACGCTGCGTGCCGTGCTGGCGCGCTGGTCGGATCTGGCGGGCTGGACCTTCCAGCCGCAGCACTGGGCCGTGGACGTGGACATTCCCTTGTCGGCAACGGCCGAATTCTCCGGCGACTTCAAGTCGGCCGTGCGCGAACTGCTGGGCGCCACGGAACTCGCCGAAAGGCCCCTGCAGCCATGCTTCTACGGCAACCGGGTCCTGCGCGTGGTGCCATTGGCACAGTCCTGCACGCGCATGGCTGCGCCAGGAGGGGCCGCGACATGATGCGCAAACTGTTCTTGAGTGCGGCGGCCTGCGGAGTATTGGGCGGCTGCGCGGTGTCGCAGCAGGTTGCGGACCAGCGCCGCGCGGCGAACGCGCGTCAAGCCCAGGTGGCCGCCAGCCATCAGGCCTTCACCGAAGGATTGTCGGATCGCGCCAAGCGCGTCGCGGCCCAGGATGTCGCCATGCCTTGGCTTGCCGGCAAACCGCAGCCGCTGGCGCGAGAAGTGGCGCTGCCGCCCGCATTGCGCGAGAACCTGCGGACAACCTTGATACTGGCCGACGACGCCGATCTGCCGATGCTGGCCCAGCGCCTGAGCGCCGCCACCGGCATTGCAGTGCGAGTGCGTCCCGACGCCTTGCTGCCGCTGGAGTTGTTCCTGCCTCGGCTGGCCGTCAATGGCGCATTGTCCGTGCCGGCCCCCGCCAGCCTGGAGATCCGCGCGGGCGCGCAGCCGCTGGCCGACTTGCTCGACACGCTGGCCGCGCGCTTCTCGGTGCATTGGCGCTACGAGCACAACGCGCTCGAGTTCTACCGCACCGAGACTCGCGTGTTTGATTTGCGCGCGCTGTCGCTGAGCAGCAAAGTGGACGTGCGCCTGGGCCGCGAAGGCAGCCCCGAGGGCGAAGGCTTCGAGAGCACGTCCAATACCTCCCTATCGGCGGGACAGCATGACGCGATGGCCGTCCTGCGCGCCAACATCGTGCCGTTCCTCACACGTTCCGGCGTGGTCGCCGAAGCGGTCGAGGGCTCCACTTCGATTGTCGTCACGGATACGCCCGAAGCGCTCGAGCGCGTCGCCCGCTACCTCGAGCGCGAGAACAAGGCGCTGACCCGTCGGGTGCGGCTGGTGTTCGAGGAAATCACGGTCGTTGCCAACGACGCCGTTTCGGGCGGCATCGACTGGAACATCGTCTACGCCGCGGCGGGAGCGGCGGCGCGGTTGGCGGTGCCTGGCGCCGGATCGGGCGGGGGCAGCCTGGAGGCTTCCGCGGCCAGGGGGCCATACCAAGGCTCTCAGGCCATCATCTCCGCGCTCAGCACCATGGGCGCGGTCGTGCGGCACAACAAGGTGCCCATCCTGACCCTGAACCGTCGTCCGGTTACGCATGCGGTAAGAACGACATTCAGCTACATCGACCGGGTGCAGAGCACTGCGGTCCCAGGCACCACGGCGGGGGGCGCCAACGGTACGCTGCCCGCGGTATCCATCAGCCAAAAGGAAGAAACAGTAGGTTCGTTCCTGACGCTGTTGCCGGACATCCAGGAGGACGGCCAGATCCTGTTGTCGCTGGCCTACGACAACGCGGTTGCCCAGCCCTTGAAGACCATCACGTTCGGCGAGCGCGGCAACCAGGTGCAGGTCCAGCAGGTCACGATCGACGGCAACGGCACGGTGCAGCAGGTCGAGCTGCGCCCCGGCCAGCCCATCATCGTTTCCGGTTTCGACCGCGGCCAGGAACAGCATGACCGCCAACGGCTTGCGCCGAGTCTGCCGCTCATTACTGGCGGCCTGGACAGCGCCGCCTCGGAACGCACGACAACCCTGGTACTGGTAACCGCCCAGGTCGAGGAAGGGTACTAGGCATGGAACGCGTCCCTCCCACCTTGTTGCTTGAGGTTCCAGATACTGGCCGCAGCCTGGCGTTCGGCCTGCGCTGGTTCGCCCTGATCGGCTCCAACATTCCCGCGCTGGCCCGTTCGCGCGGGCGCCGCCTGCGGGCCAGCCACTATGTCGTGGGCGGGGCGCCGGCCATGGTGGCCGGCTATGGCCGCGTGCGCTCATCGTGGCGCAGCGGTCCGCGGGCGGGGCGGCGCAGGCAGGGGCACATCCAGGCTGCCGCGCAGTTGTACGCCTTGTTGTATCCGGACGGAGGCCATAGCCTGATCAGCCTGCCGGGCGGCGGGCATTGGCTGGTGGCGGCGCAGCGCGGCACCGTACTGTCGCAGGCCGACAGGGTATACGCCACGCTCGACGAAGCCTTGCGTGAACAGGCGTTGTTGTGCGCCCGGCGCCCCGCGTTGCAGGCGCGGGACGCCGAGGAGGCCTGGGCCTTGCTGATGCAGGCGGCGGACCCGGCCGCGCAGTTGGTCGTCTTGTCCTCGCGCTGGGCCGAGCTGCCGCTCGCGTTCCGCTTGTTCCTGGCCTGCGTCGCGCTTGCCGCTGTCGCTCCGCCCATATGGGACGGTCTGCCCGCGCTGAGGCCGGACCGCGCATCGCCCGATTCGGCCGCTGCGCAGGACCTCCCGTCGCAGCGGGATCCGCATCTGACCCTGCTGCAAAACACTGTGGCCCACGCTCCCGCCGAAGTTGCACGCTTGCTGGACGGCGTCGGCAAGCTGCCCATACAGGTGCGCGGTTGGACGCTGAGCCGCGCGCGCTGCCTTGCCGGGGAGCAGGCGTGGAACTGCTCCGCGGTCTATATCAGGGCGCACCCGCAGGCGGCCAACGATGTGCTGCACGCGCTGCGGCCCGCTGGCTGGCAGGTGACATTCCAGCCGCTGGAAGAAGCCACGCTGTCATGGCGCATGGCGTCCTCGCCGGTGATGCTGGCGGACCTGGCGCTGCCCTCATCGCTGCAGGTCGATACCGGGCTGATCGCTGCGCTGCAACGCATGCGGGCGGCGTTTACGTCGGTGATCCTCGCGGCCGCGTTGCCGCTGCCGTTGCCAGTGCAGTCTCAACCCGTCGCGGGCCAAATCGACGCCCCGATGCCGTTGCAACCTGCCATTCGCAGCCGCGCCATCACCTTGCGGGGACCGCTGCGTTCCTTCGCGCTTCTGGACGGTGCCGTCGCGGCGGCCAGATGGTCCCGCCTGTCGCTGGACATCCAGGCGCAACCCCGGCCCACATTGGTTTCCAGCACGCTGGTAGCCGAACTACAGGGAGAACTTTATGAACAGGAATAGGGGCGCCGCCACGCGCCCGAATCCCGCGGCAGGATTCATCGGGCGTCTGCTCTTGTCGGCCGCTTTGGTTCCGGCCGCTCATGGCCAACCGTCACCGCAAAGCGCCGACGAACCGCGGCCCTGGCCAGAGACGGAAACCGTGCGCGCCTTGCTACGCGCGGATGCTGCGGCCGCCCTGGCGGACTGCCGCGTCCCCGGTCTGTGCCGTCCCGGACCCGAGTCCGTGGCGCAGGCGACGCCGCCGGCCAGGGCATCGGACGATATCCGGGTGATGGCGATCTTCGGCCTCGCGCGCCGCTTGAGCGCCGATATCGCCGTCAATGGCGCCGTGCTCCGCTACCAGGCGGGCAGGGGCGAACCCGTCGCGGGAGCTGTCGATGGCCGCGCCTATCAGCTGCTGGCCATCGACGACAGTTGCGTAAGGCTGCGCCGCGGCGATACCGAACGCACCGCCTGCGTCGATGCGGGCAGGGGACGGCCATGACTGTGCATGCCTTGCCGTCCGTCGCGGCGCATCGCGCGGTGGCGCTTTCCACGGCGGCGGCTTGGGAGCCGCCTCAGCTTCAAACAGCCGACGACATCGCCCGTCTGCAGCCCGCGTTCGCGCGTGCGCTGGGGCGCGATTTCGATCTTGCGGCGCTCGCGGGCAGGCTGTGCCCCGTGTTGCTCGAAAACGGCGAGGTCGCCGTGTTCGCGGTCAAGGACTACACGGAGGGCGACCAGATCGAAGAGGTCGAGCGCATGGTGCGGGCGCGCGGTTACCGGCTGGCGCAAGTGCCGCGCTATCAGTTGCCCGCGCCGCTGCTGCTGATGATCGCACGCGGCCAGCTGGCGGAGCCAGCGTGCGCCGGGCGCGGCAAGGAGCGGCAGGAAGAGCGCGCCTCGGCCCTCGCCGCAATGTTCCTGGATATCGTGCGCTGGGGCGTGGCGCAAGGAGCGAGCGACGTGCACATCAACGTCAACCGGCGGCGCGCTGCCTGCGAGATCCGCTACACCATCGGTGGGGAATACGTCAGTACGGAACGCTTTGCGGGCCTGTCCAATGCGACGCTGCTGGAGGTCCTGGCGGTGGCCTGGATGGATGTCAGGGGAGGCAACGGCGCGGTGTTCGACCCGGCGCTGGAGCAGCAAGGGCGCATCGGGCTGGACATCGATGGCGTGCCTATCGTGCTGCGCTGGGCCTCGTTGGCCGCCGATGCCGGCCCCTCGGTCTGCTTGCGCATCTTGCGGCTGGACGCGACCGCCAACGCTGATCTCCTCGCGTTGGGCTATCTGCCCACGCAGGTCGAAACGCTGGCACGGGCGCGCGAACGCGAGGGCGGGGCCATCGTGCTGGCGGGCGTGGTTGGCTCCGGCAAGTCAACCACCATCGCGACGCTGATGCGGGGCATCGCGCCCACGCGCAAGGCCATCACGCTGGAAGATCCGGTCGAATACGTCATCGACAACGCCTTGCAGAATACCCTGGGAGGCGCTCTGGCCGAATCCGCCTGGCCCGCGTTCGACGCCAAGCTCAAGACCATCAAGCGCTCGGCGATGAACGATCTGCTGATCGGCGAGATCCGGGACGCCGATACCGGCCGTGCGTTCATGGATCTGGCCGGCTCGGGCGTCAGCCTGTACACCACCACCCACGCCGCGGGCGCCGTGCTGATACCCGAACGCCTGGCGTCGGATTCGATCGGCGTGTCGCGCGATTTTCTGGCTACGCCAGGCATCCTCAAGTTGCTGGTCTACCAGACCTTGCTGCCGCGCTTGTGCAGCCATTGCTCGCTGCCCGTGGACAGTCTGTGGTCCAGATCCGCCGGGAGCGGTAAACGTCCCGAATGGCAGGCATGGTTGAAACGGCTGCAGCATGAGTTCCTGCTGGATCCTGACGCGCTCCGGGTCAGGAATGCCGCAGGTTGCAGCGCTTGCAGGCGCCCGCAATTGCCTGAGTTGAACGGCATCGCAGGCCGTAGCGTGGCGGCGGAAATGCTCGAGCCCGAGCGCGTCGACGGCTTTCTTGAGCGGGTGCGTACGCGCGATAACGTGGGGCTCAAGCGCCAGGCCGAGGCTGCCGGGCCCACCGCCTGGCGCAGCGAGGCCGCGCGCGGCGCGCTAGCGCGGGACTGCGCCCTGTACAAGGTCAGCCGTGGCGAGGTCGATCCCCGCGTGCTGCTGCGCCGCTTCGACTTTCCAGCAGTCTTGCCTGCGCAGAGCGCTGGACCCGGCGGGGGCGGCCATGGCTGAGCCGCTGTTGGCGCGACCCTTCCTCGGCCTGCCTTCGGGTCGCACGCTGTCGCTGCGCCTGGACGCGCTGCGCTTTCGTGCGGGGCGAGCGGACTACTACGAGTATCTGGCCGACCTGGTCGAAGGAACGCAGGGCCGTAAGAATTTGCGCGACGTCTTCGAGGACGATGCGCGCCGTCATGGCGAGGATACCGTGCGCGGCCGGCTGTCGAGGCATTGGGCGGGCATGTATCTGGAGGCCGGCGGCGATCTGGGCGTGGCCTGGACGGACACGCTGCCGTCCAGTGAATGCGTGCTGCTCAGCTGCGTGCAGGAAGAAGGCGGCGATCTGTCCGCCGCGTTGCGGGACGTGGCAAGGGCTGTACGGCTGGCGTCGGATGCGTGGCTGGCGCTGGTCTCGGCCGCGGCGGCGGGCCTTGCGGCGGCAGCCGTCGCATTCGCCTTGCTGTGCGCCATTCCTTTTTTCAGCGTGCCGCGCTTGCAGCAGGTGTTCCAGGCCGTGCCGGCGGAGGAGTACGGCCGCATGACCCGCGCGCTGTTCGCGCTGTCCCAAGGCCTGAGGCAATGGCTGGCCCTGTGGCTGGTGCTGTTGTTGGGCCTGGCCTTGCTGTGCCTGTGGTCGCTGCCGCGCTACACGGGCGCTGCGCGGTCGCGGCTGGACCGCTGGCTGCTCTGGAGGCTCTACCGCGATTTCCACGCCATCCGCTTTCTTGCGTTGCTGGCCGTGCTGGTCAGGCAGCACGGCGCGGCCGACACCCGCCTCAGGCGAGCCCTGGCCGTGCAGGCCCGGGATACGGTTCCCTGGATGCATGCGCATCTGCTGGACATGCTGGGACGGATAGACGGCGGCCAGACGGGGCCGGAGATTTTCGGCACAGGGCTGCTGGACGCGGATACCTGGTGGTACATGGCCGACATGATGGACGCTCTGGGCATGGAGGCCGGGCTTGCGCAGGTGCGGCTGCGCGTCGAGTCGCGCCTGCTGGCGCGGGTGCGTCGTCAAGCGTCGGTGTTGCGCTGGGCATTGCTGCTCACGTCCGTGGCCGGCGTGCTGGGCATCACGCTCTGGCATTACGCCGTGATCGACGAACTGCGCCAGGCGTTGACCAATTTCTATGCAAGCCAATAGGGGCTGCATCAGGCATGCGGCGCTTATCCGCCTGCGTGCTTTTTTCACGAGGAGAGCAAGCATGCACCAAGTCCACGCAATCCCATTACGCGCCAAGCGGCAGCGGGGCTTTTCATTGATGGAGGTGTCCATCGTCACCGCCATCGTCCTGTTGATCGCGATCGTTGGCATTCCGGCCATTGGCGCCTATGTCGTGGAGAACAAGGTTCCCAAAGTAGGCGAGGAACTGCAGCGTTTCATCGCCAGCATGAAGACCAATGCGCAAGGCGGCGGGGTCACGCCCTATGCCGGTCTGGACACGGGCGCCATGGCCAATGCGCTGCGGGAATCCAGCGTCCTGGCCGTCGACGGGACAGGGGGCGCGGCGCGCATTGCCCATGGCTTGGGCGGCAGCGGCGTCGGAGGCAATGGGGTGGTCGAGGTCGCCGCCGCCTCGTTCGGCAGCGCGGGGCAGGGTTCCGCATTCTCCATCAAGCTGACCAACGTCAGCCAGGCAGCATGCCCGTCGCTCGCCTCGGTGCTGCAGCGGATGTCCGAGACCATCTCGATAGGCGGCGGGGGAGGCGGCCTCCGGGTCGTGAAGGACGCGTTCGCGACGCCCAGCGTGCCCTACCGCGCGGCCTTGGCTCAGGCCCAATGCAGCCCGGGCGACGTCAACACCTTTGTGTTCCTCGCAAAATGAGCCGGCTCGCGCGTATCCCGGCTGCTCGATCGCAGCGTGTTGCCGTGCGGTTGCGTCAACGCGGCTTTTCGTTGCCGGGCTTGGTGGTGGCGCTGGCCTTGAGCGCCATGGCGGCCATCTGGGCCTCAGGCCAGGTGGTGCAGCGGATCGAGGATGCCGCTGCCCGTGCCGCCGGCGTATGGCTGACGCAGATCCGCCTGGCGGTAACGGCGGTGCTGGCGCGGCACTCCACCATCCTCGCCCAAGGAGACGTGCCCCGCAGCGAACAGGGGAGTCCGCTGTTCGCGGATCCACTGGCGCCCACCGTGGGTGAATTGCGCGGACTGGGGCTGTTGCCCGCCGATTTTCCCGACCGTTCCGCCCTGGGCTTCTCGGCTCAGATCCGGATCGCGCGCTCGCAGGCGTGCCCTGGCGAACGTTGCCGGATGGACGGACTGGTCTACAGCGCCACGCCTCTGATCAAAACGGGGACGCAAACGCCGGACCTGACCGCCATCGCCGCCGTGATCGATGCCGCTGGCGGCTACGCCGGGGCGGTGTGGCCGGCGACGCCGGGTCTGGTGCGCGGCGCGGCATTCAGTTTCGCCAATCCCCTGGCGTCCGGCGGGCCGGCCTATGCGCCGGGCACGCTCGCCCTGTGGGCGGGAGCCGGGACCGGCGGGCCGGATCTGGAGCGCTATGTCCGGATACGGGATACGCGCGATCCGCAGCTGCAGGGTGAACTGAGCGTTGCATCCTCGGCGCAGGTCGGCTCCTATCTGACGGTCGGCGCTCGCGCCAGCGTGGGGCAGTCATGTGGCGTCTCGTCTGGCACCATAGCCACCTCGGCACAGGGGGAACTGCTGACCTGCCAGTCCCAGGTCTGGGCGCCGGCAAGCGGCGGCTTCGGCGGGGCGTTCAGCCTCAATTTCCCGTTTGGTTGCAACCGTTCCACAGTGAATCCCCGCACCGGCGCTTGCTCCTGCCCTGGCGGCTATACGCCCGTGGCAGTTTCCGGGCGGGACGACTGGAACGAGGCGATGGGCCGGACCACAGGTTACGTCTGCGTGCGCTGAGGCTGCCGTGCGGCCTCTTTTCCTGGGATGCCCGCCAACCCTCTATAATCAAAAATTCGCCTAAATTCTGCTTCGCCCACGATGAAATCCTCCGAGATTCGCCAGCAGTTTCTGCAATTCTTCAAGTCCAAGGGACACACCATTGTTCCCTCGTCGTCGCTCGTCCCCGGCAACGACCCGACCTTGCTCTTCACCAATTCGGGCATGGTCCAGTTCAAGGACGTCTTCACGGGCAAGGAATCGCGGTCCTATACGCGCGCCACGTCGTCGCAGCGCAGCGTGCGCGCCGGCGGCAAGCACAATGACCTGGAGAACGTGGGCTACACCGCCCGCCACCATACGTTCTTCGAAATGCTGGGCAATTTCAGCTTCGGCGACTACTTCAAGCGCGACGCCATCCAGTACGCCTGGGAGCTGTTGACCCAGGTCTACAAGCTGCCCGCCGAGAAGCTCTGGGTCACCGTCTACCAGGAAGACGACGAAGCCTACGACATCTGGGCCAAGGAAGTCGGCGTGCCGACCGAGCGCATCATCCGCATCGGCGACAACAAGGGCGCGCGCTACGCCTCGGACAACTTCTGGCAGATGGCGGACACCGGTCCTTGCGGCCCGTGCTCGGAAATCTTCTATGACCACGGTCCTGAAATCTGGGGCGGCCCCCCGGGATCGCCCGAGGAAGACGGCGACCGCTACATCGAGATCTGGAACCTGGTTTTCATGCAGTTCGAACGCGATGCCGCCGGCAATATGCCGCGCCTGCCGCGTCCCTGTGTTGATACCGGCATGGGCCTGGAACGCATCGCCGCCGTGCTGCAAGGCGTGCATTCCAACTACGAAATCGATCTGTTCCAGCACTTGATCGCCGCCGCTGCGCGCGAAACCGGCATCAAGAACCTGGAAGACAATTCGCTCAAGGTCATCGCCGACCACATCCGCGCCTGCTCGTTCCTGATCGTCGACGGCGTGATTCCCAGCAACGAAGGCCGCGGCTATGTGCTGCGCCGCATCGTCCGCCGCGCGCTGCGCCACGGCTACAAGCTGGGCCAGACCAAGCCGTTCTTCCATCGCCTGGTGCCGGACCTGGTCGCCGAAATGGGCGAGGCCTATCCGGAACTGGCGGCCACGGCCGACCGCGTCGCCCAGGTGCTCAAGCAGGAAGAAGAGCGCTTCGGCGAAACGCTGGAACACGGCATGCGCATCCTCGATTCGGCCCTGGCCAACGTGCCCAAGGGCGGTCAGCTGGACGGCACGACCCTGTTCACGCTGTATGACACCTACGGCTTCCCGGTGGACCTGACGGCCGACATCTGCCGTGAACGCGAAGTGGATGTGGACATGGCCGGCTTCGAGGTCGCCATGGAGCGCCAGCGCGACCAGGCGCGCGCCGCCGGCAAGTTCAAGATGGCCGAAGGCTTGAGCTACGAAGGCGCGGACACGCGCTTCGAAGGCTACGAAAAGCTCGAGCTGGATGGCGTCAAGGTCACGGCCCTGTACGTCGACGGCACGCAGGTGCAGCAGGTCAAGGCGGGCCAGAGCGCGGTCGTCGTGCTGGACGCCACGCCGTTCTACGCGGAGTCGGGTGGGCAGGTTGGGGACACCGGCCTGCTGGAAGCCGACGGCGTGCGTTTCGCCGTGGCCGACACCCTGAAGATCCAGGCCGGCGTTTTCGGCCATCACGGCGAGCTGGAGTCCGGCACGCTGTCCGTGGGCGATACGCTGCTTGCCCGCGTGGACGCCGTCCGCCGCGCCCGCACCGTGCGCAACCACTCGGCCACCCATCTGATGCACAAGGCGCTGCGCCAGGTGCTGGGCGCGCACGTGCAGCAGCGCGGTTCGCTGGTGGATCCGGACAAGACCCGCTTCGACTTCGCCCAGGACGCCCCGCTGACGGCCGAGCAGATCGCGCGCGTCGAAGCCATCGTCAACGCCGAGATCCTGGCCAACCAGCCTACCGTGGCGCAGGTCATGGGCTATGACGACGCGGTCAAGGGCGGCGCCATGGCGCTGTTCGGCGAAAAATACGGCGACACCGTCCGCGTGCTCGATATCGGCTTCTCGCGCGAACTCTGCGGTGGCACGCACGTCAGCCGCACGGGCGACATCGGCCTGTTCAAGATCGTGTCCGAAGGCGGCGTGGCCGCGGGCGTGCGCCGCGTCGAAGCCATCACCGGCGACAACGCGCTGGCCTGGGTGCAGAACCAGAATGCCTTGCTGACCCAGGTTGCCGGCATGCTGCGTAGCACGCCGGCGGATCTGCCGGCGCGCATCGCGCAGGTGCAGGAACAGGTCAAGAGCCTTGAAAAGGATCTGGAACAGTCGCGCAACAAGCTTGCCGCCAGCGCCGGCAACGACCTGGCGACCAGCGCCGCAGTTGAGGTCAAGGGCATCAAGGTCCTGGCTGCCAGCATCGGCGATGTGGACCCCAAGGCCTTGCGCGGCATGGTCGACAACCTCAAGGACCGCCTGAAGCCCGCGGTCGTGCTGCTGGCCACGGGTTCGGCCGACGGCAAGATCAGCGTGGTGGGCGGCGTCACCGCCGACCTGACCGGCCGTGTCAAGGCGGGCGACCTGGTTGGTTTCGTGGCGGCCCAGGTGGGCGGCAAGGGTGGCGGCCGTCCGGACATGGCCATGGGCGGCGGCACCGACCTGGCGGCCCTGCCCGCGGCGATCGCCAGCGTGCAGAAATGGGTGGACGAGCGTCTGTGATGAGCGGCGCGGATACCAGTCTTGATGGCGGCGCGCAGGCGCCGTCCTTCGAGCAGGAAGTCGATGCCAGCGGCTTGACCTGCCCGCTGCCCATCCTGCGCGCCAAGAAGGCCTTGGCGCAGATGGCCAGCGGCGAAGTGCTGCGCGTCATCACCACGGATCGCAACGCAATCCGCGACTTCCAGGCCTTTGCTCGCCAGACGGGCAATGCGCTGGTCGCACAACAGGAGGTCGACGGCCGCGGAGTGCATTTCCTGCGGCGGCGCTGACCGTAGCCAGCAGTACTCCCCATGCGAAAGGCCCGCCGCAAGGCGGGCCTTTTCTCATGGGGAGAGTGCCGATTACTTGCGGATGGCGGCGGCGACAGCCCGGGTGATCGTGAAGTCCACCAGATCGCCTTCCTTCAATTGCTGCAGGCGCGCCTGCAAGGCGGGATCCTGGACCTGGATGGTGCGCATGCCCCCTTGCGGTCCCTTCAATGTCACCAGGTTGGCGCTCTTGTTGATGTGCCAGATTTCGGCGGTGATGGTGGTCTGACGCCCGGCTGCGCCGCCGGGCATGGCTCCCTTGGCGTTGCGGGTTGCCGCGGTTTCGGTCTTCACTTCCGGAATGCCGGACCCGGCCGGGCGGACGTCCACAGCCACCGACTCGTAGTAGTCGAGGGTCAGCGTGTCGCCAGGCTTGATCTGCTGGAAGTTGCGGACATTGGGGCCAGCCTGGATGTCCACGCTATTGCCGTTTTCGCCTTGCAGCGTGATGGTCCGGGTGGCTGGATCCACTGCGGTGACCTTGCCGGAGGCGGTCGTCAGGGCGGCGCCCACGACTCGGGCCGAGGCGGCAAGCGGCATGGCCAACGTACCCGCCAGCAAGCCCGCCAGGGCCAGGCGCGCAACAGGGGTGAAGACTGATTTCTGGTTCTTCATGGTGGTGCACCCTCCGGTTAGAGGAAGTTGGGGAAAAAACGCCGAAAAAATGGGGGAGCAGGTGGCCGAAAGGCCGCCCTCAGGGGGATGGCTTGAAGCCGGTGCGGTGGCGGCGCCGTGGACAGGCGGCAGGGAAGATCAAAGCGCGGGGTCTTGCGTAGGTCGACATAAAACCGATCTCCTCAATCGGGTTATTTCTTCACACGCACTGAGTTCTGACGCACTAAGACAAGCAAGAGAGGGGCAGGGCGGCTACACTTCGAACTGCGGCGCGGGCCCCGGCCCGTGTTTGTAGAATACCCGGATGTGGTGTTTTAGGATACAAATCGCGCCGCTACGCACAATTCAGCACTGCCATTTGCCAGCCGGCCTGTTTAAGTGCTAGAATTTCCCGTTTTTCACAACTAATTCAAGGGATTACCTATGGTGGTGATTCGCCTGGCCCGCGGTGGGTCCAAGAAGCGTCCGTTTTACAACCTGGTGGCCACCGATTCGCGTAACCGTCGCGACGGCCGTTTCATCGAGCGCGTGGGTTTCTACAACCCCGTAGCCAGCGAAGGCACGGAAGCCCTGCGCATTGCGCTGGATCGCGTGCAGCACTGGACCAGCAACGGCGCCCAACTGTCGCCCGCTGTCGAGCGTCTGGTCAAAGAATACTCGGCCAAGGTTTCCGCCGCGGCTTAATTGCCCGCGTCGCAGACCAAGCCCTGAGCTTTACCGCGCTTTAAAAGCTGCCATTCATAGCTGCTTCATAGTTACCAAGAGCACGATACATGCCTGATGCCGCAACCTCCAACGCGGCGCCGACGGATTTGATCGAGCTGGGCCGCATCAGTGCAGCCTACGGTGTGAAAGGCTGGGTCAAAGTGCAGCCGCATTCGGCCAATGCCGAAGTGCTGCTCTCAGCATCTCAATGGTGGTTGACTCGCCCTGTGCCTGAATTGGCGCGGGGCGTTGTCGCGTCTGCGCCTGTCGCATACAAGGTCGTGCAAGTCCGTTCGCAAGGGGCCACCGTGGTGGCCCAGTTGGCGGGCATTGCGGATCGCGATCAGGCCGAAGCCCTGCGCGGTTGTTCCGTGCAGGCGCCGCGGGGATCCTTCCCTGCGCCAGAGGAAGACGAATACTACTGGGTCGATCTCATCGGTTGCGCGCTGTACACCAGCGCCGACGGTGAGCCTGCGCTCTTGGGCGTGGTCGACGAGGTTCTCGATAACGGCGCTCATGCCGTGCTGAGGGTCTTGCGCCAGAAGGCTGGGGCTGAAGGCCCCGAGCCCGTCCTGAACGCCAAGGGCCGGCCCGCCGAAATGCTTGTTCCGTTCGTGCGCGCGCACATACACGCCGTCGATCTGTCAGCTCGCCGCATAGACAGCGACTGGCCGGCGGATATTTGATGCGTATAGACGTCGTTACGCTCTTTCCCGAAATGTTCGGGGTAGTGCGGGACCTGGGTGTCACCGGCCGGGCGCATGCCCAGGGCCGGTGGTCCCTGCATGCCTGGAATCCCCGTGATTTCACGCACGACGTGCACCGTACCGTGGACGACCGCCCCTACGGCGGCGGCCCCGGCATGGTGATGATGGCGGGGCCTCTGGAAGCCGCCGTCAACGCCGCCCAGGACGCGCGCGCCGCGCTAGGCCTGGGTCGCGCCCCTGTCGCGCTGCTGGCTCCGGTCGGCCGGCGCTACGATCAGGCGGGCGCCGAATCCCTGGCGGCAAGCGAGGGGCTCATCCTCATTTGCGGCCGCTACGAAGGCGTGGACCAGCGTTTCATTGCGCGCTGCGTCACGCAGGAAATCTCGCTGGGCGATTTCGTGCTGTCTGGCGGAGAGATCGCCGCGCTCGCCGTGATCGACGCCGCCGTGCGGCTGTTGCCCGGCGTGCTCAACGATGGCGAGTCCGCGCTGCAGGATTCGTTCAACGACGCCTTGTCCGGCCTGCTGGACAGTCCGCACTACACGCGCCCCGAAGTTTACGAAGGCGAGCCCGTGCCCGCGCCCTTGCTTAGCGGGCATCACGCGAACATCGCCCGCTGGCGGCGTGAGCGTTCGCTGGAGTTGACCGCGGCGCGGCGTCCTGAATTGATCGAGGCTGCTCGCGCAAAAGGGGCGCTCACCCTGGCTGACGAGCGTTATCTGGCCGAGCTGGCGGGCAAGCCGCTGCCGGAACCAGCCAAGCGGCGCCGGCCATCCCGGCCCAAGCCGCCCGCGACTTCCTGACGCTTCCTTTTCGGATGAAATAAAAAAACCCCGGAACAACGTTCCGGGGTTTTTTGTTTCCAGTGCTGGGATGGGGCTTAGTTGCCCAGCTTGGCGCGCTGTTCACGCACCTTGTCCAGGGTTTCGCCGAACTGCGCCATGCGCGCCTTTTCCTGTTCGACCACGGCGGCCGGCGCACGTTCGACGAAGCTGGCGTTCGACAGCTTGCCGTTGGCCTTGGCGATTTCGCCTTCCAGGCGCGCGATTTCTTTGTCCAGGCGCACGCGTTCCGCTGCTACGTCGATTTCGACGTGCAGCATCAGGCGGCTGCCGCCCACGACCTGGACCGGCGCGCCGGCGTCGGGCAGGGCGTCGAGCACCTCGACCTGGCTCAGCTTGGCCAGCGCAGCCAGGTATGGCGCGTTGCGGGTGAGGGTGGGGGCATCGCCCTGCGCGCACAGCGGCACCTTCTGGGCGGGCGACAGGTTCATTTCGCCGCGCAGCGCACGCACGGCTTCGACCTGCGCCTTCAGTTCGGCCACGTCGGCTTCGGCGGCGGTGTCGATCGCGGCGGGGTTGGCCTGCGGGTAGGGCTGGACGCTGACGCTGTCGGCGACGCCTTCCTTGCGCTTGCCGGCCACCAGCGACACCTTTTGCCAGAGCTCTTCCGTGATGAACGGAATGATCGGGTGCGCCAGGCGCAGCACGCCTTCCAGGACGCGGATCAGCGTGCGGCGCGTGCCCAGTTGCTGGGCCGGCGTGCCGGTCTGGATCTGGACCTTGGCCAGTTCCAGATACCAGTCGCAGTACTCGTCCCACACGTAGCGGTAAAGCGAATTGGCGATGTTGTCGAAGCGGTAGTCGGCAAAGCCGCGCGCCACGTCGGCTTCCAGCGCTTGCAGCTGGCTGACGATCCAGCGGTCCACAAAGGATGTTTCGCCGGTTTCCGGGCCAGTCAGATCGTGGCCTTCGGTGTTCATTAGCACGAAGCGCGTGGCGTTCCACAGCTTGTTGCAGAAGTTGCGGTAGCCCTCGCAGCGCTTCAGGTCGAAGTTGATGTTGCGACCCAGCGTGGCGTAAGCCGCCATGGTGAAGCGCAGCGCGTCGGTGCCGAAGGCCGGGATGCCGTCCGGATACTGGCGGCGGGTGGCCTTTTCGATGGCGCCGGCCTGCTTCGGATTCATCAGGCCGTAGGTGCGCTTGACCACCAGGCCGTCCAGGTCGATGCCGTCGATCAGGTCGACCGGATCCAGCGTGTTGCCCTTGGATTTGCTCATCTTCTGGCCGTCCGCGTCGCGGATCAGGCCGTGCACGTAGACGTGCTTGAACGGGATGTGGCCGGTCAGGTGGGTGGTCAGCATCACCATGCGCGCCACCCAGAAGAAGATGATGTCAAAGCCCGTGACCAGCACGCTGGACGGCAGGTAACGCTGCAGGTCCGGCGTGTTTTCCGGCCAGCCCAGCGTGGTGAAGGGAACCAGGCCCGACGAGAACCAGGTGTCCAGCACGTCCGGGTCGCGCTTGAGCTCGCCAGTCACGCCGGCCGCGCGGGCCTGCGCCGTGGCTTCGGCTTCGTCGTGCGCGACGAAGACCTGGCCGTCTTCCGAGTACCAGGCCGGAATCTGGTGGCCCCACCAGAGCTGGCGCGAAATGCACCAGTCCTGGATGTTGTTGAGCCACTGGTTGTAGATGGTGGTCCAGTTGTCCGGATAGAACTGGATGCGGCCGTCGGCCACGACTTCCAGTGCAACCTCGGTAATGCTCTTGCCCGGATTCAGCGTGCCTTCGGGGGCGGGCTTGCTCATCGCCACGAACCACTGGTCCGTCAGCATCGGCTCCAGCACGACGCCGGTGCGGTCGCCCTTGGGCTGCATCATCTTATGCGCCTCGACCTTGACCAGATAGCCTTCGGCTTCCAGTTGCGCGACCACGGCCTTGCGGGCCACGTAGCGCTCCATGCCCTGGAACTGCGCGGGGCCGTTCTCGTTGATGTGGGCATCCAGCGTGAAGATCACGATCATGGGCAGATCGTGGCGCAGCGCGCAGGCGTAGTCGTTGAAGTCGTGGGCGCCAGTGATCTTCACGCAGCCCGTGCCGAACTCGGGGTCGACAAAATCATCGGCGATGATGGGAATGTTGCGGTCGCACAGCGGCAGTTCCACAAGCTTGCCGACCAGGTGCTTGTAGCGCGGGTCTTCGGGGTGCACGCACAGCGCGCCGTCGGCCAGCATGGTCTCCGGGCGGGTGGTCGCGATGGTCAGGCCGCGCAGCGTGACGGTCTGGCCGTCCTTGTCGACGATGGTTTGCGGACCATCGACGAAGGGGTAAAGGATGTGCCACATGTGGCCGTCGGTTTCCTCGGAAACCACTTCCAGGTCGGATACGGCCGTCAGCAGCTTCGGATCCCAGTTGACCAGGCGCTTGCCGCGGTAGATCAGTCCCTGTTTATGCAGGCGCACGAAGGTTTCCACCACGCCACGCGACATGCGGTCGTCCATGGTGAAGTACTCGCGCGGCCAGTCGGCCGAAGCGCCCAGGCGGCGGACCTGGCTGGTGATCGCGTTGCCGGATTTTTCCTTCCATTCCCACACTTTTTCCACGAATTTCTCGCGGCCGAGGTCGTGGCGGGAAACCTTCTCGGCGTCCAGCTGTCTTTCAACCACGATCTGCGTGGCGATGCCGGCGTGGTCGGTGCCGGGGATGAATACGGTGTCGTCGCCCAGCATGCGGTGGTAGCGCACCAGGCCGTCCATGATGGTCTGGTTGAAGGCGTGGCCCATGTGCAGGGTGCCCGTCACGTTGGGCGGCGGGAACTGGATGACGTAGGGCTGGCTTTCGGTCCCCGTTTTTACATGCTGGCCCGCCTGGAAGTACCCACGCTTGTCCCACTCGGCGTACCAGCGGGATTCCAGCGCGGAGGGTTCGAAGCTCTTGGAGAGTTCCTGGGTATCGCTCGCGGCGTTCGCGGCGTTCGGGGGAGCAGCTTGAGTCATTGCAGGGTTCCGGCAAACAGGGGCGCCCGGGCTAGGGACGCGGGCGGCAAACCGCACATTTTAAGATGTAATGCGGTCTTCTCAGCGTGTTAGAATACCGGGTTACTGTAAACCTTTTAGAAGTCCCTGAATTCATTGAGGATTCCGGGTGAGTCCGACAGGTAGGCAGTGTCGAATCCCTGCCTTGGACCAGTGGTTCGGGACGGCCCGAAACATGCATTCGTTTCGGACCGCCCCGTGCGCCAACAGCGCGATGACGCTTCAAGGGTGACACCGACAAGCGCAGATCCACGCCAGGCAATTCACAGAAACCAAGTCAGAAATCAGTTTTTGGAGTTCTTATGTCCATTCAACGCACCCTCTCGATCATCAAGCCCGACGCCGTCGCCAAGAACGTCATCGGCCAGATCGTCGGCCGTTTCGAACAAGCCGGCCTGAAGGTCATCGCCGCCCGCCTGGCCCAGCTGTCGCGCGCCGACGCCGAGCGTTTCTACGCCGTGCACAAGGAACGCCCCTTCTTCAAGGATCTGGTCGACTTCATGATCTCCGGCCCGGTGTTCGTGCAAGTGCTGGAAGGTGAAGACGCCATCCTGAAGAACCGCGACCTGATGGGCGCCACCGACCCCAAGAAGGCGGCTCCTGGCACCATCCGCGCCGACTTCGCCGACAGCATCGACGCCAACGCCGTGCACGGCTCGGACGCTCCGGAAACGGCCGCTGTCGAAGTCGCTTTCTTCTTCCCCGAAATCAACATCCACAGCCGTTGATTCTCGCGGAACATCTGTTCTAGCTTTTGAGTTTTACCCAGGTCATGGAATCCGTCGAACGAATCAATCTGCTGGGGCTTGACGGCTCCGCCCTGTCCGAACTGGTCGGAAAGTGGGGCGGCAAGCCGTTTCGGGCCCGCCAGTTGCAGCGCTGGATGCACCAGCGCGGCGCCGATTCGTTCGACGCCATGACCGACCTGGCCCGCGAATTCCGCGGCCAGCTTGCGCAGCATTGCCGCATCGAGGCTTTGCCCGTCAACATCGAGCAGCGCTCGACCGACGGCACCCGCAAGTGGCTGTTCGACGTGGGACAGGGCAATGCCATCGAGACCGTCTTCATTCCCGAGGACGACCGCGGCACGCTATGCATTTCCAGCCAGGCCGGATGCGTGGTGAACTGCCGCTTCTGCTCGACCGGGCACCAAGGCTTCAACCGCAACCTGAAGACCAGCGAGATCATCGGCCAGCTGTGGTGGGCCAAGCGCGTGCTGGAGGCCGACATCGGCACCGCCCGCCTGGAAAGCGCCCGCGCCACCGAAGACACCCGCGTCATCAGCAACGTGGTCATGATGGGCATGGGCGAACCCCTGCTCAACTACGACCAGGTCCTGCCCGCCTTGCGCCTGATGCTGGACGACAACGCCTATGGCCTGTCGCGCCGCCGCGTCACCGTATCCACCTCCGGCGTGGTCCCCATGATGGACCGCCTGTCGCAGGACTGTCCCGTAGCCCTGGCCGTGTCCCTGCATGCGCCGAACGATGCGCTGCGCGACGAGCTGGTGCCGCTGAACAAGAAATATCCGCTGAAGGAGTTGCTGGCGGCCTGCGAACGTTATCTGGCGTTCGCCCCGCGCGACTTCATCACTTTTGAATACTGCATGCTGGACGGCATCAACGATACCGACCAGCACGCCAAGGAACTGATCCAAATTGCACGCCAGCTGCGCTGCAAGCTCAATCTGATCCCGTTCAATCCCTTTCCCGAGTCCGGCCTGAAGCGCTCGAACTCGGCGCGGGTGAAGGTGTTTGCGCAGCGTCTGATGGACGCCGGCATCATCACCACCGTCCGCAAGACCCGGGGTGACGATATCGATGCGGCCTGTGGCCAACTGGCCGGAGAAGTGCGCGACCGTACCCGGATCACCGAACGGAACGCCGCACAGCGCCAGACCATACCAATTAAACAGGTGCACGCATGACGCAGGATTTCGCTTCGGCAGTTTCAGAAACGCCCGCAGGCGCTGCGGGAGGCATCGGCTCGGCATTGCGCGCGCTGCGCCAGTCCAAGGGCTGGTCGCTCGACGAAGTGTCCAGCCGCATCAAGTTTTCCACGAAGCAGATCGAAGCCCTGGAAAACGAGCAGTGGGCCAACCTGCCCACCGGCGTTTCGCTGCGCGGCCTGGTACGCAACTATGCGCGTCTGTTGGGCGCGGACTCGCAAACCATCGTCGATTCGCTCGACCCCAAGGCGCGCGTCACCGGCCCGGTGAAGCTTAGCCCGGGCGCGCTGCATTCGGCGCATTCCATTCCCCAGTCAGGCGCCGACGACGACCGTTCGTCCTCGACCTCCTGGGGCTGGCTCATTGCCATCGTGCTGGTGCTGGCCGCCGGCGTGGCGTATGCCTTCTGGCAAGGCTGGCTGCCGCAGCACTGGCTGCCGTCGGACTGGCTGCCGAAGTCGACCAAGTAACAACCCGGTTCCACCGATGCAAGAATCCTCTCTGCCTTGCCAGGATGCCCCGCCTCCCTCCGTGGGGGCGGCTGAGCGCCGCGCCACGCGTTCGGTGGCGGTGAAGTGGGGCGACCGTGTCGTGAAGATCGGCGGCGACGCCCCGGTCGTGGTCCAGTCCATGACCAACACCGACACGGCGGACGCCATTGCCACCGCCATCCAGGTCAAGGAGCTGGCCCAGGCCGGCTCCGAGCTGGTGCGGATCACGGTGAACACCCCTGAAGCCGCGCGCGAAGTCATCGCCATCCGCGAACAGCTCGACCGCATGGGCGTGAACGTGCCGCTGGTGGGCGATTTCCACTACAACGGCCACAAGCTGCTGACCCAGTTCCCGGAATGCGCGCAAGCGCTGTCCAAGTACCGTATCAACCCCGGCAACATGGGCGGGGGCAAGCGCCGCGACGACAACTTCGCGCAGATGATCGAAGTGGCCTGCCGCTACGACAAGCCGGTGCGTATCGGCGTGAACTGGGGCAGCCTGGATCACGAACTGATGGCGCGCAAGATGGACGAGAACAACCTGCGCGCCCAACCGTGGGAAGCGCAGGCCGTGATGCGCGATGCCTTGGTGGTGTCCGCCATCAGCAACGCACAGCGCGCCGAAGAGCTTGGTCTGCGGCGCGACGCGATCATCCTGTCCTGCAAGGTCAGCCACGTGCAGGACCTGATCGCGGTCTATCGCGACCTGTCCGCGCGTTGCGACTACCCGCTGCATCTGGGCCTGACCGAAGCCGGCATGGGCAGCAAGGGCATCGTGGCCTCCACCGCCGCGCTGGCCGTGCTGCTGCAGCAGGGCATCGGCGACACCATCCGCATCTCGCTCACGCCCGAACCCGGCGGCGACCGCAGCCGCGAAGCGATCGTGGCGCAGGAAATCCTGCAGACCATGGGTCTGCGCGCGTTCACGCCCATGGTCGTCGCCTGCCCCGGCTGCGGCCGCACCAGCAGCACGTTCTTCCAGGAACTGGCCGACAGCATCCAGACCTACCTGCGTCGCCAGATGCCGCTCTGGCGCGCCCAGTATCCCGGCGTCGAAAGCATGAACGTCGCGGTCATGGGCTGTGTGGTCAACGGGCCGGGCGAAAGCCGCCATGCCGATATCGGCATCAGCCTGCCCGGCACTGGCGAAGTGCCGGCGGCGCCGGTGTTCGTCGACGGCGAACGCACGGTCACGCTCAAGGGCGACCATATTGCCGAAGAGTTCCAGGCCATTGTCGAAGACTACGTCGCGCGCCGCTATGGCGCGCCTGCCTCTCACTAAAGTAAGGGTGTGGCTGCTAGCGCGCTTGCCGGCGCGCGATGCGGCATGATCAAGATGACTCAAGCTTTCCAGAAAGTCGCCGCCATACGCGGCATGAATGATCTGTTGCCAGGGGCCAGCGCCCGCTGGGAGCAATTCGAGGAAATCGTGCGCGGCTGGCTGCGCGGCTACGGCTATCGCAATGTGCGTACGCCCGTGCTTGAGCATACGCGCCTGTTCGCGCGCGGCATCGGCGAAGTGACCGATATCGTCGAAAAAGAGATGTACACCTTCACCGATGCGCTCAACGGCGAATCGCTGACCATGCGTCCGGAAATGACCGCGGGCATCGTGCGCGCGTCCATCGAGCACAACCTGCTCTATGACCGCCCGCAGCGCGTCTATTCCATCGGCCCCGTGTTCCGCCACGAGCGCCCACAGCGCGGCCGCTACCGCCAGTTCCACCAGATCGACGTCGAGGCCCTGGGCTTTGCCGGTCCCGACGTGGACGCCGAACTCATCGTCATGCTGGCCCGCCTCTGGAAGCTGCTGGGCCTGACCGACGTGCGCCTGGAGCTGAATTCGCTGGGCCAGCCGGCCGAGCGTGCCGCTCACCGCGCCGCCCTGATCGAGCACCTGGAAAAGCACCGCGACATCCTGGACGAAGACGGCCAGCGCCGCATGTACAGCAACCCGCTGCGCGTCCTCGACACCAAGAACCCCGCCATGCAGGAAATGGCCGACAGCGCGCCGCGCCTGTTCGACTTCCTGGGCGAGGAGTCGCGCGCGCACTTCGACGGCGTGTGCCAGCGCCTGGCCGACGCCGGTATCGAATATCGCCTGAATCCGCGCCTGGTGCGCGGGCTGGACTACTACAACCTCACGGTGTTCGAGTGGGTCACCGACCGCCTCGGGTCCCAGGGCACCGTGTGCGGCGGCGGCCGCTACGACGGC
Organism: Achromobacter sp. K91; assembly: GCF_003576205.1. Taxonomy (NCBI): domain Bacteria; kingdom Pseudomonadati; phylum Pseudomonadota; class Betaproteobacteria; order Burkholderiales; family Alcaligenaceae; genus Achromobacter; species Achromobacter sp. K91. The sequence goes on along the minus strand of NZ_QWFB01000035.1, from coordinate 67,956 downwards.
CTGATCGAGCTGCTGGGCGGCAAGCCCGCGCCCGCGGTGGGCTTTGCGATCGGCATGGAGCGCCTGCTGGACCTTTGGGAGCAGAGCGTGCAGGTGGAACAGCCGGCCGAGTGCGACGTCTACGTCGTGCACCAAGGCGAAGAGGCGCAGCGCCTGGCCGCCCGGGTCGGTGAAGACCTGCGCGATGCCGGCCTGTCGGTCATCGTGCATGCGGGTCCCGCAAGCTTCAAGTCGCAATTCAAGCGCGCCGATGCCAGCGGCGCCCGTGTTGCGGTTATTCTTGGCGCCGACGAAGTGGCTGCGCAGACGGCCAGCGTCAAGTTCCTGCGCGCCGAGGCGCAGGGCGAATCGGCCCAACAGCAAGTCCCGTTGGCGGGATTGGCCGACGTATTGAATAACAAGGGTTAATGCATGGCATACGATCTCGAAGAACAGGAAAAACTCGACGCAATCAAGGCGTGGTGGGCGCGCTACGGCACCCTGGTGGTCACGCTGGTGGCGGCGGTGGCGCTGGCCTGGGGCGGCTGGTGGGGCTGGAAGGCCTACCAATCGCACCGCGCCAACCAGGCCATGGGCTACTTCGAAGCGCTGGAAGACGCGGCGCGCCTGGGTGGCGCCGATTCCTCGGTCCGCATCAAGACCGCCGCGGCCACGCTGCGCGAGCAGTATCCGTCCACCGGCTACGCCGCGCGCGGCGCGCTGGTGGCGGCCCAGGCGCTGCAGGCCCAAAAGGATGACGCCGGCGCCCGCGAGCAGCTGGAATGGCTGGCTGCCCAGGGCAAGAACCCGTCGATGCAGTCGGTGGCGCGCCTGCGCCTGGCCGGCATGCTGCTGGACCAGAAGCAATACGATGCCGCCCTGGCGCAGCTGAACAACCCGCCGGCGGCCTTCGCCGCCTTGTACGCGGATCGCCGCGGCGATATCCTCGCCGCGCAGGGCAAGCGCGAGGAAGCGCGCGCCGCCTGGCAAAGCGCCATCGATGGCCTGGGTACGGCAAATCCCTTGACCCAGGTTGTGCAACTGAAACTGGATGCCCTGAGCGGAGCGTGACTGTAATGCGTAAATTTGCACCTGGCCGTACGTGGCGTGGCGCCGTTTGCCTGGCGGGCTTGCTCGCCCTGGGCGGATGCGGCATGTTCTCCCATGATGACGGCCGCTACGATCCCGCGCCCCTGACCGAATACAAGGCCGGCATGTCCGTGCGCCAGGTCTGGAGCGTCTCGGTCGGCAGCGGTTCCGGACTGGGCTTTGCGCCCACGGTGTTGGGCGACGCCATCTACGCCGCCACGCCCGATGGTTCGGTCGGCAAATTCGACCTGCAAAGCGGCCGCGCCATCTGGAAGGCCAGTGTCGACGGCAAGTTGTCCGCCGGCGCCGGCAGCGATGGCACCACCACCGCTGTGGCCTCGCCGAACGGCGACGTCATTGCCTTTGACGACACCGGCAAGGTGAAGTGGAAGGTTCGTGCCACCAGCGATGTGACCATTCCGCCCGTCGTGGGCTATGGCATCGTCGTGGTCCGCAGCGGCGACTACCGCATCCAGGCCTTCGACGCCAACAGCGGCGAACGCGTCTGGAACGTGCAGCGTCCCGGCCCCTCGCTGGCTCTGCGCAGCGTGTCGCAGATGGTCCTGGCCGAAGGCCTGGTCATTACCGGCCTGCCGGGCGGCAAACTGATGGCCATTGCCTCCAATAGTGGTAACGTGCAATGGGAAGGCACCGTGGCGACGCCGCGCGGCGCCAGCGACCTGGAGCGCCTGACTGACGTGGTCGGTGCGCCCCGTATCGCGGGCAATCTGCTTTGCGGCGTGGCCTACCAGGGACGTATCGTCTGCTTCGACGTCACGGCCGGCGGCCGCCCGATGTGGGCCAAGGACTTCTCCAGCGTCAGCGGCTTGTCGCTGGACGAGCGTTTCGCCTATGCGGCGGACCAGAACAGCGTGATCAACGCTTTTGCGCTGGATAATGGCGGCAACGTCTGGAAGCAGGCGGCCTTGAAGAACCGCCAGGTCACCGCGCCCGCCATGCTCGGCGGTGCGTTGGCAGTGGGCGACCTGGACGGCTACGTGCATTTCCTGTCGCGCAGCGACGGCAGCCTGATGGCGCGCCTGTCGGTGGGCGGTGGTCCAGTGGTTTCGCCGCCGCAGACTACATCCCAAGGTGTGCTGGTCCAGACGGGTAATGGCAACCTCGTCCTGATCGGCGCCAACTAAAACCTATAGAACAAAGCCTTACACCGTGTCTTTCAAGCCTGTCGTCGCCCTGGTCGGCCGCCCCAATGTGGGGAAGTCGACCCTATTCAACCGCCTGACGCGATCGCGCGCCGCGCTGGTGGCCGATTACTCCGGCCTGACCCGCGATCGCCATTACGGCGAGGGCAGGGTAGGCGAGATCCCCTTCATCGTCATCGATACCGGTGGTTTCGAGCCCGTCGCCAAGGACGGCATCCTGCTGGAGATGGCCCGCCAGACCCGGCAGGCCATCGCCGAGGCCGATGTCGTGGTGTTCCTGGTTGATGCCCGTGCGGGCATCAATGCCCATGACCACGAAATCGCCCAGCTGCTGCGCAAGTCCGGGCAGCAGCGCGTGTTGCTGGCGGTGAACAAGGCGGAAGGCATGGGCGCCAGCGGCGCCATTTCCGAGTTCCATGAGCTCGGGCTGGGTCAGCCTTATCCGATTTCCGCGGCGCACGGCGATGGCATCGTCGACCTGATCGAGCTGGCGCTCCAGGACCTGGCCGAGCCGCCCGCCGAGGAAGACGCATTCGAAGAGGCTGAGCACGATCACCGCATCAAGCTGGCCATCGTCGGCCGTCCCAACGTGGGCAAGTCCACGCTCATCAATACCCTGATGGGCGAAGAGCGCGTGATCGCGTTCGACATGCCGGGCACGACCCGCGACGCCATCGAGATCGACTTCGAGCGCGACGGCCGCCGCTACACGCTGATCGATACCGCAGGCCTGCGCAAGCGCGGCAAGGTATTCGAGGCGGTCGAGAAGTTCTCCGTCATCAAGACGCTGCAGGCCATCGAGGCCAGCAACGTCGTGCTGCTGATGCTGGACGCGCAGACCGAGATCTCCGAGCAGGATGCGCACATTGCAGGCTTCGTGCTGGAAACGGGCCGCGCCGTGGTCGTGGCCATCAACAAATGGGATGGCCTGGACGGCGAAGCCAAGGAACGCATCGAACGCGAATTCCAGCGCAAGCTGCGCTTCCTGTCGTTCGCGCGCATGCACACCATTTCGGCGCTGCGCGGGCAGGGCGTGAAGCCCTTGCTCAAGTCGATCAACGCGGCGCACGCCGCGGCGTTCGCCAAGCTGTCCACGCCCAAGCTGACGCGCGAGCTGCAGATCGCTGTCGAACAGCAGCAGCCGCCCCGCAAGGGTATCTTCCGTCCCAAGATGCGCTATGCGCACCAGGGCGGTCAGAACCCGCCGCTGGTCGTCATCCACGGCAATGCGCTGGACGCCATTCCGGACTCCTATCGCCGCTACCTGGAAACGCGCTTCCGCAATGCGTTCGACCTTGCCGGTACGCCGCTGCGCATCGAATTCAAGTCTTCGCACAACCCCTACACGCAGGAAAGCTGATCCATGAGCCGCTTCTGGAGTCCCGTGGTCGGGACGCTCAGTCCGTATGTTCCGGGCGAGCAGCCCAAGCTTCAGAATCTGGTCAAGTTGAACACCAACGAGCATCCTTACGGCCCGTCGCCCAGGGTGCTCGACGCGATCCGCTCGGCCTGCGACGACACCCTTAAGCTCTATCCGGACCCTTCGTCCGACCGCCTGCGGCAGACCATCGCCGGCACGGTCGGTGTGCAGCCCGGCCAGGTCTTCGTAGGCAACGGCTCCGACGAAGTGCTGGCGCATGTCTTCCTTGCGTTGCTCAAGCATGAACGCCCGCTGCGCTTTCCGGACATTACCTACAGCTTCTATCCGGTCTATTGCGGCCTGTACGGCATCCAGTACGAAACGATGCCGCTGACGGCCGATTTCAGCATCGCAGTCGAAGACTATCTGCCCGGCGCCAAGGGGCAGGCGGGCGCCATCATCTTCCCGAATCCCAATGCGCCCACCGGCCGCGCCCTCAGCGCGGCGGAGGTCGAGCGCATCGTGGCCGGCAATCCCGACGCAGTCGTCGTGGTGGATGAGGCCTACGTGGATTTTGGCGGAGAGTCCGTCATTCCTTTGGTGGACCGCTACGACAATCTGCTGGTGGTGCAGACGCTGTCCAAGTCGCGTTCGCTGGCGGGCTTGCGCGTCGGTTTTGCCGTAGGCAGCGCCGAACTCATCGACGGGCTTGAGCGTGTAAAGAACAGTTTCAACTCCTACCCCATCGACCGCCTTGCCTCCGCGGGAGCGGTGGCGGCCCTGGAAGACGTGGAGTACTTTGAACGCACCCGCCAGGCCGTGATCGACACCCGTTCGCGGATGACGGAGGGGCTGCAGTCCCTGGGCTTCGAGGTGCTGCCCTCGGCTGCGAACTTCGTGTTCGCACGGCACCCCAACAAGGATGCCGCCGGTCTGGCTGCCGCCTTGCGCGAGCGCAGCATCATCGTGCGTCATTTCCGCCATGAACGCATCGATCAATTTTTGCGAATTACCGTGGGCACCGACGAGCAGTGCGAACTGCTGTTGAAGGCGCTTGCGGAGGTCCTGCAGGCTTGAGCGGCAGCAGCTTTCCAGTCGGAAAACTCTGGTGTCACTTTTGCTTCCTGCCCAAGTAGCACGGGCCGGGAAAACCCTGTAGAGTACAAGTTTCGGCGTACCCCACCAGTACAGAAGTACGCCACCACTCAATAACAAACAAATGGAGCCTGGCCAATGAGCAATAAAGGGCAAACTCTGCAAGATCCGTTCCTGAACACGCTGCGCAAGGACCATGTGCCCGTGTCGATCTACTTGGTGAACGGCATCAAGCTTCAAGGGCAAATCGAATCCTTCGACCAGTACGTGGTGCTGCTGCGCAATACGGTCACGCAAATGGTCTACAAGCACGCCATCTCGACCGTCGTCCCCGCGCGCGCCGTGAATTTCCAGGTGGAAGTCCCTGCTGAGTAATCTCGCTCCAGCTTTACCTTTTATTGCCCGCCGGACGGTCCTCGTCGGCGGGCATTTTCGCTTTGGCTCCAATATGGTGCATGTATGCGCGCTCTGATTATCAGCGTGGATCTGGGAGATCCGGACTTCGCGGCCCATGCCGAGGAATTCGCCATGCTGGCCAAGGGCGCTGGCGCGGAAATCGTCGGCACCTTGACGGCACGGCGGGACAGACCCGACGCCAAGTTCTTCATCGGTTCAGGCAAGGCCGATGAGGGCGTGGCGATGGCCCAGGCCTTGCTGGCCGACATCGTCCTTTTCGACCAGCCGCTGTCCCCCGCACAGCAACGCAACCTGGAACGCGCCTTCAACTTGCGCGTGGTGGATCGCGTTGCGCTCATTCTCGACATCTTCGCGCTGCGCGCGAAGAGCCATGAAGGCAAGCTGCAGGTCGAATTGGCCCAGCTGCAGCATCTGGCCACACGCCTGACCCGCATGTGGAGCCACCTGGAGCGGCAGCGCGGCGGTATCGGCATGCGCGGACCGGGTGAATCCCAGCTCGAAATGGACCGCCGCATGATCGGCGCCAAGGTCAAGGTGCTGCGCGAGCGGCTGGACAAGGTCGAACGCCAGCGCGTGACCCAGCGCCGGGCGCGCGCGCGCGGCGGTGCGCTGTCGGTATCGCTGGTCGGCTATACCAACGCCGGCAAGTCCACCTTGTTCAATGCCTTGACGCGCGCCGACAGCTACGCCGCCGACCAGTTGTTCGCGACGCTGGATACGACCACGCGCCGCATCTGGATCGAAGGGGCGGGCTCGGTGGTGGTGTCCGATACGGTCGGGTTCATCCGCGATCTGCCCCACGGCTTGATCGCGGCGTTCCGCGCCACCCTGGAAGAAACCGTGCATGCCGACCTGCTGCTGCACGTGGCCGATGCCGCCAGCCCGCAGCGCGATGAGCAGATCTTCGAGGTGAACAAGGTTCTGGCCGAAATCGGCGCGGCCTCGATTCCCACCATTCTGGTCTACAACAAGATCGATCTTGCCGGATTGGAGCCGCGGGTGGAACGCGATGCACATGGTACGATTGCGCGAGTATTTGTAAGCGCCACCGAGCGCGCCGGTTTGGATGCGTTGCGCGGGGCAATTGCGGAAACCGGACAGATTGTGGGAAACAATGCCGCGAATTATCAAACTCTTCAATCTGAATGACCCCGGCTGGGGTCGTGGGAACAACAATGGCTCCGAGCCGCCGCCCAAGCGGCCCCAAGGCAACGGAGACGGCCCTCCCGACCTGGACGAGGTCTGGCGCGATTTCAACAATCGCATCGGATCGTTGTTCGGGCGCAAGGGCGGGGGCGGCAATAACCGCCCCGGAAACCGCGGCGGCATGACGCCGCCGTCGCCGCGCGGTGCGCGCATCGGCCTGGGGGTGATCGCCCTGGTCGCGGCCGGCATCTGGCTGGCCAGCGGTTTCTACATCGTGCAGGAAGGCCAGGTCGCGGTTGTGACACAGTTCGGCAAGTACAAGTCGACGTCGCAAGCCGGTTTCCAATGGCGCCTGCCGTACCCCATTCAAAGCCACGAAATGGTCAACGTGTCGCAACTGCGCACGTTCGAAGTCGGTTTCCGTGGCGGCGCACGCAACAAGGTTCTGCCTGAAGCGCTGATGCTCACGACGGACGAGAACATCGTCGATATGCAGTTCGTCGTGCAGTACCGCCTGCGTGCCGATGGCGCGCCCGACTACCTCTTCATGACGCGCGATCCGGATGAATCCGTCCGCCAGGCCTCAGAAACGGCCATGCGCGAAGTCGTGGGCAAGCAGTCCATGGACTTCGTGCTCTACGAAGGCCGCACCACGGTGGCCACGCAAGTGCAAACCCTGATGCAGCAGATCCTGGACCGCTACCAGACCGGCGTGCAGGTCAGTACTGTGGCCATCCAGAACGTGCAGCCGCCTGAACAGGTGCAAGCCGCGTTCGACGACGCCGTCAAGGCGGGCCAGGACCGCGAGCGCCAGATCAACGAAGGCCAGGCCTACGCCAACCAGGTCGTGCCGCTGGCCAGCGGCCAGGCTTCCCGCATGACGGAGCAGGCCGAAGGCTACAAGGCCAAGGTTGTCGGTGACGCCCAGGGTAATACCTCGCGCTTCACCAGCATCCTCGGCGAATACGAAAAGTCGCCGCAGGTCATGCGCCAGCGCATGTATCTGGAGAGCATGCAGGAGATCTTCACGCGCGCCAGCAAGGTCATGGTCGACACCAAGAGCAACAACAACATGCTGTACCTGCCCTTGGACAAGATCATGCATCTGGCCGCTCAGGACGCCAGCAAGTCCGGTGTCGCCGGTTCCGGTTCGACCACGCTGGCTCCGCCCGCGCAGTCGCCGGCTCGCGGCAGCGCCGCGCCGGTGCCTCAGTCTTCCGGCAGCAGCAATAGCAACACGCTGCCTCGCGACCGTACGTCGCGCTAACCCGGAGGAGTCCTGATCATGCAACGTCTCATGCCTATCCTGGTCGGCCTGCTCATCGTGCTGGCCGCCCTGTCTTCCTGCGTCTTCGTCGTGCGCGAGCGCGACTACGCCCTGGTGTTCTCGCTGGGTGAAGTACGCAAGACCATCAACGAACCCGGCCTTTACTTCAAGGCGCCGCCTCCGTTCCAGAATGTCGTGACGCTCGACAAGCGCATTCTGACCATCGAAACCAACGAAGCCGAACGCATCCAGACTTCCGAAAAGAAGAACCTGCTGATCGATTCGTACGTCAAGTGGCGCATTCTGGATCCGCGCCAGTACTACGTGTCCACCGGCGGCAACGAGCGCGTGGCGCAGGAGCGCCTGCAGGCGCTGATCCGCGACGCGTTGAACGCTTCGGTCAACGTGCGCACGGTGCGCGACGTGGTCTCGACCGAACGCGACAAGATCATGGCCGAAATCCTGACCAACGTCGCCAAGCGCGCCGAACCGTTGGGCGTCCAGATCGTCGACGTGCGTCTGCGCCGCATCGAGTTTGCGCCGGAAATTTCGGAATCGGTGTATCGCCGCATGGAAGCGGAGCGTACGCGCGTCGCCAACGAGCTGCGTTCCATCGGCGCCGCCGAAGGCGAAAAGATCCGCGCCGAAGCTGACCGCCAGCGTGAAGTCATCGTGGCCCAAGCCTACGCCAAGGCCCAGGGCATCATGGGTGAGGGCGATGCCGCGGCTGCCGCGATCTATTCGCAGGCCTACGGCAAGAACCCGCAGTTCTACACGTACTACAAGAGCCTGGAGGCCTACCGCGCTTCGTTCTCGAAGCCGGGCGACGTGCTGGTGGTCGACCCCAGCTCCAGCTTCTTCCAGTTCATGAAGGACCCCACCGGCGACGCCCTGGCGCCGGTGACCGTGCCGGCCAAGTGATGCGGCGACGGTAATGCGGAAGAAAAGCCCCTTGGAAGTCCAAGGGGCTTTTTGCTTGCTGGCAAGGCGGCATCCCGAATTCCCCGCAATAGGGGACGGTTACGCTGCCGCGGCAGTCCCGGCTGGCATTGGCCGCCGAACCATGTACAATACCCCGTAAGCTAGAAAACATTCCGCAGCGGCTGAGCGGGCTTACGCCCCCTCAGCCGCTTTTTCGTTTGGGCGACGCCCACGCATCACTTGGCGTTCTTCAGGTAAACATTCATGGGTAACTGGTTGCTGCCCGAGAGCCTTGCCGACGTACTTCCGGCAGAGGCCCGGCGCATCGAGGAATTGCGCCGCGAACTTCTCGATCTGTATCGCACTTACGGTTTCGAGCTGGTCGCGCCGCCCCTGGTCGAATACATCGATTCATTGTTGTCCGGCACGGGCAGCGATCTGGATCTGCGCACTTGCAAGCTGGTCGATCAATTGTCCGGACGCACGCTGGGCGTGCGCGCGGACATGACGCCTCAGGTTACGCGCATCGACGCGCATTTGTTGAACCGCGCTGGCGTTACCCGCCTGTGCTATTGCGGCAATGTGCTGCATGCCCGCCCGGCGGACCTGCTGGCCAGCCGCGAGCTGCTGCAGATCGGTGCTGAAATCTACGGCCACGCCGGCTTCGAGGCCGACCTGGAGATCATCCAGCTGGTGCTGGAAACCGTGGCGATTGCCGGCGTGCGTAACCCTAGGCTCGATCTGTGCCATCCGGGCGTGCTGCGCGCGCTGCTGGAGTCCGATCCGGCGGCGACGGCCCTGTCGCAGGACGTCATCCTGCTGATGCGCGAGAAGGACGTTCCCGGACTGGGTGAATTGGCCGAGCGGGCTCCCGGGTTGCGTGCAGAGACCCTGAAAGCCCTGCAATTGCTGCCCAAGCTATACGGCGGGCCGGAAGTGCTGCAGGAGGCGCGCCGTGAACTCCCTCTGCTGCCGGGTGTCGTGGCTGCGCTGGACGCGCTGCAGTTGGTGGTCGACGCCATGCCCAATGTGGCGTTCGGCGTGGACCTGGCCGACGTGGGCGGCTATGGCTACCATTCCGGCGTGAAGTTCGCGCTGTATGCCGAAGGCTGGCGCGATGCGCTGGTCAGCGGCGGCCGTTATGACGATGTCAGCCGTGCGTTTGGTCGGGCCCGTCCTGCCACCGGCTTCAGTCTTGATTTACGCAAGCTGGCGGCGGGTTTGCCGCCGGCGGAAAGGGCGCGTGCGGTACGTGCGCCCTGGGGGCAAGCCCCCGCCCTGACCGAGGCGGTGCGCCGCCTGCGCCGGTCGGGGGAAATTGTCGTTCAGGTATTGCCCGGTCACGAGCAGGATCAGGACGAATTCGTTTGCGATCGCGAGCTGGCGCTGCAGGATGGCGCCTGGACGGTCAGAACGCTGTGACTAACCCCCTCTCGGCAACGAGAGGGCCGCGGGGAGATTTCCGGATTTCCCGAGAAACTCGATATTGATTCGTAACATGAGCAAGAACGTAGTCGTAATCGGCACCCAGTGGGGTGACGAGGGCAAGGGCAAGATCGTCGACTGGCTGGCGGAATCCGTCCAGGGCGTGGTCCGCTTCCAAGGCGGTCACAATGCCGGCCATACGCTGTGGATCAACGGCAAGAAGACGATTCTCCGCCTGATCCCGTCGGGCATCATGCATCCCGGCGTCACCTGCTTCATCGGCAACGGCGTCGTGCTGTCCCCGGAAGCCCTGCTCAAGGAAATCGAAGAGCTTGAGGCCGCCGGTCTGGACGTGCGTTCGCGCCTGCAGATTTCCGAAATCTGCCCGCTGATCCTGCCGTACCACGTCGCCATCGACAAGGCGCGCGAGGCGCGCAAGGGCGACGGCAAGATCGGCACGACCGGTCGCGGCATCGGCCCGGCCTATGAAGACAAGGTCGCCCGCCGCGCGCTGCGCGTGCAGGACCTGTTCAGTCCCGCGCTGTTCGACGAAAAACTCGCCGAAGTGCTGGATTACCACAACTTCGTGCTGACCAAGTACCTGGGCGCCGAGGCGGTTTCCGCCAATGAAGTGCGCGACCAGGCCATGGCGCTGGCTCCGGCCATCGCCCCGATGGTCAAGGACGTGTCGAGCAACCTGTACGCCATGCAGCAGGAAGGCAAGCGCTTGTTGTTCGAAGGCGCGCAAGGCGCTTTGCTGGACGTCGACCACGGCACCTATCCTTTCGTCACCAGCAGCAATTGCGTTGCTGGCGCCGCCTCGGCAGGCGCGGGCGTCGGTCCGCAGCAACTGGACTACGTCCTGGGTATCACCAAGGCCTATACGACTCGCGTCGGTTCGGGTCCGTTCCCCACGGAGCTGGTCGACGAGATCGGTACCCGCCTGGCCACGATCGGCAAGGAATTCGGTTCCGTCACGGGCCGTCCGCGCCGCTGCGGCTGGTTCGACGGCGCCGCGCTCAAGCGCTCGGTCCGCCTGAACGGCATCACCGGTCTGTGCATCACCAAGCTGGATGTGCTTGATGGTCTGGAAACCATCCAGCTGGGCGTCGGCTACCGCGTCAACGGCGAATTCCGCGATGTGCTGCCTTATGGCGCGCATGCCGTGGCGCAGGCGCAGCCGGTGCTGGAAGAGCTGCCGGGTTGGAGCGAATCCACCGTCGGCATCACCGAGTACGACAAGCTGCCCCAGGCGGCGCGTCGCTACCTGGAGCGCGTGGCCGAAGTTTGCGGCGTGCCCATCGACCTGGTGTCGACCGGCCCGGACCGCAATGAAACCATTGTGCTGCGTCATCCCCTGAAGGGCTGACATCGGGTTATTATTCGCAAGGCCGCCGCCGGTCTCATACCGGCGGCGGCCTTTTCGTATTTATTAAGCAGGAGATGCTTGCCTATGAGCACGCCGACCAATGATGACAGCCATCTGTGGGTGACGTGGGACGACTACAACCGCCTGATCGAGCGCCTTACCTTGCAGGTGCATCAATCGGGTTGGAAGTTCGACAAGATTCTTTGCCTGGCGCGCGGCGGCATGCGCGTCGGTGACGTTATGTCCCGTATTTTTGACGTGCCGCTGGGCATCCTGGCCACGAGCAGCTATCGCGAAGCGGCCGGCACCAAGCAGGGCGACATGGATATCGCCCAGTTCATCACCATCACGCGCGGCACGCTGTCCGGGCGAGTGTTGCTGGTGGACGACATGGTCGATACCGGCAAGACCTTCAGCAAGGTCTACGATCACCTGAAAAGCCAGTTTGCCGACATCACCGAACTGCGCAGCGCGGTGCTGTGGTGGAAGGGGCATTCCCAGGCGACGCCGGACTACTACGTCGACAAGCTGCCGACGAACCCCTGGATCCACCAGCCTTTCGAAGACTACGACAGCCTGCGTCCGCACCAGCTCGAGGCCTGGATCCGCAAGGGCTCCAAGAGCTGAGCATGGCGTTTCGGCAGGAGAGGGCATTCTGGCCGCCCAGGGCGCCAGACTGTCCCTCCAGTAGTCAAAACAGCCATGACCATGCTAGAATCGCTGGTTATCGCTAAACCGAACTTGGCTTGTTACTCTTTGGGTAGTCTTTGGGTAACGGAAACAGCCAGCGGAAATCCGGGATGGGTCTGTGGTTCAGGGCTGCCAAGCAGCGCTGAAGCCGGAGTCCGGCGCCTGGATTGCGCTTTCAAGGTTCCCCGTTCGCGGTACCTGCCTCTGTTGGTATGATTTTGGTATCGACGAGGCCGTTTACGCGTACCTGGACCCGCGCAGCGTTGCTGGTAAGCAAGCCAGGTTTGTCATCAACTTTTGTTACCCTACAAGCAGGCCAATCACTTTATGCCTATCGTTCGACTGAAGGAAAACGAACCGTTTGAAGCCGCTCTGCGCCGCTTCAAGCGCACCATCGAAAAGACCGGTTTGCTCACCGAGCTGCGTTCGCGCGAGTTCTATGAGAAGCCCACGGCTGAGCGCAAGCGCAAGCACGCCGCCGCTGTGAAGCGCCACTACAAGCGCATCCGTAGCCAACAACTGCCCCCGCGCCTGTATTGATTTTTGATTCCCGAATCTATTGATTCCAGAATCATTCATCCAGGATTTGCTCGCCCGAGTCGACGTCGTCGACATAGTCGGGCGATACGTGCAGTTGAGAAAGGGCGGGGCCAACTTGCTTGGCCTGTGCCCTTTTCATAACGAAAAAAGTCCCTCGTTCACTGTCAGCCCCACCAAGCAGTTCTATCACTGCTTCGGTTGCGGAGCGCATGGCAGCGCCATCACCTTCCTGATGGAACACACGGGCGCCAGTTTCCCCGATGCCGTGCGCACGCTCGCGGCATCGGCGGGAATGACGGTCCCCGAAGAAAATCGCAGTCCACGCCAGCAGCAGGAAACCGCGCGCCGCAAGGCCGAGGAATCCCGCCACACGCAGGTGCTGGATGCCGCTCAGACGCATTACCTCAAGCAGTTGCGGGCCTCGCCCGCAGCGATCCGCTATTTGAAGCAGCGCGGCCTGACCGGTGAAATCGCGGCGCATTTCGGCCTGGGATGGTCGGGCACCGACCGCCACGGCTTGTCGCAGGTCTTCCCGAATTACGAGGACCCCGTCCTGGTGGAATCCGGACTGGTTATCGAATCCGAAGACGGACGTCGCTACGACCGTTTCCGGGAACGCGTCATGTTCCCGATCCGCAATGCGCGGGGCAGTCTCATCGGCTTCGGCGGGCGCATCATCGGCAAGGGCGAACCCAAGTACCTGAATTCGCCCGAAACCCCGCTGTTCTCGAAGGGGCACGAGCTCTACGGGCTGTGGGAGGCGCGCCAGGCCATACGCCAGGAAGGGCAGGTCATTGTGGTCGAAGGCTACATGGACGTGGTCGGCCTGGCTCAGCAAGGCATCGCCAACGCGGTAGCGACGCTGGGTACGGCTACCACGCCGGACCACGTCAAGAAGCTGCTGCGCGCCAGCGACAAGGTCATCTTCAGCTTCGACGGCGACGGCGCGGGTCGGCGCGCCGCGTGGCGTGCACTGCAGGCTTGCCTGCCCGTGCTGCGCGACGACATTGCGATCCGCTTCCTGTTTCTGCCGTCAGAGCACGATCCCGACTCGTATGTGCGCGAACTGGGCGCGGAAGCTTTCCGGGCGTGCCTGGGAGAGGCCGTGGCGCTGTCCCGCTTCCTGCTGGACGAGTTGGCCTCGCGGCACAACATGAACGAAGCCGAAGGGCGGGCCAGTTGCCTGCACGAGGCCAAGCCATTGCTGGCTGCCATTCCCGAATGCGCGTTGCGCGTGCAGATCGAGCGGGAAATGGCAAAGCTGGTACAGCTGACGCCCGAGGAAATGGCGCAGGTGCTGGCTCAGCAGCCCGCAAAACCCTTCGCGCCCGCGCCCAAGCCGGGCGCCACGGGGGGGGATGCCGGCGCGGTTGCGGCGCCGAGCCACGAGCCGGGCTATACGGACGCTGGCTACGATTTCGCCGGACACGATTTTCATGATATCCCGGCCGACGAGTCCGACTACGCGGACCAGGTTCATCTACCGTCCCAGGGTTCCGACTTTGGTGGCGGAGGAGCTCAGCGCGGCGGCGGAAAGCAGGAGTGGAAGGGCAAAAGCGACTGGAAGGGCAAGGGTGACTGGAAGGGCGGCAAAGGCGGCTGGAAAGGCAAGCGCGACAACGATGTGGGCGGGTTTGAAGGCCGCCGCACCATGCCGTCGCTGGCCAAGCGCCTGCTGGGCTTGCTGCTGGCGCATCCCGAACTGGTCGACTCCATGGGTGATCAGCAGCTTGAAGTCATCGACCACGGCCCCCATCTAGGTCTTGTAAGAGACCTGATCATGCTGGCGCAGTCCAGCGGCGCCCGCCATGTCGGCGCCCTGCTGGAAGCCGCGGAGCCGGATTCGGATCTGGCGACGGTGCTGAAGGGCCTGCGGGCCGACATCCTGTCCCAGGAAGACCTGCCTGATCCGCAAACGGAATGGGACGACGCCTTGAGACGGATCGAATTTGACTCGGCCAAGCTGGAAATGGCCAAGCTCGCTGCGGCGGGCCTGGCCACGGAAGAGGCGCGCAAACGCTATCAGGAGCTTTCCAGCCGCATGGCCGTGCTGAAAGGTGCTGGCGTGCGCTAAATGCGCTAAAATCAAAGGTTGTCCGCTTGCGAAGCGAGTTTTTTTGCGGCGGGCGGGACGGGAGTGTGAGGTTGGGCGCGAGCCTGCCTGATAGGTCTGTCTTCTGATGTACGCGGATTGTGGCGCTTGCAGTTGATTGCGGCCTGATTCTTGCTGAATTTGGCGCTAATCCTCGTGCCACGAGGCGTGAGCAACAAGAAATGCATTCGGCGGGCGGAATCTATTCCGGCAGCCAGAATCTAATGGATGTATAGGGTTTGACGCGGGACCGGCGATCCGGGCGTGGCGGATGCTCCAGAAAACGGAACGTCAGATGCGCAACGGCAGAAATAAAAGCGGATGCGCGCGTCAACTTTGTTACATGGTTAATTAATATAGCTAAGCGGTGAATCAAGCAGTTCGGCGGTGGTTATCTCCGGATGGCGTTAGTGGTTTGGGTGCTGTGTCTACTCAGCTGCTTGGGGCAAAGGCCCGATAAGCAAGCAAAGCCTATTTATAGGCAGGCAGCCCCCCCGACGCCCGGGAGCCTACGCAGGATGAGGTCATGCACGCAACGCGCGAGTACGGTATTGCACCGCAACGGCGCCAAGCGGGCTCGCAAGAGCCGGCGCTGCGAACAACGCAGCCGCGTGATCTCCGCTGATTCACCAGATTTACCCGTATAACCGCCGCGTTGGACCGCTGTCCAAAGCGGCTTCATGCGGTGCAACATGCCCGAACGGGTTGCGACGACCACGGAAGCGACTATGACCAAATCCACCGGCAAATCCTCCTCTGCAATTGATGCGGCCGAAACCAAGGCCACCACGACCAAGCGCGTCGTAAGCATGGCAGCGGAAAAGGCGCCCGCCAAGACGGCGGTGAAGGTCGCCAAGCCCGCAGCCAAGACGGCCGCCAAGAAGACGGCCAAGGCTGCCGCGGCTGACAAGCCCGAGAAGGTGACCAAGGCTCGCGCCAAGAAGGCCGAAGACAAGCTCGCCGACCTGGTGGGCAGCGCGCGCCCCGCGCCCAGCGGCCGGCGCCCGGGACGTCCCGCCAAGAACGCGAACAACGATTCCGACGGCTTTGACGACACCATGGACGGCGACGGCGAAGTTCTGCCCGATCTGAAGCCGCCCAAGCGCGGCGGCAAGCGCGGCAAGGCCGATCCCAAGGATCTGATCGCCCGCGGCCCCGTCACGCCCGAAGAATACGAAGCGCGCCGCAACCGCCTGAAGCAGCTGATCAAGCTGGGCAAGGACCGCGGCTACCTGACCTACGGCGAAATCAACGATCATCTGCCCGACGATCTGGTCGACGCGGAAGCGATCGACGGCATCATCAGCACGTTCAGCGATATGGGCATCGCGGTCTACGACCAGGCGCCCGATGCCGAAACGCTGCTGATGAGCGAAAACGCGCCGGTCGCGTCCAACGACGACGACGTCGAAGACGAAGCCGAAGCCGCGCTGACGACCGTTGACTCGGATTTCGGCCGCACCACGGACCCCGTGCGCATGTACATGCGTGAAATGGGCTCGGTGGAACTGCTGACGCGCGAAGGCGAAATCGAAATCGCCAAGCGCATCGAAGACGGCCTGAAGCACATGGTCATGGCCATCTCGGCCTGCCCGACCACGATCAACGAGATCCTGGCTCATATCCTGCGCGTGCGTGAAGGCCAGGCCCAGATCGACGAAGTGGTCGACGGCCTGGTCGATCCGGAAGACGGCGAGGAATACGCCGGCGCCGGCGTCACCGCCGAGGAAGACGAAGGCGACGACGGCCCCGCTGGCGGCATGTCCAGCAAGCAGCTGGAAGACCTGCGCGTGAAGGCCCTGGCCAAGTTCGACGAAGTCGGCAAGCAGTTCGAGAAGATGCGCCACTCGTACGAGAAGGACGGCTACAAGTCGGACGTCTACGTGCGCGCCCAGGAATCCATCCAGAATGAACTGATGGGCATCCGCTTCACGGCCAAGATGGTCGAGAAGCTGGCGGACACCCTGCGTCAGCAGGTCGAGGAAGTGCGCCAGCTCGAACGCGCTGTCCTGCACACGTGTGTGGACCGTGCCGGCATGCCGCGCACGCACTTCATCAAGGTGTTCCCGGGCAACGAAACCAACATGCAGTGGGTCGTCGACGAAGTGGCTGCCGGCCACCCGTACGCCGAAACGCTGGAGCGTCAGATTCCCGCCGTGCAGGAACTGCAGCAGAAGCTCATCGACCTGCAAACGCGCGTCGTGCTGCCGTTGAAGGACCTGAAGGACGTCAACAAGCGCATGGCCACCGGCGAAGCCAAGGCCCGCAAGGCCAAGCGTGAAATGACCGAGGCCAACCTGCGTCTGGTGATCTCGATCGCCAAGAAGTACACGAACCGCGGCCTGCAGTTCCTGGACCTGATCCAGGAAGGCAACATCGGCCTGATGAAGGCCGTGGACAAGTTCGAGTACCGTCGCGGCTACAAGTTCTCGACCTATGCGACCTGGTGGATCCGTCAGGCCATCACGCGTTCCATCGCCGACCAGGCGCGCACCATCCGTATTCCGGTCCACATGATCGAAACGATCAACAAGATGAACCGGATCAGCCGCCAGATCCTGCAGGAAACCGGCGCCGAGCCGGATCCCGCGACCCTGGCGCAGAAGATGGACATGCCCGAGGACAAGATCCGCAAGATCCTGAAGATCGCCAAGGAACCGATCTCCATGGAAACGCCTATCGGTGACGACGACGACTCGCACCTGGGCGATTTCATCGAAGACACGTCCACGCTGGCGCCTTCCGACGCGGCTTTGCACGGTTCCATGCGCGATGTGGTCAAGGAAGTGCTAGACTCTCTCACCCCGCGTGAAGCCAAGGTTCTGCGTATGCGTTTCGGCATCGAAATGAGCACGGACCAGACCCTGGAAGAAGTGGGCAAGCAATTCGACGTCACGCGCGAGCGCATCCGCCAAATAGAAGCGAAAGCGCTGCGCAAGCTGCGTCACCCCAGCCGGGCCGATAAGCTGAAGAGCTTCCTGGAAGGGCAGTAAAAGTTTTTAGGGCCTCTAGCTCATGCCTGGTTAGAGCAGCGGACTCATAATCCGTTGGTGCCGAGTTCGACTCTCGGGGGGCCTACCAAGAAAGTCCTGTTAATTCAGGCACCTACAGCCGCCAGCAATGGCGGCTGTTTCTTTTCCGGCTCCGATATTGACGTAATCTTAACGTTCTCGGCGTCGCTTGGTTCGTGCTGGGCGCGTTCCACGGCCGGGAGGTGGCCGAGCTGCGTGCTGTCCAGGCCATTGAGCGGGATGCGCAATCCCAGGCCACTGTTGCCGCTGTTGAGGCGGCGAGAACCGAAGAACGACGACGCACTGCCGCCATGGAGCAAGCCCGCGATAATGCCCAGAAAAAAAGCCGCTGTCGCGGTCGCTGATGCTGCTGGCACTCGTGTTGAGCGTGACCGGCTGCGTGCCCGCGCAAACACGTTGGCTCGCGCCGCAGTTGCCGAACAGCCCGCCCTTGCCGACGCAGGCCCGTCAGGAGCCGCTGCCGTCGATCTGCTCGCCTACATGCTTGGCCGCGCTATCGATCGAGCTGAAGCGCTTGCGGGCGTTGCAGATCGTGCCCGCATCGCGGGACTGACATGCGAACGGGCCTACGATGAGGTGCGAGACCCCAACGGCCGGGGTGGGGGTTGAGTATTGCGACCATGTGCGGCCACATGGAACTGCTAATATCCGCAAATTCCGGCAGTTCGGCCATCATTACGGGAAAACTGGATGAAGCGCGCTCCCTGTCTTGCCCTTGTGTTTGCGGCCCTGGTCCTCATCGCTGCGCGTCCGGCGGCGGCGGAGCAGGGATGCGGCGATGGTTACACCATGTCCACCCAGGGGCCGGCCCAGTGCATCCCCATCCCTGGCCTTTACCAAGTGCCGCAGGGCGGTGGCGTGCCGCCGCCGCCGCCGCGTCCGCAGGGGCATTGGGAAACCCGCTGGGGCGCATTCGCGTCCAGCAAGGAAAACCTGGTCGGCATGGCGGGCAACCGTGGCAGCGAGCGCGAAGCGACCAAGGCGGCCATTGCTCACTGTGTCTCGAAGGGCGGCACCGACTGCAAGACGGCGATGACGTTCTACAATCAGTGCGCGATCGTGGCTTCGGGGGCGGTCGGCAATGGCCAGTACTTCACCATGTTCCGCAAGCACTACACCATCGAGCAGGCGACCGACGACGCCATGGACATCTGCAAAGAGAAGAACCTGACGGAATGCACCGTCCATTTCTCTAATTGCAGCCAGGCGGAGTTCATACAATAGGCCGCTGCGGGCCCCCTCCCGCTGTCCCTGCAGTATGGGGCGTGCGCGGCGCGCCATCGGGCGATAGTCGGCGTTTGGCCCACTGTCCGGCCGTGATCTAACGTCATCTGCAAGCGCCAAGTACCCACGGCCTGCCGTCACACCGGAACTTTCGTGTCGGCCCTCGCTCTGATCTCCTTTTGTGCAAGACAGCAATGGAGAACTCCGATGAAATCCAACGCCCTGCCTGGTACTGCCCCAGACCCGCTGGCTTTCGAGGCGGAAGCCCTGGCGTGGAGCGGCGCTCGCCCAATGGCGTCTGACATCTCAATGATGTCTCCCGGCGAGTTGATGAGGCATGCCTTGGTAAAGCTGGAAAATTCGTCCGTTCACCAGACTCCGGAGAAAGCAGCCGCAATCCAATACCTGACCAGTGCATTGAGCATGGTCAGCGTTGTCACATGTAGCTAAGCGGGATCAAGCAACTGTGTCTGCCGCGGGCAAGGGAACAGCGTAGGCAACGCATCAGTCGATGACTTCCGCGCAAGCATCCGTCGGCGCCGCCGCGACGTCGCCGACGACCGGCACGATCTTGATGGCGGCAGATGCGATACGGCACGGGGCGGCGGCGACACCGCAGCCGGACGCGAACATGCATAGCATTGAGACCAGGATCCACTTCATCGGACGTGCTCGAAAATAATTGGTCAAGGCGCTGCCCGAGGAAGGGCTGACGGTGTCGCACGGCGTCGATGCCGATCATGTTCAGACGCGGATTTCCATCTGAAGAGAATGTGCACGATGCATGGCGGAAGCGGCATTCTGCTTTGCGTCTGCACGGCAATTAGTGGGGAAATGCTGGCCAAGTGTAATGACACTTGCTCGTCCTGGAACAGGAAGTAACGCAGATCCCGCTTGTATGGCGCCAAGGCCGGAAAATCCCAGGTAGGATGGTGGCGTTCTCCTTCCGGGCGCGCCTGGAAGGGCGTCCAACAACAATAAGGAGCGCTACATGCTTGATACTCTCCCCAAGGCAGGTCGGGCCGGCGTGCTCGCCGCGATGCTCGGCGTGGCCAGCCTGGCGTTCACCGGCTGCACCACGACCACCGCCCAATCCTCGGCCACGGCTGCGGAAAAGCGGCAGGAACTCGATACCGCAGCCGACGCGACCCTGACCAAGCTTTATCAGTCCTCGTCCCAGGCCAAGCAATTGGTGGAACGCGCGCGTGGCGTGCTGGTGTTTCCGGGCGTATTGAGCGCGAGCTTCATCGTAGGCGCGCAGCATGGAACGGGCGTGCTGCGCGTAGGCGGGTCGGATACCGGCTACTACAGCATCACGGGCGGCTCCATCGGCTTGCAGGCCGGCGCGCAGTCCAAGGCGATGGTGGTGCTGTTCATGACCGACGGCGCCCTGGCCAAGTTCCGGGCCAGCAGCGGCTGGACAGTGGGGGCGGACGCGACGGTCGCGGTGGCCAATGTGGGCGTCAACGGCAGCATCGATACCTACACCGCGCAGCAGCCCATCGTCGGCTTCGTCTTGAACAACGGCGGCCTCATGGCCGGGGTGTCGGTGGACGGCAGCAAGATTTCACCGCTGCTGCTGTAAGCGGCCCGCACCCTTACAGCCCCATTGCCTTTTCCCAAGGCAATTGCGGCGGCAAGGCCTCTGTCATCGCATCCACGAAGGCCCGGATGCGCGGCGACAGGTGCCGGTTCGGCAGATAGACCAGCTGGACCGGCGCGCCGGGCGCCATCCAGTCCGTCAGCACCAGCTTCAGGCGTCCGTCCCGCACGGCGGATTCCGCGATGAAGCTGGCCATGCGGGCGATGCCCGCGCCGGCCACCACGGCGTCCAGAATGGCTTCCGGATGATTCACGTTCAGATTGCCGCCGGGCGTGATCGTGTAGCGCTCATCGCCTTTCTGGAAATCCCATTCGTGATATCGGCCCGTCTGCCATTGGACGTAGGCCAGGCAGTTGTGCCGTTCCAGCTCATTGGGCGTGGCCGGCGTGCCGTGTGCGGCCAGATAGGCGGGGCTGGCGCACGTGACGTAGCGCAGCCGGGACAAGGTCTTGGCGATGACGCGCGAATCGGCCGTGACGCCGATCCGTATGGTGGCATCCAATCCTTCTTCGGCCAGATTGGGCATGCGGTCGCTGAAATCGGCATTGATCGATAGCTCCGGATAGCGCGCGGTCAGCGACAGCAGCGCGGGCATGATGACCTTCCTGCCCAAGCCGACCGGCGCATGCACGCGCAGCTTGCCGCGCGGGCTCACGCTGGCGCCAGTCACTTCGGCCTCGGCGGCTTCCACTTCCAGCAGGATGTGGCGGCAGCGCTGCAGCAGCAATTCGCCATCGTCGGTCAGCGACAGGTTGCGCGTGGTGCGATTGAGCAGCTTCACACCCAGCTTGGCCTCAAGCAGCGAGACGCTCTTGCTCACCGATGCGGTGGAGATGTCGAGCCGGTGCGCCGCGGCCGTGAAGCTGCCGCTGTCTGCGACGCGTACGAAATTCAGAACATGCTTGAGATGGTCTATCAGGATGTACATGGCGGTCGGACTGATGGGTGCACGCCATCTTAGCCATTCCCGCGCGCAAAGTTAAAGGTGATTTGCCCTCGGGTCCGTTTATCTGCCGCACGCCTGTCCCTACACTGAGCCGCAATGTTGGCAGGTTCAAAAAGACGACAGGAGACAAGGGTGGAGATCCAGAGCAGTGCGCAGGCAGCGGGCGGACCCGAGCAGGTTTATCTGGAGGGCCTGGCGGCAGGCCGGTTTCAGATCCAACGCTGCGCCGATTGCAGGCAGGCGGTGTTCTATCCGCGCTGCGTATGCCCCCATTGCGGCGGCGCGGCATTGGATTGGTTCAGCCCCGCGGGCGAGGGCGTGGTGTACGCCAGCACCACCGTGTATCGCGATGCGGAGCAGGGCGGCGACTACAACGTGTGCCTCGTGGATCTGCCGGAAGGCGTGCGGATGATGAGCCGTGTCGCGGAGATCGCGCCTGGACATGTGCGGATCGGCATGCGCGTCAGCGCCAGGATCGTTGGAGACGGCGAGGCGGCGAAAGTGGTCTTTGTGCCTATGGGAGCAGTGGCATGACGCTGCGCGATTTGAGGGGCAAGACTGCCGTGGTGGGCGTGGGGCAGGCCGGGCTGGGTCAGGCCCGCGGTTATACCGAGCAGGAGGTGCTGGCGCAGGCCGCCATGGCTGCGATCGCCGATGCGGGCCTGAGCCTGAAGGACATAGACGGCATTACGACATGCAGTTCCCTGTCGCCCATGTGGGCGATGTCGGTGGTCGAGTATCTGGGCATACGGCCGACCTTCCTGGACAGCACCATGATAGGCGGCTCCAGCTACGTGGCGCATCTGCTGCCCGCAATGCACGCGCTGGCGTCCGGGCAATGCAATGCGGTCCTGGTCTGCTACGGCAGCACCCAGCGCACTGCCAAGTTCAACCGCGCCGATCTGACTCGCGCGCGGAAATCCCTAGACCCTCAGCCCTACGAAACGCCCTATGACCCGCCTTTGCCGGTGGCGGCGTATGCGTTGGCCGCGAGCCGCCACATGCACCAGTACGGCACCACGCGCAAGCAATTATCGGAAGTGGCGGTGGCCGCGCGGAAATGGGCGCAGTTGAACCCCGACGCCACCATGCGCGAGCCGCTGTCGCTGGCGGATGTGGAGGCTGCGCGTCCGGTCTGCGAGCCCTTTACCGTTCGCGACTGCTGCATGGTCAGCGATGGCGCGGGCGCCTTTGTGCTGACGCGCTCGGACCGGGCTCGCGATTGCGCCAGGAAGCCGGTGTACGTGATGGGCAACGCCACCGCGGTGTGGAACCGGCAGGTTTCCTCCATGCATGACCTGACGGTGACGGCGGCGCTTGAATCGGGCAGGCGCTGCTACGAGATGGCCGGCGTATCTGCAAAGGACATGGACCTGGCCATGTTGTATGACGCCTTCACCATCAACACCATCCTGTTCCTGGAAGACCTGGGCTTCTGCCAGAAGGGCGAGGGCGGCGCGTTCGTGGACGACGGCGCAATCGCGCCGGGCGGGCGGCTGGCGGTCAATACCAACGGCGGCGGCTTGTCCTGCGTGCATCCCGGCATGTACGGCGTATTTCTCATGGTCGAGGCCGTCAGGCAGTTGCGCGGCGAATGCGGAGAGCGCCAGTTGAAGGATCCGAACCTGGCCCTGGTGCATGGCAACGGCGGGACCTTGTCCAGCCAGTCCACCGCGATCCTGAGCGCCTTGCCTGCGCTCTGACCGTCCGACAAGTTTGCGGTAGAGGCGGAACGACCGCATCCATCGCCATGGGGAAAGCAATGTTGAACAAGATCGTGCCTACTTTGGAGTCCGCCGTGGCCGGGGTGGAGGATGGCGCCACACTGCTGATCGGCGGGTTCGGCGCATCCGGCGTGCCAACGGAACTGTTGCAGACGCTGCTGGAAACCGGCGCGCGCGAATTGACCATCGTCAACAACAACGCCGGCAATGGCGAGCCGGGCTTGAGCCAGTTGATCCGTGCGGGGCGGGTGCGCAAGGTGATCTGCTCCTTCGCCCGTTCCTCCAATCCCAGGAAGCCCAATGCCGCCGCGTTCGGCGAATGGTATGCGGCGGGCAGGATCGAGCTGGAGGTGGTGCCGCAGGGCACCTTGGCCGAACGCCTGCGCGCCGCTGGCGCGGGCATGGGACCTTTCTTCACGCCCACGGCCTATGGGACGCGGCTGGCGCAAGGCAAGGAAACGCGCTCCATCAACGGCCGGGGGTATGTGCTGGAAGAGCCGTTGCCGGGCGATGTGGCCTTCGTGAAGGCCCAGTACGGCGACAGCGCGGGCAATCTGACCTACCGCTACGCCAGCCGCAATTTCGGACCTGTGATGTGCATGGCCGCAAGGCTCACGGTGGCTCAGGTCGACCAGGTGGTGCCGCTGGGGGCGTTGGCGCCGGAACAGGTCGTGACGCCCGGAATATTCGTTCAACGCATCGTCGAGTGCCCCAATGAGCATCAATAGCCTGTCCCGCGCGCGCATGGCGCAGATCGTCGCCGACGACATTCCGCCCGCTTCGTACGTCAATCTGGGCATAGGCATGCCGACGTCGGTGGCGGATTACCTGAAGCCGGAGCGCGGCGTGGTGCTGCATAGCGAAAACGGCATCCTGGGCATGAAAGGCCTGCCGCCAGGCGCGGAGGTCGACGGGGATCTGCTCAACGCCAGCAAGGAGCCCGTCGCGCTGGACATCGGGGCGTCGATCACCGATCACGTCGTGTCCTTTTCGATGATGCGCGGCGGCCATATCGATCTCACCGTGCTGGGCGCCTTCCAGGTGTCGGCCGACGGCGACCTGGCCAACTGGGACACGGGGCGCGAAGACTCGATACCGGCGGTCGGCGGGGCCATGGATCTGGTGGCGGGCGCCAAGCGCATCTTCGTGATGATGCAGCACGTGGATCGCGACGGCCGGCCAAAGATCGTGCCCGCATGCACTTATCCCCTTACCGGCAAGGCCGTGGTGGATCGCATCTATAGCGATCTGGCCATCCTGGACATCAGGCCGGACGGGCTGCATGTGCGGGCGATGGTGAGCGGCCTGGATTTCGCGGCGCTGCAGGCGCGGACCGCGGTGGAACTGACGCTGGACGAGGCGTGGATCGAACTGGCGCCCTGAGTTTCAGGCTGGCGCCGTCATGGGAGGAAGCAATGAGCTGGACGCAGGAATTGGACGAACTGGCGCGCCGCAAGGCGTTTTCCCTGCGCATGGGGGGCGAGGACAAGGTGAAGCGTCAGCATGACGCAGGCAAGCTGGACATCCGCCAACGGATCGAACGGCTGGTCGACGGCGGTTCGTTCGTCGAAGTCGGCGGATTGGCCGGCAGCGGCGAATATGACGAACAGGGCCGCCTGGTTCATGTGATGCCCTCGAACGTGATCATGGGGCGCGCGGCGCTGGGCCGTAAAAACGTCGTGGTCGTGGGCGACGACTTCACCGTGCGCGGCGGCGCGAACGACGGCGCTGTGGGCGACAAGATGATATTCGCCGAGCAGATGGCGTTCGACCTGCGCATTCCGCTGGTGCGCCTCATCGACGGTACGGGCGGCGGCGGCTCGGTCAGGAACATCGAGAAGATGGGGCATGCGCTGCTGCCGAAGATGAAGATCTGGGCCTATGTGGCGCGCAACCTGGCGCAGGTCCCGGTGGTGTCGCTGGCCCTCGGATCGGTGGCGGGCCAAGGGGCTGCGCGCGTGGCGGGCAGCCACTATTCCGTCATGGTGAAGGACACTTCGCAGCTGTTCATCGCGGGTCCACCGGTGGTGGCCAAGATCGGCCAGAATCTGGGCAAGAACGAACTGGGTGGAAGCGCCATCCATACGCGCAATGGCGTGGTGGACGACGAGGTGGATTCCGAGGACGAGGCCTTCGCGGCCGCGCGGCGCTTCCTGTCGTACATGCCCGCCTCCGTGCACGATCTTGCGCCCAGGGGCGAGATCCCGACCGTGGCTGCGGACCAGGACTGGCTGCGCACGGCCATCCCGAGGGACACGCGCAAGGTCTACAAGATCCGGCCGATACTGGAAACCTTGTTCGATCCCGGCAGCGTGTTCGAAATCGGCCGGCATTGGGGCAAGGCCATTGTCGGCGGCCTGGCCCGGGTGGATGGCTGGCCGGTGCTGTTCGCCGCCAGCAACCCTTATCACTATGGCGGCGGCTGGGACCGGCATACCGCCGAGAAATTCACCCGCCTGGTCGATCTGGCCGAGACCTTCCATTTGCCGGTGGTGAACCTGGTCGACATCGCGGGTTTCCAGATCGGTCTGGAAGCCGAGAAGGACGGCGTGATGCGCGCAGGGGTGAAGGCGCTGACGGCGGTCGCGCAGTCGACGGTGCCCTGGTTCTCGCTGATCATGCGGCGCGCTTTCGGCGTGGCAGCGGGCGGCCATCAGAATTCCAGCCGCTTCAACTTCCGCTATGCCTGGCCATCGGCGCAATGGGGCTCGCTGCCCATCGAGGGCGGCCTGGAGGTGGCGTACCGGTCCGAGATCGAGGCGGCCGCCGACCCGGAAGCCAAGCGCGCGGAGATCGAGGAAAGAGTGCGGGCCCTGACGTCCCCGTTCCGCAGCGCGGAGGCCTTCGTCATCGAGGACATCATCGATCCGGCCTGCACGCGAGCGCGCCTGGTCGAGTTCGCCAATCTGGCCGCGCCGCTGCGCCGGCCCGGCCAGGTGACCACCGGATACCGGCCCTGAGAGGATGCAGATGAAGAAGATCCTGATTGCCAACCGGGGGGCCGCTGCCGCGCGCATCCTGCGTGCCGTGAAGGCGCTGGGCCTGCAATCCGTGGCGGTGTACTCCGAGACCGATGCCGACCTGCCGTACGTGCTCCAGGCCGATGAGAGCTACTGCATCGGGCCCGCGCCGGCGCGGGCCAGCTATCTCAACCAGGACCTGCTGCTTGAGGTCATGGCGCGCTGTGGAGCCGATGCGCTGCATCCGGGCTACGGATTCCTTTCCGAGAACGCGCAATTCGCACGCAGAGTGGAAGCGGCGGGGCATTGCTTCATCGGACCTTCGTCCAGGTGGATCGATGTGCTGGGCAACAAGGCGAGCGCGCGCGAGTTGATGCAACGGCATGGCCTGCAGGCAGGCGGCAGCACCGGCATCCTGCCTCGCGACGACATGGTCGCGGTACGCCAGGCCGCCGACGCACTCGGGTATCCGGTGCTGATCAAGCCTGCGGGCGGTGGCGGAGGCATAGGCATGATCCCCGTCCACGATCCGCAATCGCTGTCCGACTGCTGGGAACGCGCCAGCGGCATGGCCGAAAAGGCGTTTGCCAATGCCGCGCTGTACCTGGAGCGTTTCGTGCCGTCGCCGCGGCATATCGAATTCCAGTTCCTGGCGGACAGGTTTGGCAATGTCCTGTCCCTGTTCGAACGGGACTGTTCCACCCAGCGCAGATACCAGAAGGTGATCGAGGAAGCGCCGGCGCCGGCCATCGACCGCCAGGCCGTGGCTGGCATGGCCGAACGGCTGTCGGCGATCCTGGGGAAGATCGGCTACGACGTCATCGGAACGGTGGAGATGCTGTACACGCCGGACAGCGGCTTTTCGTTCCTGGAGGTCAACACGCGCCTGCAGGTCGAGCACGCCATCTCGGAAGCGGTCACCGGCGTGGACATCGTGCAGGCGCAAATCCGTCTGGCTGCGGGCGAAAAGCTGTCGTCGGTGATTGACAGGCCGCCTGCCGTCGCGGGACATGCGATCGAGGCGCGCGTGTATGCCGAGGATCCCGTGCGCTTCCTGCCATCTCCCGGCGTTCTGAAAGCGTTCGAGTTGCCGCCGCCTCGCCCAGGCCTGCGGATAGAGACGGGCTACGCGCAGGGCAACCGGGTTTCCAGCCATTACGACCCCATGGTGGCGAAAGTCATCGCGCATGCCGATGATCGCGCCGCCGCCATCCGCGAGTTGACCGGCGCGCTCGGCGCGATGCGGATAGAGGGCATCAAGACCAACATTCCCATGATTCTTCAGGTGCTCGCGTCGGAGCGGTTCCAGGCCGGTGCGATGACCGTTGACGGCTTGCAGGCAGTGATTTCAACAGAGTCGGTAAAGGAGCTGGCATGAAAAAAATCGTCTCCAACGTGGCAGGCCGTGTGGTCGCGTGTTGCGTGGAAGAGGGGGCACGGATTCAGACGGGCGACGAGGCCTTCAAGGTCGAGTCCATGAAGATGGAAATTCCCGTGGAAAGCGAGGCAGCAGGCCGTATCGCGCAGATTCTGGTTGCGGTCGGCGATGAAGTGGAGGAAGGGCAGGATCTTGCTGTGCTGGATTGAGGCGGACCGCCTCTGAACCTGGATAAGAAAAGCGAGGAGACTATGTTCAAGACAATCAAAAAAGACGCGCCCGCAGCTTCTGCGCGCAAGCGTCCCCTGACGTTCCTGGCGTTGCTGGGAGTGGCGGCCCTGCTGGGCGCCGGCGCGGCGGGCGCGCAGACGGCGCAGGGCTTTCCCAACAAGCCGGTGACGATAAACGTGCCGTTCTCGGCGGGCGGCACGACCGATATCCTGGCACGCGTGATAGGCCAGCGCCTGAGCGAACACTGGGGCGTGTCCGTGGTGGTCGAAAACAAGCCCGGCGCGGGCGGCAACATCGGCACCGCGCAGGTGGCGCGCGCCGCGCCGGACGGCTACACGCTCGTGATGGGCACGATAGGCACGCACGCCATCAATCCCAGTCTCTACAAATCCATGCCCTACGACGCGATCAAGGACTTCGCGCCGATCACGCGTACCGCCATGGTGCCGAATGCCCTGGTGGTGCCCAAGAACGCGCCATACGACACCGTGAAGGAGCTGATCGCCTACGGCCGCGCCCATCCCGGCAAGCTCACCTTCGGCTCTTCCGGACACGGAAGCACGCTGCACATGTCAGGCGAGACGTTCAAGATGATGACCGGCGTCGACATGGTGCACGTGCCCTACAAAGGCAGCACGCCGGCCGTGACGGATCTGCTGGGCGGCCAGATCTCGATGATCTTCGACAACCTGCCTTCGGCGTTGCCGCATATCAAGGCGGGCCGGCTGAAGGTGCTGGCAGTGACCTCGGCCCAGCGCAGCGACCAGCTGCCCGACGTGCCCACCGTGGCGGAGGCGGGCGTGCCCGGCTACGAGGTCGTGTCGTGGTTCGGCCTGTGGGCGCCCGCCAAGACGCCGGACGACGTCGTGTCGGAGATCAACAAGCAGGTGGTCGCCATCATCCAGACGCCCGACATGCAGAAGCAGATCCGCGACCAGGGAGCGGTGCCCAATCCCGATACGCCCGCGGAGTTCGCCGCCTTCATCGGCAGCGAGGGCAGGAAGTGGGCCGAGGTGGTGCGCCGCGCCAACGTAACGACCGAGTAGGCAATCGACAGTATCGGGTCTGCCGCAGGCAGCCGGCAGGCCCGCTTTGAGGAGACACAGGCATGGAACGCATGATGGAAGGCAAAGTGGCGGTGGTGACCGGGGCCGGGGGCGGCATCGGCCGAGAGATAGCTTTGCAATTGGCGGCCGAGGGCGCCAAGGTCGTGGTCAACGATATCGGGGTCGCGCTCAATGGCGATGACCTGTCCGCCGCGGTGGCGCCTGCGGACGCAGTCGTCGCCGAGATCCGCGCCGCGGGCGGGACGGCCGTCGCCAACTTCGATTCAGTCGCGACGTACGCGTCCGCCAACGCCATCGTCCAGTGCGCCATGGATCACTTCGGCCGCATCGATGGCGTGGTCAACAACGCGGGCAACCTGCGCGACCGCTCTTTCCACAAGATGAGCGAGGAAGAATGGCGGGCCGTCATCGCGGTGCATCTGGATGGCACATTCTTCGTCAGCAGGGCTGCTGCCACGCACTTTCGCGAACAGGAGAGCGGCGCGATGGTGCACATGACCTCGACTTCAGGGCTGATCGGCAACTTTGGCCAGGCCAATTACGGAGCGGCCAAGCTGGGCATCGTGGCCCTGTCCAAGATGATTGCGCTGGATATGGGGCGGTATGGCGTGCGCTCCAACTGCATCGCCCCTTCGGCCTGGAGCCGCATGACCAGTTCCATCCCCACCGATACGCCGCAACAGCGGGACCGCGTGGAAAAGCTCAAGAAAATGGAGGCGGGCAAGATTGCGCCGATGGCCGTGTACTTGCTCAGCGACGCCGCGCGCGAGGTCAGCGGCCAGATATTCGCAGTGCGTGCCAACGAAATCATGCTGATGAGCCAGCCGCGGCCCTTGCGCTCCGTCCATTTCAGCGAAGGCTGGACGCCGCAGCGCATTGCCGAGGTCGCCATTCCGGCAATGCAGAAGCACTTCTATCCGCTGGAGCGTTCGCCCGACGTGATGAGCTGGGATCCGATCTGAACCGGACGCCGTGGTCATGGATGTGTCTTCGGGACCAAAGGGAGAAACGTCATGCGCTTGAGCCATGAGCAACTGATGAGCTACGAATTGCCGGAAATCAGGCAGCGCTACACCGAGCGGGATGTCATGCTGTACGCGCTGTCGGTGGGCTTGGGACAGGATCCTGTGGATGCCTCCGACCTGGCCTACGTGGGCAGGCGGCATGATCCGCTGGTGCTGCCCTACATGGCGGTGGTGCTGGGCTATCCGGGCTTCTGGCTGGATGCGCCCGATATCGGGGCCGATACGGTGCGCTTGCTGCACGGCGAACAGGGAATGGAACTGTTCCATCCCATACCCGCCGCCGGCGAACTGACAGGCAAGACCCGCGTCGTGGAGGTTGTCGACAAGGGCGAGAAGGGGCTGTTGCTGTATTCCGAAAAAACGTTGACGGATGCCGGCACGGGGCAGCTCATCGCACGGACTTTCGCGACCCACGTGCTCAGGGGCGATGGCGGCATGGCGAACGCGGGCAGGCAGGCGCGCCCGGCGCACGCCATGCCCGGCGGGCCGCCAGACTGGACCGTGCAGGCGCGCACCCGGCCCGAGCAGGCGCTGGTGTATCGCCTTAATGGCGACTACAACCCGTTGCACTGCGATCCGCAGGTCGCCCAGGCAGCCGGCTTTCCCCGCCCCATACTGCATGGCCTGTGTACGTTTGGCCTGGTGTCGCACACTGTCGCCAGGCAGTTGCAGCCTGCGGGCAACAGGGCGGTGCGTTCCGTGTCGCTGCGGTTTTCCGGGCCGATGTATCCCGGCGAGACGCTGAGCGTAGACGTCTGGCGGGATGGCTCCTTCCGGGCGAAAGTCATCGAGCGCGACGCGATCGTCATTGACAATGGGGTGTTGCGGGTCGCTTAGCGCTGGGTAGGGCGGGCGAGTCCGGGCTGTTGTCCCGAGCGGGGCATTTGCGCGCCGCAAAATGGAAGAGCGCCCCAGCTCAAGGTGAGTCTGAGGCGCTCCTGCCCGGCTTCGCACGCGATGGGTGTCAGACAGCCCGGCAACTCAAATCTACTGCTGAGCCATAGGTCGAACAATAGGGAAAACCCTTGAATATTAAAGGGTTACAAGATTCATGCCGTTTTGCGCGGTGGCCAGCCTGGGCGGGCTGCCGCCGCCCGTGAACTGTCAACGGACCCGTGATCACTTTATCCGCCTCGGCATCCGCGAATGGCGAGGCCGGGGGCAGACGCCGACACTGAAGCCTGTCTTCACAGTGCCGGAGAACGGATATGTCAGGGTTGCGGAAGCGTCAGTCGGGACAGGGTATGACGGAATACGTGGTGGTCGTGGCCTTGGTCGCGGTGGCGGCCATCGCGGTGTACCAGTATTTCGGCCAGGTGGTGCGATCGCAGACCGCCGCCATGGCGCGTGAACTTGCCGGCGAAGACGGCGGTGCGCAGAGCCGCGCGGCACAACAGGCGGCGCAAAAAGCGGCGGCGCAGACCAAGGCCCGTTCGCTCAAGTCCTTCACCGGCAATGCCACGGACGCGAAGTGAACGCGCGTTCTTGCGCACCGCTTGCTCAACAGCGCGGCCAGGCGCTGGTGCTGGGTCTGTTGATGGCGGCGGTGGGAGGCATATCCCTGGTCGTGCTGTACAACCTGGGGCAAACCGTGGGAGCGCGGCAGCGGCTGACGCATGCCGCGGACGCGGCCGCCTACAGCGGCGCGCTGGAGCAAGCGCGCGCGCTCAATGCCCTGGCCTACATCAACCGCACACAGATCGCGCATCAGGTCGCCATGGCGCATCTGGTCACGCTGGCTGCCTCGGCGCAGTACGCCCGCACCATGCAATCGCAGCGCGACCGCCGCAATCCGCCCGCCGGGCTGATCGCCATGTTGTTCGGCCCCGATGTGGGGGCAGCCTACCAAACGGTGCGGGCAGTGCCCGACGCCGAGCAGAGGCTCGCGTCGGCGTTTGGCGAGCACGACAGAGTGGTCCACCAGGTTCTGGAAGCAGCCGCGGCGTCCGCTGTTTCAGGCTTGGCGGCTTCGCGCGAACGCATCATGAAGAAAGTGCTGTACGCCAATCTGTCGAACGATGCTTCGCTGCCCGATGGCGATGCCGCGCATGTCCGGGGCCTGAGCCTGCGGCTGCTGACCGATGGCTGGCCCGGATACGTGGGGCGTCGCCTGGCCACGCGCGAGGCGGGATTGCGGCCCGCCGTCGAGCAAGCGGCGGAACGGTACGGGTTTCTCCACCGCCGCAACGTCACGCGCCGCAATCCGTGGATGGTCCATCCGCTGTGCCCTTTGCATCGTCACGAGTTGCGGCGCCGCGGTTCCACCTGGTTGGGGCCGGATGGACGTTGGGGCGCTCTTGATACCCAGTCCTACCATGCGCTGCGATTCAACCGCTGGAGGGGCTGCTATTTCCGCGAATACGCCGTGGGCTGGGGCACGGCGCAAGGCCAGAAGATCAAGGCGCCCGAAGGCCTGGAGTACGTGGAAGAGCCACCGCTCGATTTTTCCGAACAGGATTTCTGGCGCTGGGTGGAACAGTCGACCAACTGGGATCTGCTCGACGGCTTCACCAATCCCATGGCCAATTCGTACGCCATGGCTGCCGCTCAGCGCTGGCCGGGGCGGGGCCTGCCAGCCTATCGCGACATCGCCTTGCCACGCAGCGGCGATCCCCTGCGTTTCGCGGTGACCGTCCGGCTTGCCGGCGCATCCTTGAAAACCACGGATGGCGACAGCGCAGTCCGGACACCCTTGGGGGCGTTCCGCTATGCCGCACTGGGACCGGAAGACGCCGTCACCGTCACTTCCGCGGCGGAAACCTATTTTGCACGGCCGGAACGCCGGGCCGATGGCCGTGATGAACTTGCCACGCTTTTCCGCCCTTACTGGCAGGCGCGCTTGTCCGCCGTCAGCGCCGCAGAGGCCGCGCAGGCAAGGCGGGCGCCATGAACCGGATCCCCACGCGCCAGCAAGGGCAGGCTCTGGTCGAAGCGTTGCTGATGTTGCCGCTGCTGGCCCTGCTGCTGTGGGCGGCGTCCTGGATTGGCGGATTGCAGTTCACGGCGCAGGAAATGGCACAGGCCAGCCGCAAGACCGCGATGGCCGGCGCCTTGGGGCAACCCATGCGGAATTCGTCCATAGCTGGCGGCATGGCACTCTCGGGCAAGGCCAGCACGTTATCGGGTATCGCACCGGCACAGGTCAACGTCTTGCAGGACGAATGGTTCGGCGTGGATCTGAGACTGCTGTCGGTGACGGCAAGCGCTGCGCGATTCGATCGGGACAGCGCGGCCTGGTTGCGCATCGCCCGCCGCACGCATGTGGCAAGCGGCGCCGGCTATGCGGACGGCGATGCCGACGCGCAGCGCCGGATCGGCCGGGCGCCTACGTCCTGGCACAGGGCGGAACGCGCCTCGGTGGCCGAGGCCCGACGCTTGAAGCCTGTTGTCGATCGCCTGGACGGACCCTGGCGCAGGCCCGGCCTGTCGCTGGACTGGTTGTCTGAATGGGCGGATGTGGTGCCTGGGGAGCGGCTTGCCAGCCGCAAGGGGGCGGGCAAATGATCGGCCTGCGCTTTTCGGCGCCCCTTGCGGGTTTTGCCCCATCACGGGAAGACGGCTGGCGAACCGTGGCTATGACAAAGACGCTGCGTCTGTTGATGGCCGGCGCCGTGGCTGTTGCGGCCGTAGGGTGGCGCAATGTCGCCGCAGCTCAGCATCTCGTGACGAGCGGCGGGGAGGCCGGCGGGAGCAGGCCAGGCGTTACCGCGCTGGAGGCCTTGCGTCTGCCCGCAGGTTCGCGTCGCGGATTGTTAGGGGAAAGCATCTGGTTGCATGGAATCCCGGCGCGTGTGCTGGTGTTCGATGCGCCGCTCAGTACGGCGGAGCTGATCCGTTACCTGTCTGCCCAGCAGCCCGCCCTGGTCAATCTCAACGTGTTGTCCGGTCAGGCGATTCTGTCGGGTAGGGTGGGGCAGGAGCAATGGGTCATCCAGCTGGAAGGCCTGGGCTCCCGTCGGACAGCCGGAAGCATTTCGGCGGTCAGCCTTCTGGCCGTGCCTGAAAGCGCTTCACCTGCCTGGCTGCCCGCCGGCGGTCGCCTCAGGCTGGACATTGCCTTGATGGAGGACGGCGTACGCGTTTCTGAGCGGATCTGGCAATACGCCTTGCCTCCGGGGCAGTTGGCTGCGCAGCTGGAGCAGCACCTGCTCCGGAATGGCTGGCGTCGCATGCCCGTCTCCGAGGATTCGGCGCACTGGTGGGTCCGCTCCGGCTCCCGCATGCGGCTGTCGCTGGTGCCGCTGGACGGTGGCACCGGCCTTCTGGTCAGCGGAAGAGTGCCATGACGAACTGGATCACCCATGTAGCGCCGCGTCTGCGCCGAATGGGCGTGTATGCCATAGCACTGATTGCGGGGCTGGTATCCGCGTGGGCGGTGCGGGAACACGTGCAGCAGCGGGTCCAGGCGCTGGAGGCAGAGGCGCGCACGCCGATGGTCAGCCGGCTGGTCGCGGCGTACGACCTGCCTGCTGGCACGCAACTCGAAGAGGTGCACCTGGCAGTGCGCGAGATTCCGCAGCCTTGGGTGTCCCGGGCCAGCATCGATCCCCTGGATCTTGCCAGTTTGCTTGGCGCCACCTTGCTGGCCGATGTCGCCAATGGTGAGCCCTTGCTGCGGGGGCATCTGACATTCAGTCCTCCGGCCCCGGCCTTGGCGTCCCGCTTGCGCAGCGGGCAACGCGCATTGACCGTGGCGGCGACGGACCTGGGCGGCCTGGCGGAAGTCCTGCGCGTAGGCGATGCCATCGACATCTATGTGAGTTTTTCGCATCGGCAGCGGGAGATGACGGTGCCCCTCCTGCAAGGCATGCGCGTGCTGATGGTGGGAGGCGACGCCGAGGGCGAAACCAAGGGCGGCAATATCACCTTGGCAGCGACGCCGGATGAGGCAATGCGATTCGTGGCGGCGCGGCAGAGCGGGGCGCTGACCGCGATGTTGCGCCATCGCGATGATGCCGCAATGGTCAGCGGCGCCGCGCAGGGCGACCTTGCCACCCTGATCGGATTGGACCTGGAACCCCGGAATGCGCCGGGCGTGGCCATCCTGTACGGAGACAGGCTGGACCCCTCGGCAGGCACAGGAGCAATGGATGTGGAAAGTGCAGGCCCGGCTCGACTTCAGCGGGGGCGGCCATGAGACGCGCCGTCATCAGCATGTTTGCCTGCGTGCTCTGGTTGGCCAATCCCGCAGCGCGGGCGGAGGATGAGGTGATTGAACTTCAGGTGGGTGAAACGCGGATTCTGTCGCACCCCGGGGTCAAGCGCGTGGCGATAGGCAACGGCCAGGTCGTGGGCGCCATCGAGGCCGAAGGGCGCGAGGTCGTGGTCTTTGCCCGCGCCGAGGGTGTTTCGTCACTGCACATCTGGGCAAACGCCGGGCGCGCCAAGGCCTATGAACTGAGGGTCGTGCCGGCCGGCGCGCCGCGTCTGCGGGCAGAGGTCGAGGCCTTGCTTGCCCGCATTCCCGGCGCGCGCAGTACTGAGGTGGGCGGTCGCATCCTGATCGAGGGCGACGATCTTTCCGACGATGACCGATTGCGCATCACGGCCCTGGCGGACCGCTATCCCGCAGTGCTGGACTTTACCGGCCAAGTGGGTTGGGATCGCATGGTGCAGCTGGACGTTCAGGTCGTGGAGATCCCCACCTCAAGGCTGAGGGATCTGGGCGTGCGCTGGGACGGGCTGTCGCAAGGCGGCATCAACGCCGGCCTGGCCTGGGATGCGGGGTCCAGGGGGCGCATGAACCGTCCAGGCGAAGGGATCATAGAAACAGTGGGCCCGGTCTCTTCGGCGGCTGGCTACTTCGGCGTCAATGCGCTGTTGTCGTCCCGGATCGCGATGCTGGCGCAAAGCGGCGAGGCCGTCATGCTGGCCCAACCTCAATTGCTCGCGCGCAGCGGCGCCAGCGCCACCTTCCTGGCCGGCGGAGAGGTTCCTTACTCGTCGACCGACACGCGCGGCAACGCGACCACGATGTTCAAGCCCTATGGCGTCATGCTCAGGATCACCCCTCGCATCGATCGCAACGGGATCATCCGATCCTTGATCGAGGTAGAGGCGAGTTCGGTGGACAACGCGCTGAGCGTGCCGGGCGGACCGGCGCTACGCACGCGCCGCGCATCCACCGAATTCAACGTGCGGTCCGGCGATACGCTGGTCATCGGCGGCTTCCTGTCGCGCGAGCGGGACGAGACCAGCGATGGCCTGCCATGGCTGAAAGACATCCCGGTTCTGGGGGCCTTGTTTTCGTCCCGGCGCTATCAATTGCGGGAAACCGAACTTGCCATATTCGTGACGCCCAAACTGATTACGCAGGCCGAGCCCGCCATGGCGGACCGCGTGCGGCGGGGACGTGGCGTGCTCGAAGCGGCTTTTCCCGTGCCGCCCCGCCTGGGCTCCGCCGTGCCTGCCGCGGCAGGGTGGGATGCCCACGCCGGCACCGGTTCGCAGTGGGGCTCGCCGCAAGACGGCGCGCCGATTCCTTCTTCGGAAACTCGGCCATGATCGACGTGGAAATGATGTTTGAAGACGCCTCCGTGCACAGATCCACGGTGGCTGTTCCCGCGTTGATAGGAAGGGGCGCGCATTGCGGGGTGCGCATCGTGAACTGGAGAGTGGGGCGCCAGCACGCCCGCTTGTTGCGCGAAGCGGCGGGGATCGTGCTCGAAGACCTGGGTACGTTGGGCGGAACCCTCGTGAACGGCGCGAGGATCGTGCGCCACGCCCCGGTGTTGCCCGACGACGAAATACTGATCGGGCCCTGCCGGCTGCGGGTGTCGCTGGCGGACATCCCGGAGCGCAACGGGGGCGTGGACGGTGCGGCGGCTGAAAGCGTCGCCCGCGACATGGCTGCCGTGCAGGAACCGCCGATGCTGCCCGCGCCGGCGACGCCAGTGCCGGTTCTGCCACTGCCACATCCGTTGCAGGAGCGCCGGCGGCTGCACGCGGCGCTGCTGGCGGCGCTGGATCTGCGCCGCCGCGACGTGGCGGGCATGAGCGACAGCATGCTGCGCGCCGAGGCCGAACGGCTGCTGACGCATATCGTCGCCACGGACACCGACTTGCCGCCGGGGGTGGACCGGGCTGCGCTTTGCCGCGAGGTGCTTGACGAAGCCGTCGGCCTGGGGCCGCTGGAGCCCTTGCTCGCCGCTGCCGACATTACGGAGATCATGGTCAATCGCCACGACGAGATCTATGTCGAACGCGCCGGCCGCCTGTCGCGCCATCAGGCGGCCTTTACCAGCGAGCAATCGCTGCGCTGGGTCATAGAGCGCATCGTCACACCCTTGGGGCGACGCATCGATGAAAGTTCTCCGATGGTGGATGCGCGCCTGGCCGACGGGTCCCGGGTGCACGCCATCATTCCGCCGGTGGCCCTTAGGGGCGCCAGCCTGACCATACGCAAATTTCCACAGCGGCGCCCCGGAATGTCCGATCTGATCGCTGCGGGGACGCTGAGCGGCGCCATGGCGCAATTCCTGGCGCTCTGCGTGAGGATGCGCAGGAATCTGGTGGTATCTGGAGGGACCGGGGCGGGCAAGACCACGTTGCTCAACATCCTGTCCAACGAGATTCCCGACGGCGAGCGCGTGGTCACCATCGAAGATGCGGCGGAGCTGCGCCTGAACCATGATCATCTGGTGGCGCTGGAGGCGCGTCCGGCCAACCAGGAGGGGCGAGGGCGCATCGACATCCGCGAACTCGTGCGCAACGCGCTGCGCATGCGGCCAGACCGGATCGTCGTGGGCGAGTGCCGCGGGGCGGAGGCATTCGACATGTTGACCGCCATGAACACCGGGCACGAAGGCTCCCTGACGACGCTGCATGCCAACTCGCCACGCGACGCGCTGGGGCGGCTGGAATCGATGATCCTGATGGCCGGGCTCGATCTGCCTCTGGCCGCCGTGCGCGAGCATATCGCGGCCAGCGTGGATATCTTGGTGCAGCAGGCGAGGCTGGGCGACGGGCGTCGCGTCGTGACGTCGATAGCGGAGATTACGGGCATGGAAAGCGGACGCATACAGCTGCAGGATCTGTTCCGCTACGACCGCATGGGCGGCTTCACGGGCTGCGGCGCCTTGCCCGGCTTTGCGCGCGAATGGACGCAGGCCGAGGAGGCCTTCGATCCCGCCTGGTTCTCCAACACCGAGCAGGCGGCGCCGGGGACCACCGTTTTTGCGCAAGGAGCGACATGATCTGGCTATCTGCGGGAGCCGCCATGGTATGCGTGCTGCTGCTGGCGTGGCGTGCCCAACACTGGTTTGCGCCAGCGCTGCGCCGCTACCGCGAGGTCTACACCCAGGAGGCGGGCCTGCGTCTGAGCGAGGTGTTCTTATTCATAGACCCCGCCCAATTGTGGGCTGGCGCGGTGGCTTGCGCGGCGATGGCGGCGGCCTTGGCCTTTGCTGCGACGGGCAGCGGCTTTGTCGCCGCCTTGGCCGCGGCGCTTGCCTCGCGCCTGCCCAGGACGCTGGTGAATGGGTTGCGGCGGCGCCGTGCCCGGCGGTTCGAGCAGCAACTGCCGATGGCGCTGTTGATGCTCGCCTCCGCCCTGCGCGCTGGCGTGGCATTGACCACCGGCCTGCGCCACGTCGTCGAGCAGAGCAGCGCGCCCTTGGCCCAGGAGTTCGGCCTGATGTTGCGCGAGCAGCGCATGGGCGTGCCATGGGACGGCGCGCTTGAAAACCTGCGTGGCCGCATGCCGGCCGATTCGACCGCGCTCGTCGTAGCGGCCATGCGCATCGCGGCGCAGACGGGAGGCAACCTGGCAGAGGCGCTGGAAAGCATCGCGCAGACCCTGCGCGCCCGCCTGCAGTTGCAGGCGAAGCTGCTGGCGCTGACCTCGCAGGGACGTATGCAGGCCTGGATCGTGGGCGCTTTGCCTTTGCTGCTGCTTGCCGTGCTGGACCGGCTGGAGCCGGAAATCATGGGCCTGCTGTGGCATACGCCCGTGGGTTGGGGCGTGTTGGCGATCGTGGCGGTACTGGAGACCGCGGGCATGCTGCTGATCCGGCGCATTGTCCGGATCGATATCTGACGGGAGCGGATGCGATGTGGCTTTACTTGAGCCTGTTGACGGCCGCCCTGGCTGCGGGATGGTTGGCATGGGGGGTTTTTAAGCCATTGCTGCTGGACAGCGAGGGTGCGTCGTCCGCCTTGCCGTGGTGGTGGCGAGCGGCTTGGCCCTGGATTTCCGCGGTGGCGCCCGTGGCAGGGCCTTTATGTTCCTGGCGTTGGCGCATACGGCTGACTCGCGCCATCGAGCGGGCGGCGCTGCCCGCCGGCATCAGCTACGCGCATGTCGCGGCGCTGTGTTGGAGCGCGGCCATGGCTGCCGGCGGGTTGACTACGGCGGTCGCCCTCGTCTTGGCGCAGGCACGGTCCTGGGAATGGATTCCCTGGATGGTAGCGTCAGCGCTGGCGGCAGGCGCCGCGCCGGGGCTTTGGTTGCGCAATTTGAGCAGCAACCGGCGGCGCAGCATCGAACGCGACCTGCCTTTCGTGTTCGACATGATGACCTTGTGTGTGGAAGCGGGGCTGAGCGTGCATGGGGCATTGCAGATGGCCGCCCAGAGCGGACCGGCGGGCATACTGCGAGATGCCCTGGCTGACGCGCTGGCAGAGATGCGTGCGGGGGTTTCCAGGACCGCCGCGATCAAGGCCTTGGCGGAACGCAGCAATAGCCCGCTTGCGCGTAACTGGGCGGCCGCCCTGGCGCAGGCCGAAGGGCTCGGGATAAGCCTGGGTCCAGTATTGCGGGCACAGGCGGCGCAAGCCCGCAGCGATCGTCACGTGCGTGCGGAACAGCTGGCGATGCAGGCTCCGGTGAAGATGCTGCTGCCGCTGATCGGCTGCATCTTCCCCTGCACGTTCATCGTGCTGGCCTTTCCGGTCATGGTGCAATTGCTGCAGAGCGTGCAATGACTGGCGGTCAGCCATCGGCGCGGCGCGGCGGACTCAGGCTACTCAAGGTCGCCAGCTGCTGCGGCCGCGCG
This sequence comes from Achromobacter sp. K91, assembly GCF_003576205.1. Taxonomy (NCBI): domain Bacteria; kingdom Pseudomonadati; phylum Pseudomonadota; class Betaproteobacteria; order Burkholderiales; family Alcaligenaceae; genus Achromobacter; species Achromobacter sp. K91. The sequence goes on along the minus strand of NZ_QWFB01000035.1, from coordinate 28,218 downwards.
CGCGGCTTGCTGGGACGCAAGCCGCCGGGGCCGCGGTCCGGCATCTTGCTGATGCATTGCGCCGCGGTGCATACCTTTGGCATGCGCTATGCCATCGACGTGGCGTTCATATCGCGGCAGGGAAGGGTGCTTGCTGTGCGCAGGGCGCTGGCGCCCTGCCGCATGGCGTCATGCCTGGGCGCCGTTGCTGTCGTCGAGATGCGCGCCGGCGTTCTCGATACCGAATACGGAGGTATAGGCAGGATAGAAGCTGCAGTACAGCACGCCACCCGCGGCGATATTGAAGGGAATCTGCAGCGTGCCGGCAAGCTGGGGCGACAGGCCGATGGCGACCAGGAGGCCGGCGCACAGGTCGATGAAAAGAAACACCAGGATCCAGGTGGCGCCGTAGACCAGGAACGGCAGCTTGTTGCGCCAGCAGGCGATGCCGGAGAAGAACAGCGCCTGGACCAGGCGCAGTCCATGCCAGGCGACCAGGACGGGGGCGTGCCAGAACAGCGCGGCGATCACGACATACACGATCGCGAACAAAGTCAGCGGAACGGCCATGGCGGACAGGATGGGCTCCATGGACTTTTCCACGGAGGCAATGCGCATGCCCTCGACCATCGCGTCCGTGAATGGCAGGAAGATGATCAGGCCGGTCGCAATGCAGAGCGCCGCGTACAGCAGCCCCATCAGGAACAGTTTCCTGAATACGCCAGGCTGCTTGAGCGGCTTGGCCCACATCGAGGGCAGCATGATGCGGTCGGCTTCGACATGCTTGCACGCCGATAGCGTCATCAGCGTGATGATGGGCATCAGCGCCACCACCAGTATGGGTCCGACCGGCGGCGTCGCGGTGGCGAAGATGACCAGAAGGCTGATGGCCATGGCCCAGGTGAACATGGCCAGAGGTTGCTTGCGGAACAGACGGAAGCCGTCTCGGACCCATTGCCAGCCGGATGTCGCGGGGAGGAATGCTGCTTGCATGGCTCTTTAAAGGGGGGAGATCTCTCAAAAAGGGACGCGCTATCCCCATTATGGGGGGAGCAACGGTTACGGCAATATTGGCAGGCCAGGGCGGTGGCGCGCTTGCAACACTCTTTCGAAATGCCGGGGGTCGTGCGGTTTCAGGGTCTGAGCCGGCCGCGGCAGGAAAAAGTCATACAGGCGCGATATCCAGAAGCGCAGCGCGGCGGCCCGCAGCATCAGCGGCCAGACCTCGCGTTCCGCGTCGGTGAACGGGCGCACGGCCGCGTAGGCTGCCAACCAGGACTCGACCAGTTCGGGCACGAATTCACCCGTGTCGCGTTCGATGCACCAGTCGTTGACGCTCACCGCCACGTCGAACAGCCAGGTGTCGCAGCCGGCGAAGTAGAAGTCGATGATGCCGCCCATGAGCGGATCTTCGAAGGTGCCGGCGAACAGGACGTTGTCCCGGAACAGGTCGCAGTGGGCCGGGCCGGTCTGCAATGTCTGCCAGGCCGGCGTTGCGGCGGCGGCCTGCTGGTCGGCCAGCTCCGCCGACAGCAGTTGGGCTTGCGCCGGTTCCAGGAAGGGCATGACCTTGGGTGCCGTTTCCAGCCACCAGGACAGTCCGCGCAGGTTGGGCTGGTGCAGCGGAAAGTCGCGTCCGGCCAGGTGGGCGCGGGCCAGCGTGGCGCCGGCCAGGGCGCAATGCGCCGGGCCGGGAGCGGGTTCGTAGCCGCCGGGCAGGCGTGAAACGATGGCGCAGGGCTTGCCGTGCAGGGTCGTCAGGCGAGTGCCGTCGCGCAGGGTCTGGGGCCGGGGCACGGGAATGCCGCGCTCGGCCAGGTGGTACATCAGCTCGATATAGAAAGGCAACTGGGCCTGCGTCAGCACCTCGAACAGCGTCAGCACATATTCGCCGCGGGTCGTGTACAGGAAGTAGTTGGTATTCTCGATACCCGCCGTAATCCCCCGAAGCGAGACAAACTCGCCCAGATCGAAATGCGCCAGTAGGGCGCGAGCGTCGTCTTCGGAGACAGGGGTGAATACGGCCATTGATATGCGGGATCTAGGGGTTGACGGGCGCGCGCGCATGCCGGTTTCGGCTGCGGCGGCGCAATTTTAGACCACATGGCGGGCCAGTATGTCCGACTTGCGGTGGAGCGGATACGGCCGCCCGCCAGACACAAAGCCGCCAAGCACCGTAAAATACCGCATCCCCTTGTTTTGTAGAGTGATTCTTGGACTCCCCCGACTGGCGGCTGTGCGTCGCCCCCATGATCGATGTGACCGACCGCCATTGCCGTTATTTCCACCGGCTGCTGGCGCCGCGCGCACGCTTGTACACGGAAATGATCACCACCGGCGCGTTGCTGCACGGCAATGTCGAGCGGCACCTGGACTTTGACGAGGCCGAGCATCCCGTGGCCTTGCAATTGGGCGGCAGCGAACCCGACGCCCTGGCGCATTCGGCCAGGCTGGGAAAAAAGTGGGGTTACGACGAGATCAACCTGAATTGCGGTTGCCCGTCAGAACGGGTGCAGAAGGGCGCGTTCGGCGCCTGCCTGATGGCGGAGCCCGCCCTGGTGGCCGATTGCATGAAGGCCATGCAGGATGCCGTGGATATCCCTGTCACCGTCAAACACCGGCTTGGCCTGGATTACGACGAGTCCTACGCGTTTGTCCGCGATTTCGTCGGCAAGATCTACGACACCGGCTGCCGGGTGTTCATCGCCCATGCCCGCAATGCGGTACTCAAGGGCCTGACGCCCAAGGACAACCGCGAGATTCCGCCTCTGCGCTACGACGTGGTGCGCCAATTGAAGCGCGACTTCCCGGATTGCACGTTCGTGCTCAACGGCGGTCTGGCCGACGCCGAGCAGTCCGTGCGCGCCGCGGGCGATTTCGACGGTGTCATGCTGGGCCGGGCTGCCTGGCACACGCCGCGAGTGCTGTCCGAGGTGTCCTTGCAGCTATGGCCGTCGCTGCGGCTGCCCAGCGATGCGCAGGTGGTGGACGCGATGATGGGATATGCGACGCGGCAGGTCGCGCGGGGCGTGCCCCTGCGGGTGATGACGCGGCCCATGCTGGGGCTGGTGAATGGCCAGTCCGGTGCGCGCCGCTGGCGCCGCATGCTGTCCGATCCGGCCCTGCTGGCCGCGAACAACCCTGAACTGATCTACGATGCCTGGCGCAGCCAGCGGCATGCGCCGGATATGCGCGGCGCCGCGATCGAAGCGGCGCCGGCTGGGGTTTGACGAGGGGCCAGCCAAGCTGGCCGCGGGCTCAGGACTTGGCCGGTTCGGCGCTTTCCGTGGGCCAATCGCGGATATAGGCCTTCAGCATGTTGTTTTCGAATTGCTGGGCCGCCACGATGGCCTGGGCCATGTCGTAGAACGAAATGACGCCCATCAGGGTGGGGCCGTCCATGACCGGAATGTAGCGCGCGTGCTTTTCGAGCATCAGGCGCTGCACTTCGTCGGCGCTGGTGTTGGGGGACACGCTGACCGGGGCATCGTCCATGATGGAACGGATGGTGGTGTCGCCGGCGCCGCCATGCGCATGCATGTGGCGGATGATCTCGCGGAACGTGAGCATGCCGGTCAGCGTCCCGAATTCCATGATCACCAGCGAGCCTATGTCCTGCTCGCTCATTGTTTGCACGGCCTGGGACACAGGCATGTCGGGCGACGCCGTATAGAGCGTATCGCCCTTGACGCGCAAAATCTCGCTGACCTTCAACATCGGTTCCTCCTGGGCGGTTTACGCCCTAATGCTATTTGCTAATTCTTTTTCGCTTCCAGCTGCAGCACGGGAGCGATTCCATTTTCGGTATTTTGCGCTTCTCCGCAGACTTCTTCCAGCGTGGGCGCATTTTGCTGGGAAATCACGGCCGAGGCGACTCGCAATATCTCGGGGTCATTGCGGACCCTGGGCTGGCCGCGGTCCAGCAGAAAACGGTCCACCACGGGTTCCATCGAGGTTTGCCGGGCGTCGCAGGTCAGAACCCAGAGGCCTTCGGGGCTGCGCGTCGCCAAGCCCATTTCAGCCAGGGTTTCGAGGACTTCGTTCAGTTCGTCCTGGTGCAGGCGCAATTGCGCGGCCAGCAGATTGGCGGGCAGTCCGGGCGGATTGGCCGTCTGCGCCTGGCGCAGCGTGCGCAGCGCATCCACGGCGTCCACGAAGGGCGCGCCCGGATAGCGGTTGATTTCCCAGCGGCCCAGCCGGATCAGCGGCGCGCTGGACGCCAGGATGGCTCCCAGCAGCACGGCCAGCCATGACAGGTAGATCCAGAGCAGGAAGATGGGCAGGGTGGCGAATGCGCCGTAAATGACGGTGTAGGTGGGGAAGCGGGTCAGGTAGTAGGCGAAAGCCGACTTCATGATTTCCAGCACGATCGCAGTCACGCAGCCCCCGACCAGGGCATCGCGCCAGAGAACCTCGCGGTTCGGGACCATGACGAACAGCGTGGCAAAACCCAGGGCGGTCAACACCAGCGGGATGAACGACACCGCAACGCTGACGGCTTCGGGCACGTCCCGCACCAGGCCCAGCGATTCGCGCGCCACGAACGAAGTCGCCCAAAGGCTGGCGCCGGCCACGACGGGGCCCAGCGTGATGATGGCCCAGTACACCAGCGCGCGCTGCCGCAGCGGGCGTTGGCGCGTCACGTGCCAGATGTCGTTGAACGCCTTGTCGATCGTCATGATCAGCAACAGCGAGGTGATCAGCAGGAATACGCCGCCGATGGCGGTCAAGCGTGAAGCCTGGCGCGCGAACTGATTCAGGTAATCCATGATGTTGTCCGAGACGGACGGCGGCATCAGGCTGTTGGTCAGGAAATCCTCGAGCGCGACGCGGAATTCCTGGAATACCGGAAAAGCAGTAAACAGCGACAGGACCACGGCCAGCATCGGCACGATGGCCAGGACGGTCGTGAAGGTGAGGCTGGACGCGACCTGCAGCAGTTTCTCTTCGCTGGCGCGTTCAGCGCTGAAGCGCACAACACGTCCGGCCCTCGCGATCCATGAAGAGCGCGAGGTCGAGTGCTCGGTGGCCGCCGGCGTCGCGGCGGCAGGCTCGGCGGGGCGATTCATCAGGCGATAATAGCAGCATGAACCCTGAACTCAACCCCCGCTTGCGCCTGCTGGCCTCGGTATCGCTGTTCGCCCTGATCGTGCTTTGCGTCACCTGGGAAACCGTGGTGGCGCCGCTGCGGCCTGGCGGTTCCTGGATGCTGCTCAAGGCCCTGCCGCTGGCGTTTCCGCTGCGCGGCATCCTGCGCGGCAATCTTTATACCTATCAGTGGGCCTCGATGCTGTCGCTGCTCTACCTGATGGAGGGCGCGGTGCGGGCCATGTCGGATCCGGCTCCGCTATCCGTGTTGATGGCCTGGGGCGAGATCCTGCTGTCGGCCATTTTCTTCCTTAGCGCCATTTTCTACGTGCGGCCTGCCAAACGGGCTGCCAGGAGGCAACGCGCATGAGCGCCCATACGTTGTCCGACCTGCGCGTCGTCAATTCCTTTGCGGCATTGCCCGCAGCCTTCTACACCCGGCTTGCGCCTCAGGCCTTGAATAATCCGCGCTTGCTGCACGGCAATGCGGAAGCGGCGGAACTGATCGGCCTGGACCCGTCGGCCCTGTCCACGCCCGAGTTCCTGAGCGTGTTTTCCGGCGCCCAACCGCTGCCAGGCGGCGATACGCTGGCGGCGGTCTACAGTGGCCATCAGTTCGGCGTCTGGGCCGGCCAGTTGGGCGATGGCCGCGCCCATCTGTTGGGCGAGGTCGAGGGGCCGCAGGGCAATTGGGAGCTGCAGCTCAAGGGGTCGGGCATGACGCCGTATTCGCGCATGGGCGACGGCCGCGCGGTGCTGCGCTCATCGGTGCGCGAGTACCTGGCCAGCGAGGCCATGCACGGGCTGGGCGTGCCCACGACGCGGGCGCTGGCGCTGGTGGTGTCCGACGACCCGGTCATGCGGGAAACGGTGGAGACAGCCGCAATTGTGACGCGTATGTCCCCCAGTTTCGTGCGCTTCGGCTCTTTCGAGCATTGGTCGTCGCGCCGCCAGCCCGACATGCTGAAGACGCTGGCGGATTACGTCATAGACCGTTATTACCCGGAATGCCGGGAAGCGGGAACGGGCGAGCCCTCGAATGACGTGACGCCCTATATCAACCTGCTGCGCGCCGTCACCCGGCGTACGGCGCTGCTGATGGCGGACTGGCAGGCGGTGGGCTTCTGCCATGGCGTGATGAATACCGACAACATGTCCATATTGGGGCTGACGCTGGATTATGGCCCCTACGGTTTCATGGACGGTTTCCGGCTGGGCCATGTCTGTAATCACTCGGACTCGGAAGGGCGCTATTCCTGGAACCGCCAGCCGTCCGTCGCCCTCTGGAACCTTTATCGCCTGGGTGGCAGCCTGCACGCGCTGGTGCAGGATGTAGAAGGCCTGCGAGCAGTCCTGGATGAATTTGAGCCGGTCTTCACGCGTGCCTTCCATGACCGCATGGGCGCCAAGCTGGGCCTGGTCGCATGGCGACCGGCCGACGAAGCGTTGCTGGACGATCTGCTCAAGCTGATGGACGCCAATCAGGCGGACTTCACCTTGACCTGGCGTCGCCTGGCCGACGCCTTGTCGGGCCAGCGTAGCGCGTTCGAGGACCTGTTCATCGACCGGCCGGCGGCAGGAGCCTGGCTGGATCGCTTGGTGGCGCGGCACGCGCAGGACGGCCGGCCGATGCAGAATGTAACCGCGGGCATGAATCGCGTGAATCCGCTATACGTGCTGCGCAATCACTTGGCGGAAGAGGCGATTCGGGCGGCCAAGACCGGCGATGCCAGCGAGATCGAGACCTTGATGAGGTTGCTGCGCAACCCCTACGAGGCCCAGCCGGGGTATGAGCGGTATGCGGGTTTGCCGCCGGATTGGGCGGGCAGCCTGGAGGTCAGCTGTTCGTCTTGAAACCGGCCGCCAGCCGAACAACCGGGACATTTACGAAAGCCGTTTTCCCGCGATTTACGGGAAAATAACCATTTGGACAAGGAATATCGCAGTTTTTTTCATTGCAATCATTCGTTTCCATTGTAAAAGACGTAAGATTGTCGCCAACGGAATACCCGGGGGCTCTGCGTCCGCGGGGCATTTGTCGATAATCTTCAAAATAAAGCACTCTAAATATGGCTGGCGCAGATGGTTTGCTGTGTATCGGTCTGCTTGAGGATGACGCCGACTTCCGGGAGGAGTTGGCGTTAGGCTTGGGTGGCTATGGTTTCCGGGTGGCATTCGCCTGTGATAATGCCGCGGCGTTTTATCGCCGGTTGCAGGAACAACCCTGCGACATCGTCATTCTTGACGCCCACCTGCCCGGTGAAGACGGTTTCTCCGTGGCGACCCGCCTGCGCGCCCTCAGCCCCGTCGGTATCGTCATGCTGACAGGTCGCAGCGCGCTGGAAGACCGGGTGCGCGGCCTGGAAGGCGGCGCCGATGTCTACATGACCAAGCCAGTGGATCTGCTGGAACTCAGTTCCGTCATCCGTAGTTTGGCTCGTCGGATGCGTCTTGCGAAGGCGCCTCGGCCGGTGGATGCGGAAACGCGCGCCACCGCGGACACTTCGTGGTCCCTGCAGGACGGGGGCTGGATCCTGGTTGCGCCGGATGGCGCCTCGCTGCATCTGAGCGCCCAGGAACGGACCTTCCTGGTTGCCCTGATGGATGCCGCCGGCAGCGCGGTCAGCCGTCAGGTCCTGGCGGAATTGTTCCTGCCGGACAGCCCGGGCGGCTTTGAATTGCGCCGCATCGACGTGCTGGTCAGCCGTTTGCGCGCCAAGGCGCAAAGCGCGGGCCTGAAGCTCCCCGTGCTGTCGGTGCGCGGCCAGGGCTACGTGTTCGCGGCTTGAACCCGCCAGAGGCGGTCAAGCCGCCGGAGCGCTGGCCGGCAGGGTGACGACGAAGCGCGTGCCTACGCCTACTTCGCTTTCCATGGTCAGTGTGCCGCCCTGGTTCTGGCAGATGCGCCGGGCCAGGTAGAGCCCAATACCCATGCCCTGGGTTTCGCGGTGCGCTGTGCGCCGGAAATGCGGTTCGAAGATTTTGGCCTGTTCCTCGACGCCTATGCCCGGGCCGCGGTCGGTGACGGCGACCCACGCCATGGGAATGGCGCCCACCCGGGTTTCGCCGGTTTCTATGCGCACGGGCTCATTCGCCGGCGAATACTTGATGGCATTGTGGATCAGGTTGCGTACCACCACGCTGGTCAGCGGACGGTCGCAGTAGACCGGCAGGGAGGGGCTGGCTTGCACCATCAGCGCATGCGCCGTATCGGGCTGCATGGCGGTGACGACATCGAGCACCAGATCCGCCATGTCCGTTTGTTCGCCGCGCGGCATCCAGGCCTGTTCGCCCAGCCTGTCCTGGTTCAGCAACTGATCCATGAGTTCGGTCATCCGTGCGACCGACCGATGAATGCGCGCCAGGCGGTTGTCCACGGCCTCGCCGCTCTCGGCAAGTATCATGTCCAGGGATTGGGCTGCCGCGCTGACGGTGGCCAGCGGTGCGCGCAGTTCGTGCGAGATCAGTGCGTTCATCTGGCGCTGCGTATCCAGCGCGCCGGCCAGTTCTGCCAGCCGCAGTTCGCCTTGGGCAAGGTGTTCCGCGTCGGCGTGCTCGTGGCCTGCGCGTTTCGACCCCAGTTGCGGGTGGCCGTGCTGATGGATCGCCAGCAGGATCAAGGCGCTAGACACCAGCAGCAGTCGCGCCAATTCGGCGATCGTTCCTGCCGCGGCCTGGGGCAGCCAGGCGTCCTGTCCCAGCAGCCAGGCCGAGATGCCATAGGCGCCGGCCAAGGCCAGCGCGGTCGCTCGCGCTGGCGACGGACTGGCGGCGCGGACCATGAACCAGGTGGCCAGCGGCAGACTGGCGATGGCGCAGGCCCCGGCGATGGCGGCGGACACGACGCCGTTGCCCGGGGCGTATGCGACGATCAGCGCCAGTACCGCTACCAGCGTCAAGGCCAGGCTGGCCCAGCGGCAGGCCGTCGCCAGTTTGTCGGCGGATGCTTCTTTAAGGATGGGCGCCGTGAGCGCCAGCAGGGCGGCATAGGAGCCGGCTTGCAGCGCCGCCGCCGGCAACAGCGTGGGCATGGAGCGGAAAACCCCTTCGATCAACATGAAGGCCAGCCCCGCGCCGAAAATGGCATTGCGGGTGGCCGCCCATGCGACTGCGCAGGCCACGCCACAGGCCGTGGCGACACCGGCTGTCAGGCCCAGATGCAGGTCTTCGTGTGAAACGCCTACGCCGTAGGCCAGCGCCGCGTCGGGGCCGAGCAAGGCGCATAGCAGCATCCCCACGCGAGGCAGCATGGCTTGCCGAACCGCGGAGGCGTTACCGGTGCGCCGCAGGCGGGAAGGCCAGCGGGCGCGAAAAAGCCAACAGATGCGAAGCAGCATGCCTTCCGTCAACTGGAAACCCATGGATGATCAGGTGCGATGTCGTGCGTCTGGCCGGAGTTTACGACAGGCCCGCGCATGGCATGGACGCCCAGGCCCGCCAGGACGTTTTGCGTGGCAATGTCTGGCACGTCCTCGGCGTAGACCGCGATATTCAGCGCGGCCGCGGTGGCCACCACCGTGGCGGCGAGGTGCTGGCTGCCCGGACTGTGGAGCAGGCCGGCGATGAAGCCGCCGCACAGCTTCAGATAGGACAAGGGGAATTCGTGCAGGTGCTCGATGGCGCCGAACTGGTACGACAGTCGGCTTACACCGACGCGGGCGCCCGCAGCCACGACGATGTCGCAAAGCGGGTGCAAGTCGGTTCCCTGAGCGGCCAGGGCCGCCGCGTCGATTTCCACGATCAGGCGCGCGCTCAGGGCGGGGCGGTCGGCCAGCATGCGTTGAAGCCTGGACTGGAACGACGGTTGGGCGATCGATGCCAGCGAAATCGGCACTGCCAGCGCGCCGGAGCGCGCATACAGCCAGTCCAGCCCCAGGCGGATGGCTTGTATGTCGCATTCGGCGGACAGGCCGAGGCGGACGGCGGGAGGCATGAAGATCGAAGCCGGAACGGGGTCGGCGCCGCTGGTGTCGTGCAGGGTCAGGCTGGCTTCCTGGTGCAGCAGGCCGCCGGAAAGATCGTGCAGAGGCTGCACGGACAAGGAGAACCTGTGTTGTTCGAGCGCCGTGACCAGAGCGTCATGCCAGCTGTATTCGCCGATGTGCGTGCTGTCCGGCGCGCGGCTGGCCGAGGCTATCTGGTCGTCGTCGGCGCTTTCGGCGCACATCAGCGCGTGATCCAGCCGTGCCAGGATGTCGCTCATGCTGTCTCCTGGCGCGTAGGTGGCCATCGCCAGGGCCCAGCGGCAGGATTCATGCTTGTCCATGGGCACGCGCAGCGAGCGCAGTTCGCGCCGCACCCGCTCGGCCAGCAGGCTGGCCTGAGGCGCCGAGGCGCGGGGCAGCAGCAGCGCAAAATCCGAACCGCTGATGCGCGCGAGCATGGCCCCCGGAGCGCCGAATTCAGCGACCAGCTTGCGCAGCCGGTCCGAAGACGAGCGCAGCCACTGGTCCGTGAACGCGCGCGAGAGGTGCCGGTTGATCTGCGCCAAATCGCGTTGACGAAACATCAGCAGATGGCCGCCCGCTTCAGGGTCCTTGTCCGCCAGCGCCAATCTGAATTGGTCGACAAAATACTTGCGGTTGTGCAGCCGGGTGACGGGATCCCTGTAGATCTCGCTCTGTAGCGATTCGATCCGAGCATTCTGTTCCTGGACCGTGGCGGCGACCAGGCGTTGCGCGTCCACCAGCGCCTGGTCGACACCCGCCTGTTCGCTGGCGCCATTCGATGTCTTGCGGTCGCCAGGCGCGAGCGCGCGCTCGCGTTCACGGACGTCGCGCGAGATGCGCGCTTCTATTCGCCGCGCCAGATTCACGCAGAACAGGGCCCACAGCAGGCTCGCGGCCAGCACCAGTCCCAGGACCCGCACGCCGCCTTGCCATAGCGTATCGCGAGCAGTCCGCGAATCTGCTTGCACGGTCACGACGCCTTGTGAGCTGCCGTCTGGCGCAGCGTAAGGCCGCGATACGGCGGGTGCGGCCATGTTCAGCCAGGCATCACGCCAATCGTGCTCTCTGGTTTGTGGGTCGGTTTGCGGCGTTTGCCGTTCGACGACGGGCGCGCCATTGTCGTCCGTGATGCGCACCAGCGCATATTCCCCTCCTGCAAACATGTCATCCACCAGCGCAGTCCGTTCTTCGGGGGCGGCGGCCGCATGCGACAAGGCCCAGGCCAGCGCATTAGCGCCGTCGTCGCTTTGCCGCGCCAACTCCGCGCTCAGATAGCGGTGCGCGGCCAGCATTCCCACCGTCTGTGCGCCGAGCAGAACGAGGCCGATCAGGAGGGCGGTGAAGAAAAGTAGCCGGCGGAATGTGGACATGTATTTGGAGGTTCCCTTCCTGGCCGTTGCGTGGCCTGCACTGAGGACTGCCAGGTGTCCGGATGGAATGGCGTCGGATCGAGATCAGGGCTGGAGGGCCGGGATACGGGTGTGATACGAGTCACTAATACATCAGTGGTACAGCAATTCTACATGTCACAGAACGTGCCGAATATTACTAAATTCACGCCGTAAGACGCCAAGCTGTGCAATTATTTCGAAGCTGTCTGATTTTCAATGACAACTATCGAGACACGGTGTATTAATTTTTCGGGTGTAGCTGTCGTAAGTAGTAGGCGAGCATGGCGCAAGGGCCGGCGCCAGTCTGTCGTGGCTCATCCCAAACCCTCCGTGAGCAACCAAAGTAACCGTAGGAATACAGGGAAAAGAGGTGCGTTGCCTCTGAAGTGTGGCGTTTTTTGCGAAAATAATGCATATTTTAAAAAATGTTACAGTCCTTGGGTTCCCTTTCGAACCGCAACGCCAGGGGCTTATGGATAGGGGGCTTCGTGCGTGAGAGTTACCTGCTCGCACTGTGCCTGACGCTTGCGGGCGCACTTGTAGCGATATGCTGGGTCTTCGTACGCAGGGAACGCCTGCTGCGTCAACGCCTGACGCGCGATGAACTGACCGGGGTCCTGAATCAGCAGGAATTGCACCGGCGCGCCCGTGCCTGGCTCAACGATGCCGAGGGCCGTTCGCGCCGCGGCGCTTTCTTTCTGGTGAGCTTCGAGCAATACGCCGAGATCAGCGCCATGTTGCGCGCCGGCGAAGACCAGGCTCTGCTGGTGCAGGTGGCCAATCGCCTGGGCCTGATCTGCCGGTCCATGGGCGGCATGGTGGCGCGTTCGGGGGCGGATGCGTTCACGGTCTGCGCACCCGACGTGGATGAGGCCGGAGCCGCTCAGGTGTCGGCCAAGCTGCTGGAAGCCCTGAGCGTGCCTTACGAACTCGGCGGGCGTCCCCTGATGGCGATGTTCCGCGTCGGCGCTGCCCTGTATCCCGAGCATGGCCGCAGCGTGGAAGAACTGCAGCGCTGCGTGCAGGTCGCCTTGCTGCCGCTGAAGGAGCGCGGCGGGCCGGGCTGGAACCTGTTCGATTTCCGCATGCTGGCGCGTCAGCGCGACCAGCAGGGGCTGGAGAACGACCTGCGGCTGGCGCTGACCACGCCGGACATGGATCAGTTCGAACTGTATTACCAGCCGGTCTGTGACAGCGGCACCGGCATGGTGCAGGGCTGCGAGGCGCTGCTGCGCTGGCATCACCCCGTGCTCGGCAGCGTCTCGCCCGCGGTGACCATCGAATTGGCCGAGCGCAGCGGCCTGATTGTGCCGCTGGGGGCCTGGATATTGGAGCGGGCATGTACCCAGGCTGCGCTATGGCCGGCGACCTGGCGCGTGCATGTGAACCTGTCAGTCAAGCAGATGAACGAGGATGGCCTGGTCGAACTCGTGTCGAATGCGCTTGCGGCCGCAAACCTTGCCCCGCGCAAGCTGGTGCTGGAAATCACGGAATCTCTCTTCATCCTGCACTACGAACGGCACGTGAAGATCCTGAACACGTTGCGGGCGATGGGCATCGGTGTGGCGCTGGACGACTTCGGCTGCGGCTATTCCAGCCTGAACCACCTGCGCTGCCTGCCGATCGATTGGGTCAAGATCGACCGCAGCTTCATCTCAGCGCTGGAATCCGACGCCGGCAGCCGCGAGGTGGTCTCGGCGCTGTTCGGCCTGTGCCAGGCGATGCATCTGCCGGTGGTGGCCGAGGGAGTCGAAACCGAGGGCCAGCGCGAAATCCTGAAGTCGCTGGGATGCCGGGTCATGCAGGGTTTCCTGTTGGGACGTCCCGCACCGGCCTCCGAAATCCAGGCTTTGGCCTCGGCGGTGTCATAATCGGGGTTGCTTGCAAACCCCACCTGTTGACTCCCTATGCCCGGCAATACCCTAGGTACCCTCTTTACCGTCACCAATTTCGGCGAATCCCACGGGCCAGCCATCGGTTGCGTCGTGGACGGCTGTCCTCCGGGGCTGTCGCTGGATGCCTCCGACATCCAGCTCGAACTGGACCGTCGCCGTCCCGGCACGTCGCGCCATGTTACGCAGCGCCAGGAAGCCGACCAGGTGGAAATCCTGTCGGGCGTATACGAGGGAGTGACCACGGGTACGCCCATCGGCCTGCTGATCCGCAACACGGACGCGCGCAGCAAGGACTACTCCAACATCGCCGACACGTTTCGACCGGGCCATGCCGACTATGCCTATTGGCGCAAGTTCGGCGTGCGCGATCCGCGCGGGGGCGGCCGTTCTTCGGCGCGCCTGACGGCGCCGACCGTCGCGGCAGGCGCCATCGCCAAGAAATGGCTGGCGGAGCAATACGGCGTCAAGGTGCGCGGCTACATGAGCCAGTTGGGGCCCATTGCAATCCCCTTCGATTCCTGGGAAGAGGTTCCCAATAATCCGTTCTATGCGCCCAATGCCGCAGTCGTGCCCGAACTGGAGGCCTACATGGACCAGTTGCGCCGCGACGGCGACTCCGTCGGCGCCCGGATCGAGGTCGTGGCCGAGAACCTGCCCGCGGGCTGGGGCGAACCGATCTATGACCGGCTGGACGCCGACATCGCGCACGTCATGATGGGCCTGAATGCCGTGAAGGGCGTGTCGATCGGCGCGGGCTTTGACAGCATCGCTCAGCGCGGCTCGGAGCACGGCGACGAAATCACTCCGGACGGTTTCCTGACCAATAACGCGGGCGGGGTGCTGGGCGGCATTTCCACTGGTCAGCCAGTCACCGTTTCGCTGGCCATCAAGCCTACCTCCAGTATCCGCGTCGAGCGCCGCTCCGTGAACCGCGCCAATGACCCGGTCATGGTGCAGACGCTGGGTCGCCATGACCCTTGCGTCGGCATCCGCGCCACGCCCATCGCTGAGGCGATGCTGGCGCTGGTCTTGATCGACCACGCCTTGCGCCACCGCGGCCAGTGTGGCGATCCGGTAGTCTGATACGCTGTTGCTCTTCGAATTGCCTGGGAGGTCTGCCATGAACCGGAAACGTCTTCTGCTGCGCAACGCGGGTGCAGCGCTCGGGCTGGCAGCCCTGGCGGGCTGCACGGGCATGAATACCACGCAGTCGGGCGCCATTGGCGTCAACCGGACCCAGTACATGTCCAGCATGGTGCCTTCGCAGGCGCTGGAACAGGAAGCGACCCAGCAGTACGCCGACATACTCAAGCAGGCGCAGGCCAAGGGCCTGCTGGACCGCGACCCGCAACAGGTGGCGCGGGTCCGCACCATTTCCCAGCGGCTGATCGCGCAGGCAGGAGTCTTCCGGCCTGACGCCGCCAGCTGGAAATGGGAAGTGCATGTGCTGTCCAGCAACGAGATCAATGCCTGGTGCATGCCGGGCGGCAAGATCGCTGTCTACACGGGCCTGCTTGGCAAGATCAAGCCCACGGACGATGAGCTGGCGGCGGTGCTGGGCCATGAGATTTCGCACGCCTTGCGGGAGCATGCGCGCGAACGTGTGTCCCAGCAGATGGCGACCAATCTGGGGCTGTCGGTGCTGGCGATCGCCACGGGTTCTTCCGCGGCGTCCGACTTGGGCGGACAGTTCACCAGCGTCATGTTCACGCTGCCCAATAGCCGCACCCATGAAACCGAAGCCGACCGCATGGGCGTGGAGCTTGCGGCCAGGGCGGGATTCGATCCGCGCGCCGCCGTGACGCTGTGGCAGAAAATGGGCGCGGCCGACCAGGGCAGCGCACCGCCCGAGATCCTGTCGACTCACCCGTCCGCCGCATCGCGCATCAGCGATCTGCAGGCCGCAGCCCAGCAGGTGCTGCCGCTGTACGAACAGTCCAAGGGCAAAGCCTCCCGCTGAGGCTCTAGCGGCGGCCGTGACTATTACGGCCGCCTCGATCCGCTGTCTTATGCCGCGGCTGTCTTGACGCCGGGGCCGCGCATGACGGCGATGCCCAGCCTGGCCAGGATGCGTTGGGTTTCGGCATCCGGCACATCTTCTGCATAGACCGCTATCTTCAGGCCGCGCGCGGTTTCCAGCACCGATGCCGTCAACTGCTGGCTGCCGGGGCTTTGGGACATGCCGCCGACGAAGCCGCCGCCCAGTTTCACGTACGACAAGGGCAGGGTGTGCAGTTGCGCAACGGCGCCGAACTGCTGAGCCAGGCGGCGCACGCCGATATGCGTGCCGAACTCCGAGGCGACGCGGGCCAGCGTGGCGATCTGCTCGTGGCATTCCACCAGGCCGTGCGCATCGATTTCCAGGTATAGGCGCCGCGCCAGAGACCGGTGTTCGGTCAGCAGCAGCGCCAATTGGCGGAAGAACTTCTGGCCCCGCAACGAGGGCAGAGCCACCCGAACAGCCAATTCGCCAGGGTTGGCGGCCAGCCAGTCCAGTCCCAGGCTCACAGCCTCCAGGTCGCAATCGGCCACCAGATCCAGACGCACGGCCGGCGGGATGAACAGCGTGGCGGGTATCGGCACCTGGTCGGCCGCGGTTCGCAGCATCAGCATCGCTTCGGTGCGGACGGTGCTGCCGTCGGTGGCTTGCAGGGCTTCCGTGGCCAGCTCGAAGCGGTGCTCTTCCAAAGCGGATTGGATCGCGTCCTTCCAGGCGCGTTCGCCCGATTCCGAAGGCGACTGCATGTCGGTCGCGCCAGCGATCACGACATGGTCGTTGCCGGCGCTTTCCGCCCGCATCAAGCCGAAGTCCAGGCGGGCAAGCACCGGCCCGGCCTGGCTGCCGTGGCCATAGTCGGTCATGGCCTGCGCCCAGCGGCACAGATGTCCTTCACCCACGGGGATGCGGGACGCGTGCAGGTCGGCGCGCACCTGTTCGGCCACCATCATGGCCTGCGGCGCCGCGCAGCCGGGCAGCAGCAAGGCGAAATCCGAGCCGTTCAGACGGGCCAGCAGGGGCGATGCCACATGCATGCTCTTGAGCGTGCCGCGGATGCGTTCGCAGGCCGTGCGCAGCCATTGGTCGATGAACTCGCGCGGCATATGGCGATTCAGGTCCGCCAGGTCGCGCTGGCGGAACACCAGGACGTGGCCGCCGTCGATGCTGCGGCCGGTCGTGAGGGCAGGGGCCTCCAGCGCGCGGCGGAACTCGTTGACGAAGTACTTGCGGTTGGGCAGGCCCGTGACTGGGTCCTGGTTCAGTTCCAGTTCCAGCGATTCGATCTTGGCGTTCTGTTCTTCGACGCTGGCATGGATGCGTTCGCGGGTCTGGTTCAACGCCTGCACCACGCCGGAGAGCTCAGGCACGCGCGCCTCGACCTGTTCCGTCGGGGATTCCTGGCCGATGCTGCGCACGTGGTCGCTGATCTCACGCAACAGGCGGTTCTTGATCCAGCCCACCAGCATGAAGGCGAACACGGCCCACAAGATGCCGGCGCCCACCACCAGGGCGATCATTTTGAGGCTGCTGCGCCACAGGGCTTCCCAGGCATAGGCGTCGTTGGCGATCAGCGTGACCTCGCCGATCTGGCGCCAGCCGTCGCTGACGGCATGGCTGGCCGATTGCGTCGTCAAGGGAGCCAGCGCCTGAAACCAGGCGGGGACCGACGCCGCGGTGGCCGTGGATTTCCGTTCGATCAGGACCTTGCCTTCAGGATCGCTCAAGCGCACCAGCGAGAAATGCCCGCCGTCGTACAGCGCCGACACCAGCAGCTCTTGCACGACCGGGTCGTTGTTCGCGGGCTGCGACAGCGACAGCGCCAGCGACACGGCAGCGTCCGTGCTCTGCACTTGCAGTTGGCCGGACAGGTACTCCCGGGCGGAATTCACGCTGAGCGCGAGCGTGCCCAGCAGGATGACGCCGATGGCGAGGGTAACGCTGAGCAATAGCTGTCGAAGTATGGACATAGTCTTATTTCCGGACATCAGGGGCGCACGCCTTCCCGTTCCATGCGTTGAAGTAGATCACGCCAGCGGCTGAGACGGTCAACCGGCGCGGCGGGCTTGCCGTCCACATAGACGCCGTCCGCATTGAAACTGAATACTGGCGTCAGGTCGCGGCGCTGCGTGGCGGGCAAAATGGTCGAGATCAGGTTGTCCAGCACCAGCGGCACGGCGTTGGGGGTTTCGTAATAGCCCAGCACCATGTGGGCGATCTGGGTGCTGCTGGCCGCGCCGCCGATGCGCGCGCGGACGTAGATGAAGCGCAGTTTGTTGGCAGGCACGCCCAGCGCCAGCAGCGTGAAGTACTTGCCGATGACGTAGTCTTCGCAATCGCCCGCGCCCCTGCCCAGCGATTCTAATGGCGTGGCCCAATAATCGGCCTGTTTCCAGATGGTGATGTCCTCGCCGGACATCAGGGAGCGGTTCCAGAAATCATTGGCCTGTGTCAGTGCGCCTTTTTC
Organism: Achromobacter sp. K91; assembly: GCF_003576205.1. Lineage (NCBI taxonomy): Bacteria > Pseudomonadati > Pseudomonadota > Betaproteobacteria > Burkholderiales > Alcaligenaceae > Achromobacter > Achromobacter sp. K91. The sequence continues at coordinate 10,453 of NZ_QWFB01000035.1, read as the reverse complement.
CTGGGCAGGGGCGGGGCTGCGCATCAATTGCAGCCATTCCGAAACCGCCTTGGAGCCTTTTGCGCCATAGCGGCTGGCCGACAGGCTTTGCAGCCGGTCGGCGTTCACTTCCAGGGCGGAACTTCCGCCCCAGCCGCAAGCCAGGCATAGCAAAGCCAATCGGCACAGATTCAGCGTGCGGCGGAAACGGCGGGACGATGGCATGAAACGGATTTTCACATTTTTCCGGGCATCTTAGGCGCGCCCTGGGAAAAAATGCGTCATGCGGGGGGGGCGAAAGACCCCTGCGGGGCCTCCCGGGAGCTATCGCTCAGGCATGGTCGACGCTCAGCTTACCCTTCTGCAGCAGGTCGTTGATAATGGCCTGGTTGCTCATGGCCTGACCATTGGCGTCATGGGTAAGATCGACGTTCTCCAGCACGATCTTCTGATCCGCACCCTGGGAGCCAAGCTTGCCCTGGGTGTTGATCTCGACGAGCGTGTGGTTGGAGTTGGCGGGATCCTGCTTGAAGTTCAGGTACTGCGACAGGTTGTCGTCCTTCTCGCCCACGAGCAGGTCCTTCAGGTCCAGCACATCGCCACCCTCGGCAATCGTGGCCTTCGAGAAGTCCTTGATCGTGTCCACGGCTGGTTGTGCCGTGGTGCCCTGATCGCCCAGCGCCCACTTGAACGTGTCGTTGCCGCCGTCGCCGTACAGGATGTCGTCCCCCTGGCCGCCTATCAGGCTATCGTTGCCCGCACCGCCGCGCAGGCTATCGTTGCCGGTGCCACCGTACAGCATGTCGTTGCCATCGTCGCCATGCAGGATGTCATTGCCGCCCTGACCATAGAGGATGTCGTTGCCGTTGCCGCCATGCAATTCGTCATTGCCGCCGCGCATATCGCCCTGCACGTCTAAGAGCCCGTGGTTATCCGAAATGAACTTGTGCAGCTCGGCGTCGGTGGGCAGCGCACCGTTCTTCAGAGACAGGAACTGCTTGAGCGCATCCAGGCCAGATCCGTCGGGCTGGTCGGTGGGCTTGGCGGGATTGCCGTTGACGCCCCATGGCAACCGGTCGGTATTGATGGCATCGGCGAACAGGATGTCGGCGCCGTCGCCGCCGTGGAGCTTGTCGTTGCCGACTGGAACGGGTTCGTCGGTCGTCTTGCTGCCGACCAGGGTCGTCTCAAGATCGGACGGCTTCTGCACCACTTGCGAACCGGCCGTGTTGTCATACTTGTCGAGTACAAGGGGGGAAATTCCCGAGCCGATGCCTATCGCCCGGACGTCGCTGACTTTGGCAAGTTTGTTGAACTCGGCGTCACGGTTGTATTTCTTTTCGGCGGTTGGATTGCCGTCCGTCACGAAGTAGGTCCGGTTCTCGTACGGCTTGCCATGGCCGTCGACCGTGGGTTGGCGGTCGAACCAGTTCTTGGCTTCATGGAAGGCTGCGCCATACGGTGTGTACCCGTCAGCTCGCAAGCCGAGGAGGGTGTTCACGATCTCGTCGACATTGTCATGCGTCAGGTCCGAGATTGTCTTCAACTGCTTGGCGCTACCTTTCTGAAACGTGATCAGAGACACGTTGATGGTGCCATCATGAGTGGCGAGCTGATTTTCCAGCAGTGCCTTGAGGGCTTTCTTGGCGGTTGCGAGGCGTGTCTCGCGGGCGGAGCCGCTACCCCAGTAGTATCCCATCGATTCCGACAGGTCCAGCACAACGGCGATGTTGTAGCTGGTGCCCGGCGTCACGGTCTTCTGCACGCCGCCCTGATCGCCCAGCAGTACGTCGTCGCCTGAGCCGCCCTTGATAGTTTCGTTGCCGTTATGGCCGCCCAGGATCTGGTCCGTGTGCAGTTTGAATGTGTGCGGATCGGACGTGTCCTGGCCGCCGTTGGCGTTGCCGCCGGTATCCTTGACACGGAAGTTGAAGGACGCGCCAGCGTTTTCACCGGCGTCGGCGGCGTTGGGTTCGAATACCAGCTTACCGCGGACAAGGTCCTCCGCACTGATCTCCTGCCCCTGCGTGACCGGCCTGCCGTTGAGCAGCAGCGTGCCTCCGGTGGGCAGGGAGTCGATGATCACGGATTTCATCGAATGGCCTTCTGCCGGGTCGGAGAAGACGAAGTCGTTCGCGCCGAACACGTAGGTCTTGCCCTCCGCGACGTTGCCGGAACCGTCCTGAGAGACCGGGGCGTCATTGACTGGCAGGACGTCGACGTCCAGTCTGGAAACGGTGGTGGTCGCGCCGTCCGTGACGGTGTATGTGATGGGTGGCACGCGCCCATTCCAGTTTGCGCCCGGCGTAAAGCTATAGCCGCCGTCGGCATTGATGACGAGAGTGCCTATCCCAGCAATGATGGCAGTGCTACCAGCGGCGTACTTCGCACCGTTGATCGTGAAGTCGATGACGGTCAGTACATCGCTTTCGGCATCGGTCGCGCCAGCGAGCACGCTGCCAGATGCCGAATGGCCTTCCAGTGCCTGGTTGACTTGGGCCTGGAGGACGGGGCCGTCGTTGGCGCCGGTGACCTCGACCGTGAGAGTCGCCGTGGTGGTACCGCCTTCGCCATCGGAAACGGTGTAGGTGATCGAGGTGTAGGTTTTTTCGCCGGCGGCGAGGTACTGGAAAGCCGTGCCAGGGTGGAACGTGTAGGAGCCGTCCGGGTTCAGGGTGAAGGTGCCGCCACCGGAGCCGGGAACCGGCGAGCCCACGTGGGCCGTGCTGCCGTTGACCTGCGAAACGGCGAGGGTGTCGCCGTCCTGGTCCCTGTCATTGGCCAGCACTCCGTTCCCGGCGTTGACGCTGAGGGTCGAGTCCTCGTCGGTGCTGCCCAAATCGGCGGCGGCGGTCGGAGCAGGATTGGTCACGTCCCAGTCGAACTTCTGCGACGTCGTTGCGCCGGCGGGATCCGTAGCCGTAACGGTGACGTTGTAGATGCCGTTGTTGCCTCCGTGCGAGGCCGAGTGATCGATGGTGCCGGTGATGATGCCGGTGTTCGGATCGATGCTCAATCCGGGCGGCAGGCCGGTCGCGGTGTAGGTGAGCTTGTCGCTGGAGTCTGGATCGGAGAAATGGCCGGACACGTTGTAGCTCACTCCCGCCTGGGCGTCGATGCTGGCGGTGCCGGCAACGGCGGAGGAAGCGGGGCCGTCGTTGGTGCCGGTGACCTCGACCGTGAGAGTCGCCGTGCTGGTACCGCCTTCGCCATCGGAAACGGTGTAGATGATCGATGTGTAGGCTTTTTCGCCGGCGGCGAGGTACTGGAAAGCCGTGCCGGGGTGGAACGTGTAGGAGCCATCCGGGTTCAAGGTGAAGGTGCCGCCAACGGAGCCGGGAACCGGCGAGCCCACGTGGGCCGTGCTGCCGTTGACCTGCGAGACGGCGAGGGTATCGCCGTCCTGGTCCCTGTCATTGGCCAGCACTCCGTTCCGGGCGTTGACGCTGAGGGTCGAGTCCTCGTCGGTGCTGCCCAAATCGGCAGCGGCGGTCGGAGCAGGATTGGTCACGTCCCAGTCGAACTTCTGCGACGTCGTTGCGCCGGCGGGATCCGTAGCCGTAACGGTGACGTTGTAGACGCCGTTGTTGCCTCCGTGCGAGGCCGAGTGATCGATGGTGCCGGTGATGATGCCGGTGTTCGGATCGATGCTCAATCCGGGCGGCAGGCCGGTCGCGGTGTAGGTGAGCTTGTCGTTGGAGTCTGGATCGGAGAAATGGCCGGACACGTTGTAGCTCACTCCCGCCTGGGCGTCGATGCTGGCGGTGCCGGCAATGGCGGTGGAAGCGGGACCGTCATTGGTGCCGGTGATCGTCACGACGACGGTCGCCGTGGAGGTGGCGCCGCTGGAGTCCGTAACGGTGTACGAAATGGTAGTGGTGCTTGTCTCGCCGTTGGCAAGATGGGTGTACGCGCTGCCCGGCGTGAAGACATAGTTGCCGTCCGGCAGGACGATGAACGTGCCACCGTTGCTGCCGCTGATGGCGACGCCGCCTGGGACCATGGGATGGTTGCCGACCGACGAGATCGCCAGCGAGTTGCCATCGGGATCCGTGTCGTTGTCGAGCAGGTTGCCCCGCACTTGGCTGTTCTGGTCGCCGCTGCCGACATCGTCCCGCGCATTGGGAGGGTTATTGGCGGCGACGGACGTTGCCGTTTCATCATTGTCGCCGTTGTCGACCAAGCCGGCGCCAGGCACGCGGGGCAGGATGCTATCGCCGTGGTTCAGGGGGAGGTAAGCCTGGTCCAGCGGAGTGGTGGTTTCCAGAATGCGGGCCAGGCGCACGAAGCTGCTGCCGTCGGCATTGCCGCCGCCGGCCATGACGGCAGCGGTGGGGTCGAGCTCATCGAAGGGGTCGCGGTCGTCGCGCAGAGCGGCCAGGAGGCGGTCGGAGTCGGCGCCGGAGGGCGGGGTCACCGCGGCCTCGGACGCGTCGGCCAGGGGGGCGGTAATTTCGCTGCTCAGCGCGACCTCATGGTTCTCGCCGATGACGATCGGCATGCCGTTCTCAACTTGAAGGGAAACCGTGGCGCCGGAGGCCGTGACGACGTCGCTGCCGGCAGAGACCTTGCTGCCTAGGTGCAGTTCGGTCAGGGATCCGTCGCCATGACGCAGCCATGCGCGACCGGAGATTTCGTTGACGATTGCGGCAGACGTATTGGCCATGTTGGTCCCCTTTCCGGGAGTAGTCCAAGATGGCCTGATACTAGGTAGTGTTGCCGGCGCTCGATACTGCCAATACTGATAGTGCTGAACAATGACGTAGCGACGTGATGAAAGGTGCATCAGGCCGAGAAGGCCATTGCGAGTCCTCTAGGCTCGGCGCTTAGCCATGGTCAACGTTCAGCTTTCCTTTCTGCAGCAGGTCGTTGATGATGGCCTGGTTGTTCATGAACTGGCCGTAGGCGTCGTGGGTGAGATCGACGTTTTCCAGCACGATCTTCTGATCCGCGCCCTGGGTGCCAAGCTTGCCCTGGGTATTCACGTCAATGACCGTGTTATAGCCTTCCTTACGGAAGTCCAGGTACTTGGTCAGTGTGCTGTCGTTTTCGCCGACCAACAATCCTTGGATGTCCGAGTGTCGCCGCCATAGGCGGGTTTCCGGATCGAGACGTCTTTGATCTTATCCACCGGGGGGCGGCAACGCGTCGCTATCGCCGGAGGATCGCCGTTTCAAGAAAGCGTGCCAGGCGGACGAAACTGCCGCCGCCAGCGGCCCCTAGCCGGCCACGACTACGGCGAGGGGGCAAGTTCATCGAACAGGCCGAGACCATTGCGCAGGAGGGCCAGCAAGCGGTCGGAATCGGTGCCCGAGGGCGGAGCTAGCGCGGCTTCGGACGAGTCGTCCAGAGTGCTGGTCATTTCGGCGGTCAGCGCGACCTCGCGGCTCTCGCCGATGATGACCAGCATGCCGTTTTCAAGCTGAAGGGAAACCGTGGCGCCCGAGGCAGTGACGATGTCGCTGTCGGTGGGGACCTTGCTGCCTTGGCGCAGTTCGGTCAGGGACCCGTCGCTATGGCGCAGCCACGCGCGGCCGGACATTTCGTTGACGATTGTGGGAGAAGTATTGGCCATTTCGGGTCCCTTTTCAGGGCGTTATCCAAGATGACCAGATACTAGATGGCGTTGCCGGCGTTCGATACTGGCAACATTGATAGCGTCAAGCAGCAATGCTGATGCTTGATGAAGAATGCACCGCCGGGAAGGCCGTTGCCGGCCTTCCCGGGGCTTGCTGCTTAGCTGTGATCGACGTTCAGCTTACCCTTCTGCAGCAGGTCGTTGATGATGGCCTGATTGCTCATGGCCTGACCGTTCGCGTCATGGGTGAGATCGACGTTCTCCAGCACGATCTTCTGATCCGCGCCCTGGGAGCCAAGCTTGCCCTGGGTGTTGATCTCGACGAGCGTATTGTTGGAGTTGGCCGGATCCTGCTTGAAGTTCAAGTACTGCGACAGGTTGCCGTCCTTCTCGCCCACGAGCAGGTCCTTCAGGTCCAGCACATCCCCGCCGTCGACGACCGAAGCCTTCGAGAAGTCCTTGATCGTGTCGATCGCAGGCTGCGCCGTGGTGCCCTGGTCGCCAAGCTGCCACTTGAACGTGTCGCTGCCGCCGTCACCCCACATGGTGTCGTTGCCCTTGCCGCCGACCAGGATGTCGTTGCCGGCGCCGCCGTGGAGCTCGTCGTTGCCGGTTCCGCCATAGAGCTTGTCGTTGCCGTCATCACCCCACAGGACATCGTTGCCGCCCTGGCCGTAGATGATGTCGTCGCCCTTGCCGCCATGCAATTCGTCATTGCCGCCACGCGTGTCGCCAGCCGCATCGAACTGACCCGGATTCTGCTTGATGAACTCGTATATCCGTTCGTTCGTCGGGGCGACGCCGTCCACGGCCTTGAGGTAGTCCTTCAGCGAGTCGAGACCGCCGCCATTGTGGGATCCCGCGGGATTGCCGGCCCACGCGAGGTGGTCGGTGTTGATCGCGTCACCGAAGATGATGTCGTTGCCGTCGCCACCGTAGACGGTGTCGTGGCCGACTTCGGCCGGATTGCTCGTGCTGCTGCCTCCCTTGAGAGCGGCCTCCAGGTCGTTGGCGGTGTTGACGATGTCAATTGCGCCAGTCTTGCCGTAAACGGTTTGGTATCCCGAGGGATTGCCGAACCAGTCCCACCCGGTGGGCAGCCTGATCTGGCCATCGCCGGAGCTGTCCGTGTTATCGAAAAAGCGCAGGATGTTGCTGTCGATGCCGGTTCCGATGCCGATCCCGTGGACCTTGCTGGCGCCGTTGAGGGCTTTGAAGGCGTCGACGGATTCCTTCATGGTGTTGTAGTCGGTATCGTTACCCGGTCCGTCCACTCCCTTCTTGTCGTTGTAGTAGTACTGCGTCGGGTTTCCGTCGGTCAGGAAGAACGTCAGATTCTCGAACTTCGTACCGCTGGGATTCACTTTGCCCTGATCGGCGAACCACTTCACGGTCGCGTTGAAGGCGGCTTCGTAGTTGGTCCCCGCAGTGTTACCCGTCGCGATAGTCAGATCGTTGATCGCCTTGATCAACTGGTTCAGGTTGGCCTGCGTGAGGTTGTTGAACGTGATCGGATCTTGAGCATGGGTTGCGAAGCCGATCAGCGATACGTTGACGACGCCGTCGTGGTGCTCCAGGTCGGCGGCGAGCTTGACCAGCGCGTCCTTAACCAGTTGCATGCGGTTGACACCGGAACCGGACTGCGCGGACATGCTGCCTGAACGGTCCACCACCAGCGCAATGTTGTAGTTCGTGCCGGGGGTGACGTTCGTGACGTAGCCGCCCTGGTCCGCCAGGATGACGTCATCACCCGACCCGCCGTTCAGCGGCGGTTTGCCGCCGCTGCCGCTGTCGTCATTGCCATGGGTCACCAGGTGATCGGCGGAGATGACGAACTTGTGCTCGGTCGAGGTGTCGTTGCCGCCATTCGCCGTGCCGCCATTGTCCTTCACTTGGAAATTGAAGGAGCTGTCCTGCTTGTCGGCGCCCGGCGTGAACTTCAGCAGGCCTTGTTCGATGGCCGACTTCGGAATCTCCATGCCGGCCGTGACCGGCTTGCCGTTATAGGTCATCGTGCCGCTGGTGGGCGGTTGGGTGATGATGACGCTTTGCAGGCTGTTGCCTTCCGCTCCATCGTCGAAGCGGAAATCGTTCAGCGAGAAGACGTACTGGTTATCGCCAACTTCCAGGTTCGCGGAACCGTCCACGGTCGTGGGCGCGTCGTTGACGCCATTGATGGTGATGGTGATGGTGCTGGTGGCCGAGCCGTCGGCGGAGGCGACCGTGTAGGTCTCGACGATGCTTTCGCCCGCCTTGAGGAACTGGATCGCGGCGTTGTTGACGTTGTAGGTATAGGTGCCATCGGGTTTCATTACGATGACGCCCAGCGCTCCGCCGGCATGCGTGCTGTTGGTGAGCTTGAGGGTGGCGGTGTCGAAGGTCGACTGGCCGGCATCGGGATCCGTGATCGTGACCGCGCCCTTGACGGTGAGATTTCCGCCCGTGACGTTCACATCTTCCGTGACCGACCGGAAGTCGTTGGTCATCACCGGCACGTCATTGGTGCCATTGATCGTGATGGTGATGGTCGTGGTGCTGAAGTCGCCGTCGGAATCGCGGATGGTGTACGAGAACACGTCCGAGAGCTTGTCGCCTTGCCCCAGTGCATTGACGCGCGGATCGGTGTTGTTCAGGGTATAGGTATAGGTGCCATCGGCGTGGATGGTGATCTTGCCGTACACGCCATTGACCTCGGCGTTGACGTTGCCTTCGATCGCCTTGTTCGCGTTGGCCGAACCCTTGGCCACGCCGACCACCGTGGTCACGTCGGCGCCCACGGCGTCCGCACCGGTGCCGGTGATGACGTTGCCGGTGGCTTCCAAGACCTTGTCTTCCGTCACACTGGCCGTGTCCGGCTTTGCCTCGGGCGCCGTGTCGGTGATCTGGATGATCAGGCTGCCGCTGCTGCCGTGGCCGCCAGCATTCTTGGCGGTCACGATGAAGTCGTCATGCACGCTGTCCTTGCCGTTCGAGTGATTCTGGGATTTCCCCTTCTCGGTATAGGTGTAAGTGAGCTTGCCGGTAGCTGGATCGTAGCCGGTGATCTTGAGCGTGCCCTTGCCCGTGGTCAGGCTGACGGGGTTGGCATTCGTCGCCTTGGTGACGTCCACGCCATTTACGTCGACGCTCACGATGCCCAACGCCGCGGAAATCTGCATCGTTCCCGTAACGGTGTCGCCGGTGGCTTCCGCCACCTTGTTCGTCGCGTTCGTAACGGCGGATTCCGCGGTGGAGGTCACGTTGAAATGCGTGTTCACCTTGTCGCCGTCGCCATCCGTTCCGGTAACGCCAACCGTGAAGTCCATCGGGCCGGCGGGAACGCTTTCCGTATAGGAGCCGGTCGTGAGGAAGGACATCCTGACGCCGCTGCCCGCGGTGACCTCGATGCTATCGAATTGAGTGAACGAGGGGGTGCCCTGGCTCAACATCTCCTTCGTGATGTGAATGGCGCCAGTCGTACTGTTCACGGGTACGGAGATCATCTTGGAGACGCCGTCGCTCCATACCGTGATATTGAGCGTGCCGCTTCCCTTGACTTCCGCGACATTCAGCTTGAAATCCGAGAGGGCTTCGTTGAAGTCCATGCGGAAGCTTTCGCCCGAGTCGAAGGAGGTGTTGCCGATCCCGAACGAATTTCCGCTGCCGAACGTGTTGGCATTGAACGTCTTTCCGCCGCCGGCGCTCAGCGTGGCATAGCCGAGGTCATAGGTGGATTGGGGGTTGTTGCTGATCGAGGAGGCCAAGTCGATCGACGCGGTCGTCCCGGGCCGGGCTTCGTGCTGGGTGACGGTATAGCCGCCCTCCGGATTCAGGGTCACCGTGAAGATCTTGGTCCCGTTGGGCGAGAAGATGTCGACCGAAGACTTGTTGAGCGCGCTGGTCGTCCAGTTCTGCGGCAGCTGACCGACAGACGACACGACCAGCGTGGCGCCCACGGCGTCGGCGCCCGTATGGAATTCCAGGGTGCCGGTGGCGCTGGTGGCGGCATTCTCCATCACAGCATTGGAGACGGCGCCGAATTCCGGACTGTCATCCTCGATATTGATCGTGATGGTGCCGTTGCTGGTGGCGTGGCCATCGCTGACCTGCACGCCGATACCCAGCTGGAGCACGTCCTCGACCGAGTTCGTCGGGTGATCCACTTGGCCCGACAGGGTTACGGTGTAGCCGCCCGCGTCGGTCATCGTGACAGTGATGACGGAGTTTCCGTGGAAGTCCTTGCCGACCAGGGTGTGGCCATTGTCCGACAGGGTCCAGACGACAGGTTTTCCTTGTGAGGTCAGGGCGTTGTCCGCCGGCTTGACCAAGGTGACGGTATGGGTGTCCTTCACATCCAAATCGGAGATGGTCAGGTTGCCGGAGTAGGTGACAGCGTTCGTCGTATCCGTGGTGCCATTGCTGTCAGGTATGCCGTGCGGCAGGCCTTCTTCAGACAGGTTGATGCTGGCGCTGCTGATCGAGGGCAGATCGTTCGTGCCGGTGATCGTAATCGTCAGCACGGCCTCGCTCTTGTCGCCGTCGGCATCGGTGATGGTGTAGCGGATGGTCTCGGTCAGCAATTCGCCCGCCTGCAGCCCCTGGACAGCTTGCAGGCTGTTGTTGAGCTGATAGGACCAGGTGCCGTCGCCATTGTCTACCAGCGTGCCGTACTTGGCATCGCCGGTAGTGATGACCGTCGTGACTGCATCGGCGCCGAGCGTGTCGTTGCCCAACAAGTTGCCGGAGATGGGGGCGGTCGTGCCTTCCGTGATGCCCGCCGTGTCGTTCTTGGCCTCAGGAGCGGTGTCGGTGATGAGCACGACCAGGTCGTCGGACTTGACCTGGTTGGCCGCATCGGTGACGGTGACGGTGAACTTGTCGGTGACGGAGTCGTCGCCGGCGGTGTGATCCTTCGAG
>NZ_QWFB01000042.1:0-92811 GCF_003576205.1 Achromobacter sp. K91 | reverse complement strand
GTGCTCGGAGATGTGTATAAGAGACAGCGCAAGGCCAGCGTCTGCGTGGCGACTGCATCGCGCACTTCGGCGTCGTGGAAGATGCCCAGCAGGCAGCGGCCTTCTGCCATGGCCTCGCGGATCAGCGCGATCACGACCTGGCGGTTGTCCGCGTCCAGCGACGCGGTGGGTTCATCCAGCAGCAGGATGGGATGGCGCGCGATGAAACCGCGAGCGATATTCACGCGCTGCTGCTCGCCGCCCGAGAACGTGGCGGGCGCCAGTCCCCACAGGCGCGGCGGCACGTTCAAGCGTTGCAGCAGGGCTGCTGCGCGGGAGCGGGCTTCGTCGGCCTCCACGCCCGCTGCGCGCAGGGGTTCGGCCACCACGTCCAGCGCCGACACGCGCGGAATCACGCGCAGGAACTGGCTGACGTAGCCGATCACCTCGCGCCGCAAGGCCAGAATGCGTTGTTCGGGGGCGCCGGCCAGCTCCACCCATTCGTCGTTCCAGCGCACCCGGATGCTGCCTTCGGTCGCCAGATAATTGCCGTACAGGCAGCGTAGCAGGGTGCTCTTGCCGGTGCCGGACGGTCCCGCCAGCACCAGGCAGTCGCCCGCCGCCGCGTCGAAGTCGACCGACTCCAGCACGGGCAGGCGCATGCCCCCCTGGTTATGCAGGATGAACATCTTTCCGAGGCCCCGCACCTCGATCATGGGAGTCTTTTCAGGCATGGTCAGCTCTGCAAAATGGAGGACACCAGCAACTGGGTGTAGGGATGCTGCGGATCGTCGAGGATCTGGTCGGTCAGGCCGCTTTCGACCACTTCGCCGCCGCGCATCACCAGGGTCCGATGCGCCAGCAGGCGCGCCACGGCCAGATCGTGGGTCACGACGATCGCAGCCAAGCCCAGATCGGCCACCAGCTGACGCAGCAGGTCCAGCAAGCGCGCCTGCACCGACACGTCCAGCGAAGCCGTGGGTTCGTCCATGAACACCAGGCGCGGGTGCGTCACGAGGTTGCGGGCGATCTGCAGCCGCTGCTGCATGCCGCCCGAAAACGAGGTGGGCCTGTCATCCAGCCGTCCCGCGTCGATCTCCATCTTCTGAAGCCAGTTGCCAGCGGCCTGACGCAAGTCGCCGTAATGCCTGTCGCCCACGGCCATCAACCGCTCCGCGATGTTGGCGCCCGCGCTGACCTGCATGCGCAGGCCGTCGCGGGCGTTCTGCCGCACGAAGCCCCAGTCGGTGCGCGACAGCAGGCGCAGGCGTGCGCCGGGCAGCGCGGCCAGGTCGGTAAAGCCCTGGTCGCGGGTGTCGTACCAGACGCTGCCCGCGTCCGGCCTGGTCTGGTACGACACGGCCGACAGCAGCGTGCTCTTGCCGGAACCGGACTCGCCGACCACGCACAGGACTTCGCCCGGATACAGATCGAAGTTGACGTTGCGGCAGCCGTGCACGCCGTCCCAGGTGCGCGTCATGTTGCGCACTGAAAGCAAAGGTTGGGCGTTCATGCCGCGGTCTCCTGGTTGGCTTGCTGTTGCGCCTGCCGGTCGTTGCAGTACTCGGTGTCGGAGCAGACGAAGCGGCGCGTGCCGGCGTCGTCCAGGATGATTTCATCCAGATAGCTCTCGCGCGATCCGCACAGGTCGCAGCATTCGTTCCAGGTCTCGACCTTGAACGGGTGGTCCTCGAAGTCCAGGCTCTTCACCTGCGTGTAAGGCGGCACCGCGTAGACGCGCTTTTCGCGGCCCGCGCCGAACAGCATCAGCGCAGGACTGCGGTCCAGCTTGGGGTTGTCGAACTTGGGGATGGGCGAAGGCCGCATCATGTAGCGTCCGTTCACGATGACAGGATAGTCATAGGTGGTGGCGATATGGCCGTGCTGCGCGATGTCCTCGTACAGCTTGACGTGCATGCCGCCATATTCGGCCAGCGCGTGCATGGTGCGCGTCTCGGTTTCGGAAGGCTCCAGCCAGCGCAACGGTTCAGGAATGGGCACCTGGAACACCATGATCTGCCCTTCCGCCAGCGGCGTCTCGGGGATGCGGTGGCGGGTCTGGACGATGGTGGCGGCAGAAGTGGATTCCGTCGTCGCCACGCCCGTGACACGGCCGAAGAAGCGGCGGATGTTGATCGCGTTGGTGGTGTCGTCCGAACCCTGGTCGATCACCTTGAGCACGTCGTTTGCGCCGATGATGGACGCCGTCACCTGGATGCCGCCGGTGCCCCAGCCATAGGGCAGCGGCATTTCGCGGCTGCCGAAAGGCACCTGGTAGCCGGGGATGGCGACGGCCTTGAGCAAGGCGCGGCGCAGCATGCGCTTGGTGGATTCGTCCAGGTAGGCGAAGTTGTAGTGGTCGTCGCGTTCGACCGTTGCGTGTTGGGTAGTCATGGGGAAACCGCCTCGTCCATCAGATCGCTGCGCGCGGCCTCGGGCGCGGCGCGTTCGGCGCGCATGCGCCGCAACAGTTCAAGATTGGCCTGGAAGTCCACGTAGTGCGGCAGTTTCAAGTGCTGCACGAAACCGGAGGCTTCGACGTTGTCGCTGTGATAGAGCACGAACTCGTGATCATTGGCAGGCGAATCGGCGCGTTCGCCCAGGTCGCGCGCCTTCAGCGCGCGGTCCACCAGCGCCATCGACATGGACTTGCGTTCGCCATAGCCAAAGGTCAGCCCATAGCCCCGGGTGAACTTCGGGCCTTCCTCGGCGCTGCCCGCGAACTGGCTGACCATCTGGCATTCGGTGATCTCGATCTCGCCCACGGTGACGGCGAATCCCAATTCCTCGATGTGCATTTCCACCTCGAGCGCGCCGTAGCGGATCTCGGCGGCGAAGGGGTGGGTATTGCCGTAGCCGCGCTGGGTCGAATAGCCCATGGACAGCAGGAAACCTTCGTCTGCGCGCGCCAGGTTCTGCAGGCGGGCCGCGCGCGAGGCCGGGAAATCCAGCGGCTGCCGGGTCAGGTCGAAGGGTTCGGGATCGCCTTCGGGCACGGCTTCCGCGTCGATCAGGTCGTCATGCGCCAGCAGGTCGGTGACGCGCGGCATCGCGCTATCCAGCGCCTCGCCGCCCGGCGGCAAGGCGTCGGCTTCGCGCTGCGCTTCGAGCGAGAAGTCCAGCAGACGCTGGGTGTAGTCGTAGGTCGGTCCCAGGATCTGGCCGCCAGGCACGTCCTTGAAGGTGGACGAGATGCGGCGCTGCAGGCGCATGCGGCCGGTGTCGATGGGCTGGGTATAGCCAAAGCGCGACAAGGTGGTGCGGTAGGCGCGCAGCAGGAACACCGCTTCGATCAGGTCGCCCGCGGCCTGCTTGATGGCCAGCGCCGCCAGTTGCGGATCGTAGAGCGAGCCCTCCGCCATGACCCGCGATACCGCCAGCGGCATCTGTTCGCGGATCTGGTCCAGGCTCAGCTCGGGCACTTCGCGGTCGCCGCGCCGGTAGTCGTCCAGCATGCGGTAGGAATTGAGGATGGCGCGTTCGCCCCCTTTTACGGCTACGTACATGTCAGTTCTCCTTGCGCGTGCTGCGCGGCAGTGCGCAGATCCGACGCTCGTGCGTCAGGAACACGTCGACACCGAGCGGAAACCGTTGATGATTGAGACGCCACTCGCGCCAGAAACCCTCGGGCAGCCCTGCCGCATGCAGCAGCTGCTGGCTCTTGATACCCGGGCCGCTGAGGATGGCGGGTTCCCCGCCCGACAAGGATTCGACCTCGATCAGCAAGGTGGTAGACAGATCGGGATAGGCCGGATCGCCCTGGTGGCAAGCCGAAAGCGCCGGCGCCTTGCTGCCAGCCGGCACCGCGGCAAAACGCGCGAGCGAGGGCGATGGCACGATGGGGCAGGCGCAATGAAATCGCAGAAACGCGATCGCGTCCGCGCTGACGGTTTCAGGCAGCCACAGCGGCGTGTCCACGTCCACCAACGTCAGCAGCAGCGCGGTCATGGCAGGCGACAGGCCCGCCGGCACGCCGGTTTCGATCAGGATTTCATGGATGCGGCCCGGGTGGGCCATGGCGTCCAGCGCGGCGCGGAACGTGGCCTGCGCGTCGCCGACGGGATCCGCGAATCCGGGGAGCAGCGCCCGGCCCGAGGCCGCGGCGGCTTGTATCTGTTGCTGCATGTCAGTCCTCGCCTCGCACCATCGTGAAGAATTCCACCTTGGTCTGCGCCGCCACGCGGGCCTGGCGCTCGACCCGTTCGGCATGCAGGCGGGCCAGCGGCTGGATCAGCTGTGCCTGCACCGTGTCATGCCATTCCGGCAGTTGCAGCAGGGCGTCGGCCACGGCGGCCTGCTCGGCATGGCGCTGCGAGCGGCCCTGCACATAAGCCACGCCCACCACGCCCTCGCCCATCGTCACCGCGCAACGTGTCACGCTCATTTCGCCCAGGTTGAAGCGGGCCCCAGTGCCGCCGCTGCGGGCGCGCACCATGGCCATGCCGGTTTGCGCGGGGCGCAACGTCTGGTGTTCCGGCTTGCCCGCCAGCGCGCAAAAAGCGCCATCCAGCGCGGCCGGATCGGCCAGCGCCAGCACGCGCATCCAGGCGGCGCGTTGCGCGCCCGCCGCATCCTGCCCTGTCTTGGGGTGATCCATCTTTTTCCTCTAAACGTCTAGACGACCGGATGGAGTATGATCGCTCCGAAATGGAAGTTCAACAGCCTGGCGTGAATTTTTGATGACAGTTGCAGCGCGTCCGCAGCGCCTTTGCGGCCGCCGCCGCATGGTGCACAATCACTGCCATTCTTCATGAAGCTGATGTGACAGCACGAGCACACCCTATGGTCGAAAGAGGTTCCGGCATCGCCGTCTGGCGGCAAATCGGCGAAGCGCTGGCGGACGATATCCGCAACAAGCTCTATGCGGCAGGCGAACAGCTGCCGTCCGAGCCCGAGCTGGCCGCCAAGTTTTCCGTCAACCGCCACACCATCCGCCGCGCGATGGGAGAACTCGAACAAGGCGGCCTGGTCCGCATCGAACAAGGCCGCGGCACCTTCGTCCAGGAACACGCGATCGACTACGCCATCGGCAAGCGCACGCGCTTTTCCGAGAACCTGCGCAGCCAGGGCATGCTGGGCCACCAGGAAGTCCTGGGCAGCCAGAGCCTGCGCGCCGGCGACATCGCCAAGCACCTGGGCCTGACGCGTACCGCGCCGCTGTTGCGCGTGCAGATCGTAGGCAAAGCCGAGAACCGCCCGATCAGCGTCTCGGAACATTTCTTCGACGAAAAGCGCTTCCCCGACTTCGCCGACCGCCTGGCGTCGCTGCGCTCGATCTCCAAGGTCTATGCCCACTATGGCATCGGCGACTACACGCGCAAGTGGTCGCGCATCACCGCCGCCCTGCCCACGCCCGAAATCGCCCGCCTGCTGGGCCAGCCCAAGACCCGCCCCATTCTTCAGGTGGAGGCCTTGAATGTGGACCAGGAAGGCTCGCCGCTGCAATATAGCGTGGCGCGCTTCGTGGGCGACATGGTCCAGCTGATGGTGACGGACGACAGCTGACGCAAGGCCGCCGCCTGCGCGCGCAGGCGGCGCGGAAGACTCCGGCCAACGGATTAACTCATCTAGACATCTGGTTGTAATGCAATCCCGCTAACGTCACGCCATGAACACACACACGCACGCCCCCTCGCCCTTGGCCGGTGTCACAGGCCAACGCATCCTGACGCCGCGCGGCGTCGAACAGGCCAGCCTGCGGTTCCATGGCGGACTGATCGAAGGCTCCGCCGCCGCCGCGCCGCGGGGCGCGCCCTGGTTCGACGCCGGCGATCTGCTGGTGTTGCCCGGCATCGTGGACCTGCACGGCGACGCCTTCGAGCGCGCAGTCATGCCGCGGCCCAGCGTGACCTTTCCGTACGACAGCGCCCTGTTCGACGTGGACCGCCAGCTGCTGGCCAACGGCATCACCACCGAGTTCCATGGCGTGACCCTGTCCTGGGAAGGCGGGCTGCGCGGCGAGGCTTACGCCGAACGCATGTTCGACGCGCTGGAAAGAATGCGCTATCTCATGGGCGCGCGGCACTATGTGCACCTGCGCTTCGAAACCCATCACGTGGGCGGCCTGGATATTGCCCAGCAATGGATACGCGACGGCCGCGTGCGCTTCCTGGCGCTGAACGACCACCTGCCCAGCATGGCGCGCCGCCTGGGCGACGAGCGCAAACTGATGCAGTACGCCAACCGCGCCGAGTGCGACCTCGACGTCTTCCAGGACCGGATCCGCGCCGCCATGGCCGCCGCCGATTCGGTGGCGGACGCCATGCGCGAGCTGACCGGCTGCGCGCAGGAAGCGGGCTTGAAGGTGGCCTCGCACGACGATCCGGACGCCGCCACCCGCCGCTACTACCACCAGCTGGGCTGCGGCGTGGCGGAGTTTCCGCTGACCCGCGAGGCCGCCGGCGTGGCCCGCGACCTGGGCGATTCCGTGGTCTTCGGCGCGCCCAACGTCGTGCGCGGGGGCAGCCACACCGGCGCGCCCAGCGCCACCGAAATGGTCCGCGCCGGCCTGTGCGACATCCTGACATCCGACTATTACTACCCCGCCCCGCTGGCCGCGGTGATGAAGCTGGCCAACGACGGCGTGCTGCCGCTGGCGCAAGCCTGGGATCTGGTGTCCTTGAATCCGGCCCGCGCCGCCGGCCTGAAGGATCGCGGCGCGCTCGCGCCCGGACTGATCGCCGACGCCATCGTGGTGGATGACCAGGTGCCGGGGCTGCCCCGCGTCTGCGCCGCGATCGTGGGCGGCGAACTGCGTTACGCCACGCGCGCCTTCGACGACAGCCACAGCCAGCGCATGGCGGCCTGACCATGCCCCTCGCCCATCGCTACGCCCTGTACCTGGCGCCCACCGGCCCCTGGCGCGAACACGGCAGCCGCTGGCTGGGCCGTTGCGCCGACACCGGCCTGGCGCTGCCGCCGCGGCCGGGCCAGAACGCGGAAGCGCGCAACTGGACCGAAGCGCCGCGCCACTATGGCTTGCACGCCACGCTGAAGCCGCCCTTCCGCCTGAACCCGGGCGCAAGGCCCGAACAGGTCGACGCGGCCGCCCGCCAGTTGGCCGCAGGCGGCACGCCGTTCTCGTTGGAACTGGAATGCGAACCGCTGCGCGGCTTCCTGGCCTGGCGCATCGCTGCGTCCGACACGCAGGGACGCGTGCGGATCCAGGCCCTGGCCGAAGCCGCCGTGCGCGACCTGGATCCCTTGCGCGCGCCGCCCACGCCCGAGGAAACCGCGCGCCGCCAACCGCAATCGCTCAGTCCGGCGCAGCAAACCATGCTGGCGCGCTGGGGCTATCCGTACGTATTCGATACCTACGTCTTCCACATTACGTTGACCGGCAAGCTGCAAGGCGAGGCGCTGTCGCAAGCGCAGGCCGAAATCGCCGCGTTCGCCGATCCCTTGCGCGGGCAGCCCATGGCCGTGCCCGGAGTCAGCGTCTACGTGCAGCCCGCGCCGGGCGCGGACTTCGTCGCGGCGAGGCACTACGGTTTTGATGGTTCCAGCATCGATGCGGCTGGAGCCGGCTATCTGCAAGGACCGGCGGCGGCATGAGCGCCTCGGTTCCCGCCGACGGCGCCAGGCTGATCTACCTGATGGGCGCTTCGGGCAGCGGCAAGGACACCTTGCTGCGCCTGCTGCGCGCCGAGCTGCGCGGCGATGAGCCCGTGCTGGTCGCGCATCGCTACATCACCCGCGACAGCGGCGCCACCGAAGACGCGCTAAGCCTGACCGAAGACGAGTTCGGACGCCGCGCCGCCCTGGGCTGCTTTGCCCTGCGCTGGGCCAGCCACGGCCTGCACTACGGCATCGGCATCGAAATAGACGCCTGGCTGTCCTGCGGCGCCGCGGTCATCATCAACGGCTCGCGCGCGCACCTGGAACAGGCGCACTCGCGCTACCCGGCCTTGACCGCCGTGGAAGTCACGGTTGATCCCGGCCAGCTCGTCCGCCGCCTGGCGGGACGCGGGCGGGAAAGCGCGGAACAGATCGCGCAGCGCCTGGCGCGGGCGACGCAGGCATTCCCCGTACCGCCACAATGCCGCTTGCTGCGCGTCAGCAACGATGCCGCCCCGGAAACCGCTGCCGCCGCACTGTTGAACATCGCCCGCAACAAGCTCAACGCCTAGCGCCGCCGTTCAACGCGGGTCGCCCTGGCCCCAGGGCGCGGCGGCGTCTCCGCACAGATCCAGCAGGATCTCCGAAAAGCATTCCTCCGCTGCGAGCGGCTGTTCGCGCTTGCGCCGTATCAGGTTGATCGGCGGCAGTTCCCAGCCGAAGTCCCAGGGCACCAAGCCCAGCTTGCCGCGCTGGCAGAGTTCGCGCGCGATGTCTTCCGGCACCACGGAGATGAGGGTCTCGTTCATCGTCAGCATGCCTTCGATCACGTCGGTGGAGTACGCCTCCAGCACCGGCGATGGCGGCTGCAATTCGGCGCGGATGAAATGCTCCACGATCAGTTGCCGCGTCGGCGTGTTGGCCGCCGGCAGCACCCAGTCCATCGCCGCCACAGCGGCCCAGTCCGGCTTGCGCCGCGCCAGCCGCTGCGCAAGCCGGCCATGCGCGATCAGGCGCGGCCGCTGGCGGTACAGCACGCGGTGGATCAGATCCTCCGGCGCCACGGTCGAGGTGGCGCGGCTGATGATGCAGTCCAGTTCGTGCCGGCGCAGCATGGGCACCAGATGGTCGGTGGTGGCGCGGTGCAGGCTGAGCGTCACGCCGTGGCGCTGGTGCAGGCGGCTGATGGCCGCCGTCAGCAAGGCGCTGGACACGTAGGGCACCACGCCCACCTGCAGATGCGCGGAACGGCCGGCGTGCAGGGCCTCGACCTCGCGCGCCCACAGGTCCAGGTCGCTGAGCATGTGGCGCGCGCGCACCAGGGCCAGGTCGCCCAGCGGCGTGGGTTGCAGGCCGCGACCGGTGCGCGTGAACAGCGGCGCGCCGAAGATGTCCTCGATCTCCGTGAGCGCCTTGGTGACGGCGGGCTGGCTGATGCCGGCCGCGGCGGCCACGCGCGTGAGCGAGCCGTGCCTGGCGATTTCGATCAGCAGCGCCAGGTGGCGATGCTTGAGACGGTTGGCGAGACGGGCGGCATCCCAGGTCACGATCTTTCCTATAACCAATTGGTTATTCAATTATGCCAACAAAGGAAAAATCAGTTATTTCATGACCCTATACTGCAAGCATCCCCTGCTGCCCGGACCGGCCTCATGAGCGCATCCTTCACCACCCGCCCCGAAATACGCGGCACTTTCGGCGTGGTCTCTTCCACCCATTGGCTGGCCTCGCAAGTGGCCATGAGCGTGCTGGAGCGCGGCGGCAATGCCTATGACGCGGCGGTCGCGGGCGGCTTCACGCTGCAGATCGTGGAACCGCACCTGAACGGTCCGGGCGGCGAAGTGCCCATCCTGCTCTGGAGCGAACGGGAACAGCGCATGCGCGCGCTCTGCGGCCAGGGCCCCGCGCCCGCGCTGGCCACGCCCGCCTATTTCCGCGGCCTGGGCCTGGACCTGGTGCCCGGCATCGGCCTGCTGCCCGCCACGGTGCCCGGCGCCTTCGGCGCCTGGCTGACCCTGCTGCGCGACTACGGCACCTGGGAACTGGCCGATGTGCTGCGCCCGGCGATCGACTATGCGCGCAACGGCTTTCCGCTGGTGCCGCGCATTTCGCAGGCCATTCTGGCGGTGCAGGCGCTGTTCCGCGACGAATGGACCAGTTCGCGCGAGGTCTGGCTGCCGAACGGCCGCGTACCTGCGCCCGACGCGCTGTTCCGCACGCCCGCCATCGCCGCCACCTATACCCGCATCCTGGACGAGGCGCACGCCCGCAGCACCGACCGGCGCGGCCGCATCGACGCTGCGCTGGAGGTCTGGTACCGCGGTTTCGTGGCCGACGCGATCGACGACTATTACACGCAGGCCGAGGTACGCGATACCACGGGCCAGCGCAACCGCGGCCTGCTGCGCAAATCCGATCTGGCCGATTGGCGCGCCACCTACGACGAGCCTCTGACTGTCCAATACGGCCGCTACACCGTGGCCAAGTGCGGGGTCTGGTCGCAAGGCCCGGTCCACCTGCAGCAACTGGCGATACTGCGGCACCTGGGCCTGGACGGGCTGGAGCCGACCTCGCCGCAATTCGTGCACTACGTGGCCGAGGCGGCCAAGCTGGCCTTCGCCGACCGCACCGCCTGGTACGGCGACCCTGCCTGCACGCAGGTGCCGCTGGCCGCTTTGCTCAGCGATGAGTACGCCCGCTCCCGCGCGGCAGGCATCGGCGCGCACGCTTCGTCCGAGTTCCTGCCGGGCAGCCCCGGCGGCCAGACACCGCGCCTGCCCGACCTGGACGCAGCCGTGCGCACCCTGGCTGCCTCCGACACCCGCTTCGGCGTGGGCGAACCGACCTTCGCCGCACTGCCGCCGGTAGCCGAATGGGCGGCGCGCGAGATCTTCGTGGGCGATACCTGCCAGATCGACGTCATCGACCGCGACGGCAATATGGTGGCCGCCACGCCGTCGGGCGGCTGGCTGTCGTCCAGCCCCGTCGTGCCCGGCCTGGGCTTCCCGCTGACCACGCGCCTGCAGATGACCTGGCTGGACGAAGGCGTGCCGGGCCAACTGCAACCGGGCAAGCGTCCCTGCACCACGCTGTCGCCCGGCCTCGCGCTGCGCGACGGGCAGCCTTACATGGCATTCGGCACGCCGGGCGGCGACCAGCAGGACCAATGGACGGTGGCATTCTTCCTGCGCCATGTCATGGGCATGAATCTGCAGGAGGCGATCGAAGCGCCCTCCTGGCATATCGATCACTTCCCGGGCTCGTTCTGGCCGCGCAGCCTTACCTTGAACCGGCTGACCGTGGAATCGCGCATGCCGGCCGCCACGCTGGAGGCGCTGCGCGCGGCGGGCCACGAGGTCAAGGTGGGGCCGGACTGGTCCGAAGGCCGCATCAGCGCCTGCACCCGCGAGCCTGCCGCGGGCGGCGGCCTGCTGCTGCGCGCCGGCGCCAACCCGCGCGGCATGCAGGGCTATGCCGCCGGCCGCTGAACCTGTTTCATTCAACCGGCATGCAGAGCGGATATCAAGCAAAGGGGTAAACACCATGAAACTGCAATTCAAACGACTGCTGCGCTCGTTCGCGCTGGGGTTGGCGCTGGCCGCGCCCGCGCTCACCCACGCCGCGTGGCCCGAAAAACCCATCACGCTGATCGTGCCGTGGGCTGCGGGCGGCTCCACCGACATCCTGGCGCGCGTGCTGTCCGAAGGATTGACCCAGTCGCTGGGCCAGCCCGTCATCGTGGAAAACCGCTCGGGCGCGTCCGGCAACATCGGCACCACCTTCGTGGCGCGCGCCAAGCCGGACGGCTACACCTTGCTGGTGGGCTCGATGAGCACGCACACGATGAACCAGGCGCTCTACTCCAGCATGCCGTTCGACGGTGTGAAGGACTTCACGCCCATCGCCGAGCTCGCGCTGGTCACCAACACCCTGGTGGTGAACCCGTCGGTCCCCGCGTCCAACGTGAAGGAGTTCATCGCCTACCTGAAGGCCAATCCCGGCACCGTGGCCTATGCCTCCGCCGGCCAGGGCTCCACCAACCATCTGAGCGCCGCGCTGTTCGAGAAGGCCGCCGGCGTGAAGATGATGCACATCCCCTATCGCGGCGGCGCGCCCGCGGTGCTGGACACCGTGGCCGGCCGCACGCAGGTGCTGTTCAGCGCCGGCACGCAGACCCTGCCGCATGTGCAGAACAACAAGCTGAAGCTGCTGGCCGTCACCGAGGAAGCGCGTTCGCCGCTGTTGCCCGAGGTGCCCACGGTAGCCGAGACCTTGCCGGGCTACGAGCTGTCGGTCTGGTACGGCGCCTTCGGCCCGGCAGGCATGCCGCCCGAACTGACCGCACGCCTGAACCGCGAGATCAACCTGATCCTCAAGCGTCCCGAAGTCATCAAGAAAATGGGCGACATGGGCGTGCTGCTGACCGAGACCACGCCGGAGCAATTCGGCCAGATCCTGGCGCGCGACGCCGACAAGTACGGCAAGCTGATCAAAGAACTGGGAATCACCGCCGAATGACCGTGAGCATCCAATCCACCGCGCCGGCGCAGGCCGGCGTGGCCGCCATCGCCCGGGCCTACGCGGCCGCCGATCCGGTCGCGGCCTTGCGCGCCATCGACGCCCATGCGCACGCCGCGCTGGCGCACACGCTGTGCACGGTCAACCGCTATGACGCGCAGGCCATGCGGGTGCTGCGGCTGTATAGCTCGAACCCCGAGGCCTATCCGCCCGGCGGCAGCAAGGACAAGAGCGGCACCGCCTGGGGCCGCCACGTCCTGCTGGAGCAAAAGCTGTTCGTCGGCGAAGGCGAGGACGCGATCCGCGCATTCTTCGACGACCATGACGCGATCCAGCGTCTGGGCCTGCGCTCGGTCATCAATGTGCCGGTGGTGTACGGCGGGGTCTGCCTGGGCACCGTCAACTTCCTGATGCCGCGCGCGGCGGTTTCGGATGCCGATGTGCAGGCCGCGCAGCTGGCGGGCCTGCTGGCGCTGCCTGCGTTCCAGGCGCTGCTTCCGCAGGCCTAAGGCCGCGGGGCCCGCCCGGGCCCCGCGCATGCTCAGATGAGCGCGCGCCGGATGCGCGCCGACGCCATGTCGATGATGACCACGAAAGCCACGATGATGATCATCACGGCGCAGGTTTCGGCGTAGCGGAAACTGCGGATGATCTCCCACAGCACGGTGCCGATGCCGCCCGCGCCGACGATGCCGACCACCGAGGCCGAACGCACGTTGGATTCGAAGCGGTACAGCGAATACGAGATCCACAGCGGCAGCACCTGCGGAATCACGCCGTAGACGATTTCCTCCAGCGCGTTCGCGCCGGTGGCGCGCACGCCTTCCACCGGACGCGGATCGATAGCCTCGACGGCTTCCGAGAACAGCTTGGCCAGCACGCCGGTGGTGTGCACCCACAGCGCCAGCACGCCGGCGAACGGGCCCAGCCCGACCGCCACGATGAACAGCATGGCGAACACCATTTCGTTGATGGCGCGGCACGCGTCCATCAGGCGTCGCATGGGCTGGTACACCCAGGCCGGCACCATGTTCGACGAGCACAGCAGCCCCAGCGGCACGGCGACCACGATGGCCAGGAAGGTGCCCCAGACCGCGATCTGCACGGTGACGATCATCTCGTCCAGGTACATGCGCCAGTCGCGGAAATTGGGCGGAAAGAAGTCGGCGGCGAACTGGGCCATATTGCCCGAATCGCGCAGCAGGTCCAGGGGCCGCATGTCGGCGCCCTTCCACGACATGACCAGCAACGCCAGCACGACGGCCCATACGAGCAGGACTGGCAGCGAGGAGCGCGGCGCGGCGGAAAGGCGGGAGGTCTGCATGGCTACGTTCATAGAAAAGGCGATCCGCTAGTTGGGTTTCAGTTGCGGGCAAGCCGGCGCGCCCCGCGGCGCGCCGGCTTGCCGCTTGCAGGCTTATTGCTTGGCGGCGGGCTGGCCCAGGCTGGCCAGCTTGCTGTCCAGCTCGGCCAGCTGTTTCTGCTTTTCGGCCTGGCCCAGCGTGGCGTCGGCTTCGACCTTGGCCTTCTCGCGCGCCAGTTCGATCTGGCGGATCGGCACCAGCTGCTGGTTGTCGGAGGCGCGGAAGCCCTGGTAGGTCAGCGCCTTCAGGTTGGCCAATTCGCGCTCGGCGTCCTTGCCCTTGCCATAGTTGACGAAGAAGTCGCGGATGCGGACCTTCAGGTCTGCCGGCAGGTCGGTGCGCATGACCAGCGGATCGGCGGGGATCAGCGGCGACTTCCACAGCACGCGCACGCTGTCGTTGGCATCCTTGCCCGTGTTCAGGCGATAGCGCTCCAGCGCCTCGGTGTTGTTGACGGCCACGTCGACCTGCTTGTTGATGACCGACAGCAGATTGGTTTCGTGGTTGCTGGCGCGCACCGTCTTGAAGAAGGTCTTGGGTTCGATCTTGTTGGCGGCCCACAGGTAGTAGCCGGGCACAGCCGTACCCGAGGTCGAATTGGGATCGCCCGCGCCGTAGCTCAGCGTGCCGCCGCGCTTGAGCACGTCGTCCAGGGTCTTCAGGTTGCTGTCCTTGTTGACGATCAGCAGCGACCAGTAGCCGGGGTTGCCGTCCTTGTCGATGACGGAGGCGAACACCTCGCCCTTGGCGCGGTCCACCGCCTCGATTGCGGACTTGTTGCCGAACCAGCCCATCTGCACCTTGTTGAAGCGCATGCCTTCGATGATGCCGGCATAGTCGGACGCGAAGAAGGGCTTGACCGGTACGCCGATCGCGCGGCTCAGGTCGTCGATGACCGGCTGCCATACGGACTTCAGGTTGGTCGACGATTCCGTCGAGATGATGCCGAAGTTCAGGGTCTTGGCGTCTTGCGCGTAGGCCTGCGCGGACAGGGCCGCGGCGGCGATCAGGGTGACAAAGGTTCTGCGTAGCATGGAAGGCTCCGGGGGGAAATGGGTCGGGATATCAGGCGGCTTGCGCCAGGCGGGACAGCGGCGCCATGCCGGGCGTGGCCGGCGCTTGCGGCGCATATTCGGGAAGGAGTTCGCTCAATTCGGAGCCATACAGGTCGCTCAGCATCGAAGGCGTGAGCGCGGCGGAGGGGCCGTCATAGACGACCTTGCCATAGCGCAGCGCCACCACCCGCGGGCAGTAGCGCAGGGCCACGTCCACCTGGTGCAGCGACACCACTACGGCCACCTTGCGGCCGCGGTTGATCTGGGCCAGCGTGTCCATCACGCGGCGCGAGGATTCCGGATCCAGCGAGGCGATGGGTTCGTCGGCCAGGATGACGCGGGCGTTCTGCACCAGCGTGCGGGCGATGGCCGCGCGCTGCTGCTGGCCGCCGGACAGCGTCGAGGCGCGCTGAAATGCGTAGTCGTCTATACCAACCTGGGCAAGCGCTTCGAGGCCTTGCTGCACTTCGCCGCGCAGGAACCAGCGCGTCAGGCTGCGCCACAACGGCACGCGCGGCAGCAGCCCGGTCAGCACGTTGGTGATGACCGGCAGGCGACCGACCAGATTGAATTGCTGGAACACGAAACCGATGCCGGCGCGCGCGGAGCGCACATCGCGGCTCAGGCGGCCATCGCGCTGGATCATGCGGCCGTTTACGGCCACGCTGCCCGAGTCGCCGGCCACGAAACCCGACAGATGGCGCAGCAGCGTCGACTTGCCCGAACCCGAGGCGCCGAGCAAGGCCACCATCTCGCCGTCGGCCACTTGCAGGTTCACGCCGTCCAGCGCCTTGGCGCCGGCGTGGAAGCTCTTGCTGAGCCCTTGTACTTCGATGGCGTAGGTCATCGTTGAATCCCCTTGGATGTGTTCATGGCGGCATTCTGTTTTCGCGGCATGACAGCACGATGACCTGGGAATCGATTCATTTGGCTGAAAATAGGGACACTGGAACGATCTGAAAGACGTTCGTCACAAAGGCCGTCTCCAGCCCGGCGCGCCGCAGGTATATTGGGGATATTCCCCACCAGCCTGGCGTTCATCATGATCAAAGGTTCCTGCCTGTGCAGCCGCGTCGCCTACGAGATCACGGGTCCGCTCACCGACGCCCTCAACTGCCATTGCACGATCTGCCGCAAGGCGCATGGCGCGGCATTCCGCAGCCGGGCGACGGTCCAGGTCAAGGACTTCGCCTGGACCCGCGGAGAAAACCACGTCACCTGGTACTGCTCGTCCCCGGGCAGCTACCGCGGCTTTTGCGAAGCCTGCGGCACGCCCCTCCTGACCCGCTTCGACCAGACGCCGGACGTCTACGGCCTGCCTCTAGGTCCGCTTGACGACGACCCGGGCATCAAGCCGGCAGCCCACTGCCACGTGGCCAGCAAGGCGCCCTGGTTCGACATCACCGACGGCCTGCCGCAGTACCCCGATGCGTATGGGGCGATGGAAGAAGACCATCCGCAGGCGGTTACATAAAAATTCAACCGAATAGTTGAATTTGTTGGCAAGGCCAGACTATATTCAACCTCATGGTTGAATCTATTC
Organism: Achromobacter sp. K91; assembly: GCF_003576205.1. NCBI lineage: Bacteria > Pseudomonadati > Pseudomonadota > Betaproteobacteria > Burkholderiales > Alcaligenaceae > Achromobacter > Achromobacter sp. K91. The sequence goes on along the minus strand of NZ_QWFB01000042.1, from coordinate 76,795 downwards.
CCTCCCCCGTCCTCGATGCCGTCTTTCGCGCGCTGGCCGACCCCACGCGCCGCGACATGCTGCGCAGCCTGGCCGGTGGCGAGCAGACCATCGGCGAACTGGCGGCGCCCCACAGCATGAGTTTCGCGGGCGCCTCCAAGCATGTGCAGGCCCTGGAACGCGCCGGTCTGGTGCGGCGCTCCATCCGCGGCCGCACGCACGTATGCAGCCTCAATCCCGAACCCATGGCCGAGGCCATGCAGTGGCTGCGCTTCTATGAGCAATTCTGGTCGGGCAAGCTGGGCGCGCTGGAAGCCGCGCTCGCCGCCAGCCGGTCCCCGGCCGCGTCTTCTGGAGAACCACATGAGTGATCACGGCGTCGTTCTGGACCCCACCTCCATCCGTTTCACGCGGATACTGCCCGCCAGCGTCGACGAGGTCTGGGCTTTTCTCACCGAATCCGAAAAACGCGGGCGCTGGCTGGCATCCGGCGACATGGAACTGCGCGAAGGCGGCGGCGTGACGCTGCGCTTCGTGCATGCGGACCTGTCCTCGGTGGCAGAACCGGTGCCTGACGCCTACAAGCCGTACGAAGGCGGCGTCACCACGCAAGGCGTCATCACCCGCTGCGAACCGCCGCATTTGCTGGCTTTCACCTGGGGCGGCTCCCCCGGCCATCCTTCCGAGGTCACCTTCGAGCTGTCGCCTCAGGGCGAGGAAACGCGCCTGGTGCTGACCCACCGCAAGCTGTCCTCGCGTGACGGCATGGTGGACGTAGCTGGCGGCTGGCATGTGCACCTGGGCGTGCTCGGAGCTCGCCTGGCCGGCCGTGCCCCCGGTCCGTTCTGGTCCGTGCTTAACCGGGTGGAAGCCGAATACCGTGAACGGATCCCGGCTCGCTAGAGTCGTTGAACAGCAACTATCGCAGCGCGGCCACAGATAAATACTGGCTAAATATTGCGCTTTGCAGTACCATAAGTCCGTGATTTTTCCGCAAAAACCGGGCTTCGGTCACTCTGCGTGCCAACCTGTACCGCCTGCGGGCAATGCTCCGGGGCAACCCAGGACGTGCCTGATTTTTCCGGAAAAACCCCTCCGCCACCGGGCGCGCCTCCACCTCCATAGTTGCGCGGCCTGGCAGCACAAGCTCCACCCCGCTTCTTCCGGCGATTTGCGCAAAACGCGCCGCCGCGACCAAGCCGCGCACCGCGCGCACACTGCCCACGCGGCGCGAGTATCCGTCATTTCAGACATCCGCTTCGGATGCCGTGGCCCTTACCCGCGCTTGCCCGGACGTTTTACGTTCAAACCGCTGGACCCGCCCGTTCGGGTCCGACGCGCTTGCCGCCTCGCGCGGCGCGCCATGCCGTCGGTATGGCTGCGCGTTTTGATAGGAGAAAAGAATGGCTAAAGAAGAACTCATCGAACTGGACGGCATCGTTGACGAAGTGCTGCCCGATAGCCGCTACCGTGTGAAGCTGGACAACGGCATCGAAGTCGGCGCCTACGCCTCCGGCCGCATCCGCAAGCACCGCATCCGCATCCTGGCCGGCGACCGCGTCACCCTGGAAATGTCGCCGTATGACCTGACCAAGGGCCGCATCAACTTCCGCCACAAGGACGAGCGCGGTCCCGCGCCGCAGCGTCCCCAGCAATTCCGCCGCTAAGCCAGGGCGACAGGGCCGGCCCCGCGCCGGCTCCCTTTTCGCGCCAGCCTTAAACCTGGGCCGCGCGATGCCGTAATGCGTGGAGCGCCCGTTCATGAAAGAATGGCGCCCTCTGCCCGGCGCGACGCCCGGCAGGATGAGCATGAAGCAAGATGGACCTGACACAAGATCTGCAAGCCGCCGCTGACCAGCTTGCCCTGGCGCGAAGAAAATTCGTCAAGGGCGAGGAAGGCCTGCGCCTGCTGCATCAGTCGCGCGAGGCCTTCATCAACAGCCTGCGCAATACCGGCCTGACCTACGCCGAGGCCAAGACCAAGTACGACAACTGCCTGGACGAGCAGGAAGCCGAGCAGCTCGAAGTGCGGCAGCAGATGGACTATGCCGAGCGCGTGCATCAGCACGTGCTGCAACTGATCGCGCAGCAGGCCGCAACGGCCTGAGGGCGCGGGTCCGCGCCCCCATCCCGGGACAGGATCAGGGCTTGAACGCCCCGATGAAGATGGCCGGATCGACGCGCGCGTCGTTCAGGCTGACGTTCCAGTGCAGGTGCGGGCCAGTGGCGCGGCCGGTGGCGCCCACCTTGCCCACCAATCCGCCGCGCGGCACTTCGTCGCCGACCTTCACGTCGATCGCCGACATGTGGCAGAACATGCTGACGAAGCCCTGGCCATGGTCCAGGAACACCGTCTTGCCATTGAAGAAGTAATCCCCCACCAGCACGACCACGCCAGCGGCCGGCGCCTTGATCGGCGTGCCCGAGGGCACGGCGAAATCCAGGCCCGAATGCGGATTGCGCTCTTCGCCATTGAAGAAGCGGCGCAGGCCGAAGGGACTGGACAGGCGGCCGCCGTTCACCGGGCGATCCAGCAGCAGGTTGCTGGGCGTGATGCCAGCGCGGTAGGCGCGGTTGGCGGCGGCCTGCTCGGCCTGCTCGCGTTCGATGCGCTTCATGTCGTCCGGATCCGGATTGACCTGGCGCGGATTCTTCAGCGTGATGTGCTGGGCCTTGTATTCCTTGGCGCCGACCTTGAAGGACACTGAACGCTTGCCTTGCGCGTCCTTGATATCCACCTGCTGCTCGCCCGGCTTCACGCTGAGCGGGATGCCGACCACGGCGATCCACTGCTTGCCCTCTTCACGCACGACCAGCACGCGCCGGCCCAGGAAGCTGACCTCGGGCGCGCGTTCGGCATTGCCCAGGCCCAGGACGGCGACGCCGCCAGGCACGGGAACGTTGAGCTTGCGGCTGATGAAACCGCTCTGCTGCTGCGCGCGGGCCGGCAGGCCCAGGCAGAGGGCGGCCGCGGCCAGGCCCAGCCGCAGGACGTCGCGACGATGCTGCATGGCGTTCACAGGCACAGGTTGGCGGGCTCGATGATGCTTTGGTCGCGGCGGGCGATGCGCGTGGACAGGCGCGCTTCGGTCTTGCCCTTCCAGTGCGTGGTCGTCAGCACGGCTTCGACACCCAGGCTGTCCTCCTGGATCAATTCAAAGCCGTTGCGCACCGCCTTCTGCTGGAAATTGATGCCCAGGTTCTTCCAGGATTCGGCGACGCAAGCCGTGTAGTCCTCGGGCGTACGTTGGGTGGAACCGTAGAAGACCGGATCGCGGTCGCGCACGTCTTTGACGTTGGCGCAGGCCGACAAGGCTGCCAGGACAGTAAGGGACAAAGCGGTGCGGACCTTCATGGCGATGGAACTCTCGAGCGGTTGGAGGTGGATGGGGCGGCCAATATAACGCAGCGCCAGGTCAAGCCTGCGGCGCGCGCCGGGCCGATTTGGGACGGAAGGCCGCGATGACTTCCGGCCGGGTTTCGGCGTATGGGCCGCCGATAAGATCGATGCAATAGGGAATGGCGGCGAAGATCCCCGGCACCAGCACGGCGCCGTCCTCGCCCTTCAGTCCTTCCAGCGTTTCGCGGATGGATTTCGGCTGGCCGGGCAGGTTCACGATCAGGGCGGCGTGCGCGGGCGTTTCCCGGATGACCGCCACCTGGCGCGACAGGATGGCCGTGGGCACGAAGCGCAGGCTGATCTGGCGCATCTGTTCGCCGAAGCCGGGCATTTCCTTGGTGCCGACGGCGAGCGTGGCCTCGGGCGTGACGTCGCGGCGCGCCGGACCGGTGCCGCCGGTGGTCAGGACCAGGTCGCAGCCGCAGCCGTCCACCAGTTCGATCAGCGTCTGGGAAATGCGTGCGGGTTCGTCGGGGATCAGGCGGTCCACCGCCTGCCAGGGCGAGGCCAGGGCGCCGCCCAGCCATTCGCGCAGCGCGGGCAGCCCCAGGTCCTGATAGGTGCCGCTGGAGGCGCGATCGGAAATGGACACCAGGCCCACGATCAGTTCGTCGGGATGCTTGCGGGCGATACGGGTAGTGGCGGTCATGGGCTGCGCAATCTTGGTAAGAAACTGTCGGGCGGCGCGGATGCGGCCGTGGGCGAGGTCAATCATGGAAATCCAGAAGAGGCCCGCCAGAGCGATGCTATCGCATTCCTTCCCTGCGGGAATCGCGTCAGCAGGCAGCGCGCCGGCGGCGGCCCCTGTCGCAAAAAGGCGAATCGGCTTTGGCCCCGCTTTCCCGCGCTTGTTCCAGACATGTCCGCTCGATAACATCCGCTAACAAACCTATCCCAATAAAGAGGGCCCCGAGCGGCATTGGTTCCCCATGTTCAAACGCACACTACGGCAGCATGCGCTGGCGGCGGCGCTGGCCCTGGCCGCGGCGGCGGCCGCCGGATGGGGCGCCCTGCACTCCCTGGCGCTGAAGACGGAACCCGTGCCGGTGGCCGCTCCGGGCATCTACATCCCCAACCTGGGCAATACGCTGGAGGAACAGACGCGCAACCTGTCCCGCATGAGCCAGGCCTTGCGCACGGGCGACAGGCTGGTGATCCTGGGTTCGTCGGAGCTGACCAGCAACGACCTGCGCTTCGTGCCGTACCGCTACCTGGCCGACGAATTGCAGATGCCTGTGCTGGCTTATGGCCATTCGGGATTCCAGTCTCTGGGCATGCAGTTGGTGCTGGCGGCGATGGCCGAGGACCTGTCGCCAGCCTCGCGCGTGGTGGTGATGCTGTCGCCGGGCTGGTTTGACGGCGACGGCGGGCTGGGTCCGGACGAATTCAAGGAACACGCCAATCCGCTGCTGCCCCGCCTGCTGCGGCAGCCCGAGGGCCGGGCGGAGGTGGTCCGCTGGCTGCAGGCCAAGGGCGACGCGGGCGTCGCCTGGTCCATGGCGGCCGAGCAGGCCTACGTCTTCCGCCAGCGGCTGGTCAACCTGTGGGCGCCCGTCCACGCAGCGCCTGCCCCCGAGCGCGAACGCGAGGGGCCGCCCGCGGCCGCCCGGGTGGTGGACTGGGAGGCGCTGGCTGCCGACGCCCAGGGCGCAGAACAGGCCCTGATGGGCGGCAACCGCTACGCCGTGCGCGATGAATTCTTCAATAAATACCTGCGCAGCATTCCCGAGGGCGGCAAGACCGCCTATCTGCCCCAACCGCTGACCGGCCGGGACGAGCTGCGCGAACTGGACGCGCTGATGGCGCTGCTGCGGCAGCGCGGCGTCAATGCCCTGTTCGTCATGCAGCCGCTGCATCCGCTGGTGTTCAAGGACCTGGACCGCTTCGGGCCGGTGCAGCGGGAAGTCGCGGCGCTGTGCCAGCGCTATGCCATGCGCTGCATGGACATGTACAGCGCCCCCTTCGAGGTGGGGATGCTGCGGGACGTACAGCACCTGGGGGAACTGGGCTGGCTGCGCGTGAACCAGAAGATCGCTGAAGTGTTCTACCCATGAAGGATGGCCGGCAATGAAACGAACCCTGTGGCTGTGCCTGCTCTACCTGGGCGTCCTGGCGGTGATGGTGATCCAGGCGGATACCTCGGCGAACCTGGGCAAACCGATGGAAATCGAGTTCCAGTATTCGAAATTCTGACCCCGGGCGGGGTCAGCTGGCCGCACTTGGTAGCCGCAAGCAACCAGTGACAGGTCACAAATCTGCAATAATCGGCTCCTCTCGCCGGAACCTCCCCCGCCTCCATGTTCGACCTCTTCCACGGCCTAGACCTCTGGGTCGGCCTCAGCCTTGCGCTGGCCCTGACATTCGTCCTGGCCTTCGAATTCATCAACGGATTCCATGACACGGCGAACGCCGTGGCCACGGTCATCTACACCAAGGCCATGCCGCCGCATCTGGCAGTGGTGCTTTCCGGCATATTCAACTTCCTGGGCGTGCTGCTGGGCGGGGTGGGCGTGGCCTATGCCATCGTGCACCTGCTGCCGGTGGAGCTGCTGATCAACGTGGACACGGGCCGCGGGCTGGCCATGGTGTTCGCCATGCTGGCCGCGGCCATCGCCTGGAACCTGGGCACTTGGTACTTCGGCATTCCGGCGTCCAGCTCGCACACGCTGATCGGCTCGATCCTGGGCGTGGGCCTGGCCAACGCGCTGATCACCGACCTGCCGCTGGCGGACGGCGTCAACTGGGGCAAGGCCATCGACATCGGCCTGTCGCTGGTGGTGTCGCCGGTGGCCGGCTTCCTGGTGGCGGGCGGCCTGCTGCTGGCGCTCAAGCGCTGGCTGCCGCTGTCCAAGATGCACAAGACGCCGGAACAGCGCCGCGCCATCGACAATAAAAAGCATCCGCCCTTCTGGAACCGCCTGGTGCTGGTGCTGTCCGCCATGGGCGTGAGCTTCGTGCACGGCTCCAACGACGGACAGAAAGGGATTGGCCTGATCATGCTGGTGCTGATCGGCATCGTGCCCGCCAACTTCGTGCTGGACACCAACAGCACCACCTACCAGATCGAGCGCACCCGCGACGCCGCCAACCACCTGAACGTGTTCTACCAGCGCAATGAAGCCATGCTGGGCGAATACCTGGCGCTCAAGCGCGTGGACGCGACCACCGAACTGCCGCGCAACTTCCGCTGCGACCCCGAACTGACCATGCCGACCATCGCCGCGCTGCAGGCCGATCTGCACGGCGTGTCCAACTACGCCGACCTGTCGGCCGAGAAGCGCATCTCCGTGCGCCGCTACCTGCTCTGTCTGGACGACACGGCCAAGAAGGTCGCGCGCATCGAAGGGCTGCCGGCCCGCGAACGCGCCGACCTGCAACGCCTGCGCGCCGACCTGACAGCCACCACCGAATACGCCCCCTTCTGGGTGATCGTGGCAGTCGCCCTGGCGCTGGGCGCGGGCACCATGGTCGGCTGGCGCCGCGTGGTGCTGACGGTGGGCGAGAAGATCGGCAAGCAGGGCATGACCTATGCGCAGGGCATGTCCGCACAAGTCACCGCCATGGGCGCCATCGGCATCGCCAACGTCTTCAGCCTGCCTGTTTCCACCACCCACGTGCTGTCCTCGGGCGTGGCCGGGACCATGATCGCCAACAAGAGCGGCCTGCAAGGCAGCACCGTACGCAACATCCTGATGGCCTGGGTGCTGACCCTGCCCGCCTCGATGCTGCTGGCCGCCGGCCTGTTCTGGATCGGCGTGCAGATCGCTGGCTGATGATTCGCGGCCGTGCAGGCAATCTGCACGGCCGATGCAACACTCTGGCTATCCCGCCAGGCTTCCTGCCAGCCGTGCCCGCGTCTACCATGGCGCCATGGCTACCTCAAATCCCACCCTGCATTACATTTTCGACCCGCTCTGCGGCTGGTGCTATGGCGCCGCGCCGCTGGTGGAGGCGGCTCGAGCCGTCTCCGGGCTGGACATCGCGCTGCATGGCGGCGGCATGATGACGGGCGGCAACCGCCAGCCGGTCACCGACAGACTGCGCCGCTACGTCATGCCGCATGACGAGCGCATCGCCGGCCTGACCGGCCAGCCCTTCGGCGAAGACTATTTCAACGGCCTGTTGCGCGATGAGGGCGCGGTGTTCGATTCCGAGCCGCCCACCACTGCCATCCTGGCCGCGCAGACGCTGGCCGGTCGCGGCCTCGACCTGCTCAAGCGCATCCAGCGCGCCCACTACGTACAGGGGCTGCGCATCGCCGATCCGGCCGTACTGGCCTCCCTGGCGGCCGACATCGGCCTGGACCCGGCAGCCTTCCGCGCGGCCTATGACGCAGCCCAGGGCGCCGAAACCGCCACGCACATCGCCGCCAGCCGCAGGCTGCTGGCGCAGGTCGGCGGCAGCGGTTTTCCCACCCTGGCACTGGAACGCGATGGCGTCTACGAGATGCTGGAGCCCAGCCGCTACCTGGGCCGTCCGCAGGAATGGCAGGCGGACCTCGGCGCGCGCATCGGCCGCGCTTGAAGGCGGGCGCCCCGCGTCAGGCTTCTTCGATGTCCCCGTCGCGCTGCAAGGCGCGGTGCATGGCCGGACGGTCGCCCAGCCGCTCCGCGTAGGCGGTGAACACAGGGGTCTCGGGCAGAACCTTCACCTGCATCATGTATTGCAGGGTGCCGCCCAGCACGATGTCCGCGGCCGAGAACTTGTCGCCCAGGAAGAACGGCCGCGCCTGCAAGACCCGGGTCAGCACCTGCTCGACCTCCTCGGCCGAACCCCAGCCCAGCGCGCCGCCCGGATGCGGCGTCTTGAAGGCGCGCTCGGCCATGGCCGGTTCGAACACGCCGGTGGAATAGGCCAGCCAGGTCAGGTATGGCCCGCGCAGCGGGTCGCCCACCACCGGACCCAGCCCCGCTTGGGGGAACAGGTCGGTCAGGTAAAGGGCGATTGCCGGCGTCTCGAACACGGGCACGCCGTCGTGCACCAGGGCCGGCACCTTGCGATGCGGGTGGATGTCGATGTAGTCCGAGGGCATGTGGCCCGCGCTGTCGGTGCCGCGGATGGACACCATTTCGGTGTCGTAAGGCACGCCTAGTTCCTCGAGCAGCCAAAGTATCCGGAACGAGCGCGAACGCGGCGCATGATAAAGCGTAAGCATGGTCGGTCTCCGTGGAAGTCCGACCATTTTGCCCCGCGGGTCTTACGCCGCCAAGGCCAGCAACACCCCGTATCCCGCCATGCCCAGCAGCACCGCGACGCCGGCATTGCTGACCAGGCGGGCCGCCACGGCGGTCACGACCAGGCCGCCTGCGTAGGGGCCGAGGTTCGCCGTCTGGTCGCCGGCGGCCAGCAGGTCGGGCACGATCACCGCCGCGGCGATCCCAGCCAGCAGCGACGGCCCCAGGGCGGCCAGCGCCGAGCCTTCGCGCGACAGGTGGCGCAGCAGGCGGCTGCGCTCGGACAGCATGAAGGGCAAGGCGCGCGTCAGATAGGTGATGGCCGCCATGGCGATCACCGCGCCCCAGAAACCCAGTCCGTCGGTGTTCATGCGGGCCTCCTCATTCGATACGCCACGCAGCCGATGATCGCGCCGGCCAGGATGGCCAGGCTGGTATGGCCCAGCGCGGCCACGGCCCCGGCTCCGGCCACCGCCGCAACGATGGGCAGGCCCATGCCGCGCTTCGCGCTCTGGCACACCAGGGCCATGAACAGCGCCGGCAGCGCAAAGCGCATTACCTGTGACAGCATGGGGTAGTGGCGCTCCAGGCCGTCTCCCGCATAGACGCCGACGGCCGTGCCGGCGATCCAGGTCAGCCAAGCGCCCAGCCCCAGCGCGATCATCCAGCGCTGGCGGCCCGCGGGCTCCACGGTCTGCAAACGGTTGAAAGCGGTGGCGAAGACTTCATCGGTGAGCAGGAAGGCGACCTTCAGGCGCTCATTCAGTCCCGCCGGCAGGAACCGCGACAACAGCGGGCCGTACAGCAGATGGCGGGCGTTGAGCAGCGAGCACAGCGCCACCACCCACAGCCACGGGGTGCCGGCCTTGATGGAAGCGAGCAGCAGGAACTGGCTGGCGCCGGCATAGACCAGCACGGAAATCAGCACCACCTGCAGCGGAGACAGGCCCGCGGCCACGCCCGCGATGCCGAAGGTCACGGCCACCGGGAAGTAGCCGATCATGACGGGCAGGCAGGATTTCAGGCCGTCGATGCGGGCGCTGCCCGCCAGAGCGGGCGCATGGGCTGGAGGGGTCTGCAAGGTGTTCCGCTGGTCTCTTCAACAACCAGCTAGTTTACCCACCCGCGCACAGCCTACTTGTCCTCCAGGCCCAGCGCGCGCAGTTGCGCCTTCAGGCGACGGACTTCCTGGCTCAGGTCCAGGATCAGCGCCGCAGCGTCCAGGCCGGCGCCGTAATCCCGCACCAGGCGGCGGGCGTCCAGCGCGCGTTGCAGGTCGGCGCTGTAGAAGCGCCATTCGGCGGGCCTGGGACCGCTGGCATTGACGATGCCGACCTCGACCAGCCTGACGACCCATTCGACTTCCTCGCCGCAGGCGCGGGCCAGGTCGTCGGCGGAAAGCGGCCGGGACTTGCCCACGACCGTGGCGGTGGTGACGACTATTTTTTTCATGGTCATACCCCCAGGTGGCGCCGCGGATTGAAGGGCAGGTCCTGCTGCAGCTTGCGGTAGGCCTCCTTGGCCGCTTCGCTATCGGCGGGCGGCAACACCAGGTCCAGCACCAGGTAGAGGTCTCCGGGCGGATCGCCCGGAATGCCGCGGCCGCGCAGGCGCAGCTTGCGGCCGTTGGCGGACCCCGCGGGGATCGACACTTCGACCGTGCCGCCCGGCGTGGGCGCATGCACGCTGGCGCCGAGTGCCGCTTCCCACGGCGCCACCGGCAGCGTCATGTAGAGGTCGCGGCCGTCGGCGCGGTAGCGCGGATGCGGCTTGAAGCGGACTTCCAGATAGAGATCGCCGTTCTCGCCGCCGCCGTAGCCGGGCATGCCCTGCCCGGCCAGCCGGATGTACTGGCCTTCGCGCACGCCGGCGGGGATGCGCACGCTGAGCGTGCGGGTCTGCATGTGGGGGCGGCCCTGCTCGTCCATCTGCATGGAACGCAGGCTGATGTCGCGCGTGGCGCCCTTGAGCGCGTCTTCGAGGTCCACCTCGATCGCGGCGTGGTGGTCCTCGCCGCGCGCGCGGAATTCCTGTTGCTGCTGCGCCCCGCCGCGCCGGTTGCGGCCGCCGAACAGCGAAGAGAAGAACTCGCTGAACTGGGCCTCGTCGCCGGGCGCGGCGCCGCGGTGGAACTCGAAGCCTTCGTCCCAGCCGGGCGGCGGCTGGAAGCTGCCCTCGGGCGAGACGCCTGCGGCCAGATTGTCGTAGGCCTGGCGCTTTTCCTTGTCGCGCAGCACGTCATAGGCTTCGTTGACGTCGCGCATGCGCGTTTCGGCGTCGCTTTCCTTGCTGACGTCGGGATGGTATTTGCGGGCGAGCTTGCGGTAGGCGCGCCGGATGTCGTCTTCGGAGGCGTCCCGCTCCACGCCCAGCATGCTGTAGTAGTCCTTGAACTCCATGTGCAGCCCTTGGCAAAGCGTTGCGGCCGCTTCCGGTTGCGTCGGGTCCGGCCTGGGATATCAAGAAGATAGGGGTTATGGGGCGATTTTTCAATGCGCCTTGTCAGGCGTCGGGCATCGCGCATAATGTCCGGTTGGCGCCCGGATGCGCCAGCCCCGACCACGACAGGCCCACAGGAACAGATCGTGCTGGAAATCATCGACGCAGACTTCAACAATCCCGAACACGGCCGCCAGGTGCTGGCCATGCTGAACGAGTACGCCAGCGGCCCCATGGGGGGCAACGCTCCCCTGCCCGCCTACGCACAGCAGAACCTGATCGCCGAACTGGCCCGCCGCCCGACGGCGCGGGCGCTGCTGGCCCGCATCGACGGCGAAGCCGCCGGCGTCGCGGTCTATCTCGAAGGCTTCTCCACCTTCGCCTGTCGCCCGCTGCTCAATCTGCACGACCTGGGCGTCGCGGAAAAATTCCAGGGCCGCGGCGTGGGCAAGGCCCTGCTGTCGGCGCTGGAAGAGCGGGCGCGTGACCTGGGCTGCTGCAAGATCACCCTGGAAGTGCTGGAAGGCAACGCGGTCGCCCAGGGGCTGTACCGCAAGCTCGGTTTCGAAGGCTATGCCCTGGACGAAACCACCGGCCGCGCGATGTTCTGGCACAAGAAACTGCCCGCGCTGGCGTAGTCTCCATTCTTTGGCGGACGCCATTGCGTCCGCGTCACAACGCAGGAATCACCATGAAGATGAGCAACATCCCCTTCGGCACCACCGACTGGTCCGAGGTCGAGCGCACCGAACACGCTGGCGAGACCGGCATGGCCTATTGGCGCACCCGGCAGTTCGGCGACCTGCGCGTGCGCATGGTCGAGTACACGGCCGGCTACCTGGCCGACCACTGGTGCAGCAAGGGCCACATCCTGTTCTGTCTGGAAGGCGAACTGCACACCGAGCTGGAAGACGGCCGGCAATTCGTGCTGACGCCGGGCATGAGCTACCAGGTCGCCGACCAGGCCGAACCGCACCGCTCATCCACCGCGACCGGCGCCAAGCTCTTCATCGTCGACTGAAGCCCCCCGGCGCGACAGCCCGGCCGCAGATGCGTTACGCTTTGACGTATCCGCGGCCCGCCGCCGCGGCACATGCCGTTACCCGTCAAACCGGAGACTAGATTTTGGGCGCCCCGCTTACGCTATTCGTCGATTCCCTGTTCCTCAGCCCCTACGCCATGTCGGCCTATGTGGCGCTGACTGAAAAACAGCTGCCGTTCGAGGTGCGCCCCATCGATCTGGAAGCGGGCGAGCAGCGCATGCAGCCCTACCAAAGCCGCGCGCTGACCTCGCGGGTGCCGGCATTGACCCACGCGGATTTCAGCCTGACCGAATCCAGCGCCATCACCGAATACCTGGAAGACGCCTTCCCCGCCCCCGAGCACCCGGCGCTGTATCCGCGCGACCTGCGCCAGCGCGCCCGCGCCCGCCAACTGCAGGCCTGGCTGCGCAGCGACCTGGGAGCGCTGCGTCAGGAACGCCCCACGGAAACCGTGTTCTACGGCGCCGCCGGCCTGCCGTTGTCGGACGCCGCCCATGCCGCCGCGGCCAAGCTCATCCACGTGGGCGCCCATCTGCTGGGCGCGGACCGGACCTCGCTGTTCGATGAATGGTGCATCGCCGATACCGACCTCGCGGTCATGATCAAGCGCTTGTTCCAGGACGACCTGCCCGACGCCCTGCGCGCCTACGCCGACGCCCAGTGGCAGCGCCCCTCCGTCCAGAAATGGCTGGAGCACAACGCCGCCGCGCGCGCCTGAACCGCCCGGGAGCCGCGATGCAACTGCTGGATCACGTCTCCATCACCGTTTCCCGCCTGGACGCCGCCCGCCCCTTCTATGACGCCGTCATGCAGGCCTTGGGCGCGGCCAAGGTCTATGACCGCCCCGACGCGCTAGGCTACGGCGAGCGCTGCCGGGCAGGCAGCAGCCAGCACAGCTATCTCTCCGTGTTCGCCGATGACGCAGCCGCCCCCGCGGCGCGCCGGCACTGGTGCTTCAAGGCGCCCAGCCGCGCCGCCGTCGACGCTTTCCATGCCGCCGGCATGGCCCACGGCGGACGCGACGACGGCGCCCCGGGCTTGCGCGAGCACTACCACCCGCAGTATTACGCGGCCTTCCTGCTGGACCCTTCCGGCAACCGCATCGAAGCGGTGTGCCACGACCCTGACTGAACCGCTGCCCGGCTGACCAGTCCTAAAGGGGACGGATATATCGGCCACTGCTTGACCTGCATCAAGACGCTTGATGTTGCACCGCAACATCAGTTGCGGTGTAATGGGGAGGTCAACTCGGCCGGTTCCACTCTGAATCGGCGCGGCGGCCCGCCGCCGCAAGCAACCTACAGGAGATCGCCATGGCCGGATCTGGCAACGATCGCGTACCCGCCCCGCCCTTCAACCCCTGGACTGCCGCCTACGAATACGCGGTGGACGCCTGGCAGCGCGGCGTGCTGTACGCCGATGTGATGCGCCAGCGTGGCAACCAGTACCACGAGCACATGGCCAAGCGCGCGCCCAACGTGCTGAGCATGGAGTCCGAACTGGTCATGGACGGCCGCTGTCTGCCGCGCCCCGTCAATTACGGCCTGCTGCGCATCAAACCGCCGGACGGCGTGGAAACCGACCCCATCAAACGGCCCTTCCTGGTGGTCGATCCGCGCGCCGGGCACGGCCCCGGCATCGGCGGCTTCAAGCCTGAAAGCGAGATCGGCGTGGCGCTGCGCGCCGGCCACCCCTGCTACTTCGCCACCTTCCTGCCGCAGCCCATGCCGACCCAGACCGTCGAGGACGTGATGATGGCCGAGGCGCGCTTCCTGGAAGAGATCATCGCGCTGCACCCCAACGCCGAAGGCAAGCCGGTGGTGGTCGCCAATTGCCAGGCCGGCTGGCAGATCATGATGACCGCCGCGGTCCGTCCCGAACTGTTCGGCCCCATCATCGTGGCGGGCGCGCCGCTGTCCTACTGGGCGGGCTGGCGCGGCATGAATCCCATGCGCTATGCCGGCGGCCTGTTGGGCGGCAGCTGGCTCACCGCCCTGACCAGCGACCTGGGCGACGGCAAGTTCGATGGCGCCTGGCTGGTGCAGAACTTCGAGAACCTGAATCCGGCCAACACCCTGTGGTCCAAGCAGTACAACCTGTACTCCAACGTCGACACCGAGGCCAAGCGCTACCTCAGCTTCGAAAAATGGTGGGGCGGCCACGTCTTCCTGAACGGCCCGGAAATCCAGTACATCGTCGACAACCTGTTCGTCGGCAACCGCCTGGCTACCGCCGGCCTGGTGACCTCGGACGGCATCCGCATCGACCTGCGCAACATCCGCTCGCCCATCGTGGTGTTCTGCTCCAAGGGCGACAACATCACGCCCCCGCCGCAGGCGCTGGGCTGGATCCCCGATCTGTACCAGGACGAATCCGAAGTGCTGGCGCACGGCCAGACCATCGTCTATGCGGTGCACGAAAGCATCGGCCATCTGGGCATCTTCGTGTCCGGCAGCGTGGCGCGCAAGGAGCACCAGGAATTCACGTCCAACATCGACATGATCGACGTGCTGCCGCCGGGCATCTACCAGGCGGAGATCGCCGACAAGACGCCCGACACGCCCAATGCCGACCTGGCCTATGGCAACTACGTGCTGTCGTTCGAGCAGCGCACGCTGGATGACGTGCGCGCCATCGTCGAGCGCAACGAAGAGGACGACCGCCGCTTCGCCGCCGTCGCCCGCATTTCCGACATCAACCTGGGCATGTACCGCAGCTTCGTGCAACCCTGGCTGCGCGCCCTGGTGACGCCGCAATCGGCGGAATGGTCGCAGCGCCTGCATCCGCTGCGCCTGCCCTATGAACTGATCTCCGACCGCAATCCGGCCATCGCGCCGATTGCCCAAGTCGCCGAACAGGTGCGCGAACACCGCCAGCCGGTGTCGGCCGACAACCCCTTCCTGATGGCCCAGGAAATGTTCTCGAACCTGATCGAGACCAGCCTGAACATCTGGCAGGAACTGCGCGATTCCGCCGACGAACGCACCTTCATGGGCGTTTACGGTTCGCCGCTGGTGCAGGACCTGGCCGGCCTGGGCGCGCGCTCCGGCCCGCCGCGCAAGCATCCGGGCGTGTCGCCCGAGCACCGCCGCTTCATGGAAGAGCGCGCCGCCGAGCTGCGTTCGCTGATGCTGGAAGGCGGCCTGCGCGTTGCCGCGATCCGCATGCTGCTGTATGTGTCGGGCGCCGAAGGCGGCCTGGACGAACGCAGCTACGCGCTGATCCGCAAGATGCGCGCCGAATCGGACACCGCGCTGTCGTTGCAGGAATTCAAGGACATCATCCGCGACCAGGCGTTGATGATGACCCTGGACGCCGCCGGCGCCATCCAGGCCATACCGCACCTGCTGGACAACGCGCCCGCCGCCGCAATCCGCGAAACGCTGGACACCATGAAGCATGTGCTGGAAGCCGCCGAGCCCCTGAGCGAGGCCGCCCGCATCAGCCTGGACGAAATGGAACGCATCTTCGAGTACGCCGAACGCCGTGCGCAGAAGCGTGAGGAGGCTCAACAGCCGGCGCCCAGGAAAACGGCGACCGTTGCACGCAAATCGGTGCGCGCTGCGGCGGCCAGGCCCGAAGCGGCCTCGGCCGCGGCCGAGCCTGCCGTCCCGGTGCGCGCCAAGAAGCGTAGCGCCTCCGCCAAACCCGCCGCGCGTCCCGCGCGCAAATCCGCCAAGGCGAAATCCGCATGACGCTGCCTCCCACCTCCCACTACGACAGGCTCATCGCGCGCGCGCAGACGCTGGCGCCGGCGCATTGCGCCATCGCCCACCCCTGCGACGAACCCTCGCTGTCGGCCGCGCTCGAAGCCCGCGACCTGGGCCTGCTCAAGCCCATCCTGGTGGGCCCCGAGCAGAAGATCCGCGCCGTCGCTGCCGAGCACAAGTTCGACCTGGGCGATGCGCGCATCGTCGACGCGCCGCACAGCCACGCGGCAGCCGAATGCGCGGTCGCCCTGGTGCGCAGCGGCGAAGCCGAACTGCTGATGAAGGGCAGCCTGCACACGGACGAACTCATGCACGAAGTGGTGGCGCGCAACACCGGGCTGCGCAGCAGCCGGCGCATCAGCCACGTCTTCATCATGGAAGTGCCGACCTACGCCGAACCGCTCTTCATCACCGATGCGGCGATCAACATCTTTCCGGACCTGGAAACCAAGGCCGACATCATCCGCAACGTGATCGACCTGCACCACGGCCTGGGCCTCGGCGAGCCGCGCGTGGCGATCCTGTCGGCGGTCGAACAGGTCAACCCCAGCATCCCCAGCACCATCGAAGCCGCGGCGCTGTGCAAGATGGCCGACCGCGGCCAGATCGAGGGCGGCCTGCTGGACGGCCCGCTGGCGCTGGACAACGCCATCAGCCCCGACGCCGCGCGCATCAAGGGCATACGCTCGCCGGTGGCCGGCGTGGCCCAGGTGCTGGTGGTGCCCGACCTGGAAGCCGGCAACATGCTGGCCAAGAACCTGACCTTCCTGGCCAATGCCGAGGCAGCCGGCATCGTGCTGGGCGCGCGCGTGCCCATCATCCTGACCAGCCGCGCCGACAGCCCACGCTCGCGCCTCGCGTCCTGCGCGGTAGCCGCCATCTACGCCCACCACCTGGCCCAGCAACAGGCCCGCCCGCTCGCTTGAAGCGCCCCTCGGAATCCGGAATCACAGCGCCATGACCGACACCATCCTCGTCATCAACG
The DNA here is from genome assembly GCF_003576205.1 of Achromobacter sp. K91. NCBI lineage: Bacteria > Pseudomonadati > Pseudomonadota > Betaproteobacteria > Burkholderiales > Alcaligenaceae > Achromobacter > Achromobacter sp. K91. Next base: position 60,065 of record NZ_QWFB01000042.1, on the reverse strand, counting down.
CCGGCAGTTCCAGCATCAAGTTCTACCTGTACGACATCGACGGGGCGCAGGAGCTGGCCCCGCGCCTGGGCGGCCAGCTCGAAGGCATAGGCACCTCGCACCCGAAGCTGAAGGTGCGCGACGCCGCCGGCCAGACCCTGGTCGAACGCGAAATCGCGCCCAGCCACGCGCCCGACGTGCCCAACGGCCAGGAAGTCGTCGGCACCTGGCTCAGCGGCCACCTGGGCGGCGCCCCGCTGGCGGTAGGCCACCGCGTGGTGCACGGCGGCCCCGAGCTGTCCGAGCCGGTGCTGATCGACGACGCCATCCTGGCCAAGCTCGACACCTTCACGCCGCTGGCGCCGCTGCACCAGCCGAACAACCTGGCGCCCATCCGCGTGATCCGCGAGCGCCGGCCCTGGATTCCGCAGGTCGCCTGCTTCGACACCGCGTTCCACCGCAGCCACTCCGACGTGGCCGACCGCTACGCGCTGCCGGAACGGCTGTACCAGGAAGGCGTGCGCCGCTACGGCTTCCATGGCCTGTCCTACGAGTACATCGCGCAGCGCCTGAAGAAAGCGCTGCCGGACATCGCCGACGGTAAGATCATTGCGGCCCATCTGGGCTCGGGCGTTTCCGCCTGCGCCATGCATCACGGCAAGAGCGTGGACAGCACCATGGGCTTCACCGCGCTGGAAGGCCTGCCCATGGGCACCCGCCCCGGCCGCCTGGATCCGGGCGTGGTGCTGTGGATGATGGAACGCGGCATGACCCATGACGAGATCGAGCACCTGCTCTATCACGACTGCGGCATGAAGGGCCTGTCCGGCATCAGCAACGACATGCGCGAACTGCTGGCCAGCGACGCGCCCTCGGCCAAGCTGGCGCTGCAGTACTTCGCCTGGCGCGTGGCCGAAGGCATGATAGGCCTGGCCTGCGCCATGAACGGCGTGGACGGCATCGTCTTCACCGCCGGCGTGGGCGAGAATTCCGCCGAGATCCGCCAGGCCATCAGCGAGCACTGGGGCTGGCTGGGCATCAAGCTGGATCCCGAACGCAACGCCCGCCATGGCCCCCGCATCTCGGCCGACGACAGCCGCATCGGCGTCTACGTGGTGCGCACCAACGAAGAACTGATCATCGCCCAGCACACGCTGGAACTGGTGAGGCAGCGATGAGCGCGCTGCTGCCGCTGGCGGGCAAGCGCGGCCTGGTGACGGGCATCGCGAATGCGGATTCGATCGCCTGGGGCTGCGCCAAGGCCTTCCGCGCCCTGGGCGCGGAGCTGGCCGTGACCTACCTGAACGACAAGGCCCTGCGCCACGTGGAGCCGCTGGCCCGCCAGGTGGAGGCGCCGCTGCTCTTGCCGCTGGACCTGATGCGCGAGGGCCAGCTCGAAGCCGTGTTCGACAGCGTCGCCGCCGAATGGGGCCAGCTGGATTTCGTGCTGCATTCCATCGCCTTCGCCCCGCGCGACGACCTGCATGGCCGCGTGACCGACTGCTCGCGCGTGGGCTTTTTGCAGGCCATGGATGTGTCCTGCTGGTCCTTCATCCGCATGGCCAAGCTGGCCGAGCCGCTGATGCGCAACGGCGGCGCGTTGTTCTGCATGAGCTACTACGGGTCGCAGATGGTGGTCGAGCACTACAACATGATGGGGCCGGTAAAGGCCGCGCTGGAGTCCGCCACCCGCTACCTGGCGGCGGAACTGGGCCCGCAGGGCATACGCGTGCACGCGATATCACCAGGGCCGCTGAAGACGCGCGCCGCCTCGGGCATCGCCGAATTCGATACGCTGCTGGACCGCGCCCAGTCCAAGGCTCCCGCGCGCAGCCTGGTGTCCATCGACGACGTGGGCGAAGCCACCGCCTGGCTCGCGACCGACGCCGCCCGCCGCATGACGGGGCAGACGATATACATCGACGGCGGCTACCACATCATCGATTAAGCCAAGGCGCCCAGCCGGGGCGCCTTAGCCCAGCGCCGCGGGCGGTGCCTGGCGCCAGCGTTCGATCGCTTCCACGGCCTGCTCGGGGCTGCCGAAGATCTTGTCGCGGCCGATCTTCTTGACCAGGCCGGAGCGTTCCAGCGCGGTGCGGAACTGGCCGTGTCCGCCCGCCACCAGCAGCGTGATGCCGCGCTCGTCCAGCACATGCTTCAGTTCATACAGCGCCTCGACCGCGTCGGCATCAGCCTGGGTCATGGCTTCGGCGTCCAGCACGAACCAGCGCACGTCGCCTGCCTGCTCGATGACCTCGCGCGCACGCCGGCGGAAGGCGTCGGCGTTGAAGAACCACACCGAAGACTCGAACAGCCAGATCACCGTGCCCGGTACCGGCTGGGCCTCGGGATTCAGGTGCAGCTTGCCCAACACCGTTTCGCCGGGCAAACGGCCCAACAAGGCGTCGCGCGGATTGCCCGACACGTACATCGCATACAGCAGCGTGGCGCCCACCGACACGGCCACGCCCTGCAACACGCCAAAGCCCACCACGCCCACCGCGGCAAGGATGCCGAACGCCAGCTCGATGCGCGAGATGCGCGCCAGGCGCATGAAGGCGTGCCCATCGAACAAGCTGATGGCGGCCAGCAGCAGGATGGCCGACAGCACGGCCTGCGGCAGCCAGAACAGCGGCCCGCTCAAAAGGCTCACCACCACCGCCAGCGCCAGCGCCGCGGTGACGCTGACCAGCGGCGAAGAACCGCCAGCCACCAGTCCCACCGCCGTGCGCGAGTCCGCGCCCGTCACCACGAAGCCCTGGAACAGGCCCGCCGCCATATTGGCCGCGCCAAAGCCCACCAGCTCGCGGTTGGGATCCACGTGTTCGCCCGTGCGTGCGGCGAAGCTGCGCGCCGTCACGATGCCGCTGGAGAAGCTCACCACCAGCACACCCGCCGCGCCCAGCAGGATGCCGTCCACGCCCTCCAGGCGCACCGGCAGGCTCAGGGCCGGCAAGCCGGCAGGCACTTCTCCCACGACGGCGATGCCCAGGCCGGGGAAGTTGAACAGCCAGGACAGCACGCAGGCCAGCACCACCAGCAGGATGGGGCCGGGCCAGTTCGGCCGCCAGCGCTTGACCGCCACCAGCAAGGCGCAGGACGTCAGGCCCAGGATCAGGGTGGGAATCTGGATTTCCGGCAGGCGCCGCGACAGCTCCAGGAACGGATGCACCAGTCCGCTGTTGCGCAGGCCCACGCCAGTCAGGCCGCTCAACTGCGACAACGCCAGCGTGATCGCCACGCCCGCCATGTAACCGATCAGCACCGGCCGCGACAGCAGGTTGGCCAGCACGCCCAGCCGCAGGGCGCGCGCGATCAGGCAGCCCACCCCCACCGTCAGGGCGATGCCGGTGGCGGCCACCAGCCGGTCTTCCGGCGTGGTCAGCGCCATGCCGGTCAGGGTGGCGGCGATCAGGGTGCAGGTGGCAGTATCGGGCCCGACGATCAAGGTGCGCGACGAGCCGAACAAGGCATAGCCCAGCATCCCGGCGATCGCCGCCCACAGGCCCGCCACCGGCGGCACGCCCATCATGGCGGCATAGGCCAGGCCCACCGGGAGCGCCACCGCCGCCACGCTCAGGCCGGCGGTGATGTCACGCCGCGCCGATTCCCGGGTGATGCCGCGGAAATTGTTGAGGCCGGGAATGAAGCGTAGGTTCATGGTGCTGCGGAGAAATCGGGGATGAAGCGAGCCCGGGGCGCGCCGGTTTGCGCCAAGGCTACACCAAGCCGGCCAAACCTGGGCAGCCTGGATCAAGGCGCCGGCATAAAAAAAGCCGCCCCATCGGGGCGGCTTCGGCCTTGCATGGCAAGACGTATTACTTGGCGTAGCGGGCTTCCAGCACGGCCACGGCAGGCAGGGTCTTGCCTTCCAGGAATTCCAGGAAAGCGCCGCCGCCGGTCGAGATATAGCCCACCTGCTCGCCGATGCCGTACTTGGCAATGGCGGCCAGGGTGTCGCCGCCGCCGGCGATCGAGAAGCCTTCCGATTCGGCGATCGCCCGCGCCACCACTTCGGTGCCGTTGGCGAACTGGTCGAATTCGAACACGCCGACCGGGCCGTTCCACACGATCGTGCCGGCCTGCTTCAGGATCTCGGCCAGTTGCGCCGCGGTCTTGGGACCGATGTCCAGGATCATGTCGTCGTCGGCCACGTCTTCGGCCGCCTTGACGGTGGCTTCGGCGTCGGCGCCAAAGGACTTGGCGCACACCACGTCCACCGGAATCGGCACGGCCGCGCCGCGCTGCTTCATGATGTCGATCACGGCGCGCGCCTGGTCGACCTGATCGGGTTCAGCCAGCGACTTGCCGATGGACAGGCCGGCAGCCAGCATGAAGGTGTTGGCGATGCCGCCGCCCACGACCAGCTGGTCGACCTTGTCGGCCAGCGATTGCAGGATCGACAACTTGGTCGACACCTTGGAGCCGCCCACGATGGCGACCAGCGGACGCTTGGGCTCGTGCAACGCGCGGCCCAGGGCTTCCAGTTCGGCGGCCAGCAGCGGGCCGGCGCAGGCCACGGGTGCGAAACGCGCGATGCCGTGGGTGGTGGCTTCGGCGCGGTGGGCGGTGCCGAACGCATCGTTGACGTAGACGTCGCACAGCGCGGCCATCTTCTTGGACAGCGTTTCGTCGTCTTTCTTTTCGCCGACGTTGACGCGGCAGTTTTCCAGCAGCACGACCTGGCCGTGATCGACCTGGACGCCGTCGACCCAGTCGCGCACCAGCTGCACAGGCATGCCCAGCAGTTCGGACAGGCGCTGGCCGACCTTGGCCAGCGAATCGGCTTCGGTCAGCACGCCTTCCTTGGGACGGCCCAGGTGGGAGGTGACCATGACGGCGGCGCCGGCGTCCAGCGCCATGCGGATGCCGGGCACCGAGGCGCGGATGCGGGTGTCTTCGCTGATGCGGCCGGCGTCGTCGAACGGCACGTTGAGATCGGCGCGGATGAACACGCGCTTGCCGGACAGGGCGCCGGACTTGGCCAGCGCGGACAGAGTGTTGACCTTGGACATATTTGGATTCCTACGATGGGCGTACAAAGGGGACGAACCCATTTTCCGCATACGCGGAAAACAAATCCGTCCCCTCTAGCTAGCCGTGTTGCTTACTTGGCCGACATCAGCGCGACGGTGGTGTCGAGCATGCGGTTCGAGAAGCCCCACTCGTTGTCGTACCAGGACGAGACCTTGACCAGGCGGCCCGAAACCTTGGTCAGCGACGCGTCAACGGTGCTGGAGGCCGGGTTGTGGTTGTAGTCGACCGAAACCAGGGGCTCGGTGTTGTAGTCCAGGATGCCCTTGAGCTCGCCTTCCGAGGCGGCCTTCAGGATGCCGTTCACTTCTTCGGCGGTCGTGTCGCGGCTGGCCACGAACGACAGGTCGACCAGCGACACATTGATGGTCGGGACGCGGATGGCGTAGCCGTCCAGCTTGCCGTTCAGTTCCGGCAGCACCAGGCCCACGGCGGCGGCAGCGCCGGTCTTCGTGGGGATCATGCTCATGGTGGCCGAACGCGCGCGGCGCAGGTCTTCGTGGTAGACGTCGGTCAGGACCTGGTCGTTGGTGTAGGCGTGGACGGTGGTCATCAGGCCGTTTTCCAGGCCCAGCTTGTCGTTCAGCGGCTTGACCAGCGGGGCCAGGCAGTTGGTGGTGCACGAAGCGTTGGAGATGACGGTGTCGGTGGCCTTCAGCACGCCGTGGTTCACGCCGTACACGATGGTGGCGTCAACGTCCTTGCCGCCGGGGGCCGAGATGATGACTTTCTTGGCGCCGCCCTTGATGTGCGCGCCGGCCTTTTCCTTGGTCGTGAAGAAGCCCGTGCACTCCAGCACCACGTCGACCTTCAGCTCGCCCCAGGGCAGCTCGGCCGGGTTGCGGTTGGCCAGCACGCGGATCTTGTCGCCGTTGACGACCATGAAGTCGCCGTCGACTTCGACGGTGCCCGGGAACTTGCCGTGGGCGGTGTCGTAGCGCGTCAGGTGCGCGTTGGTCTTGGGATCGCCCAGGTCATTGATGGCGACGATTTCGATATCGTGCTTCTTGCCACCTTCGTAGTGGGCACGCAGGATGTTGCGGCCGATGCGACCGTAACCGTTGATGGCGACGCGAATGGTCATGACTAAGCTCCTTTTTACAAAACTTGCTTGACGGTCTCGGCCACCTTGTCGGCGGTCAGCCCGAAGAACTTGAACAGTGCGCCGGCCGGCGCGGATTCACCGTAGCGGTCGATGCCGACGACGGCACCTTCCAGGCCCACGTACTTGTGCCAGAAGGCGGTAACCCCGGCTTCGACGGCCACCCGCGGCAGGCCCTTGGGCAGCACGGATTGCTTCCAGGCGGCGTCCTGGCGGTCGAACACGTCGGTGCTGGGCATGGAGACCACGCGCACGGCGATGCCGTCCTTGGCCAGCTGCGCCTGCGCGTCCAGCGCGATGGCGACTTCCGAGCCGGTGGCGATGATGACTGCGCGGGCGCCTTCGGCATCGCGCAGCACATAGCCGCCGCGGGCGATGGCCTCGACGGTGGCGGCGTCGCGCTGCACGAACGGCAGGTTCTGGCGCGACAGCAACAGGGCCGTCGGGCCGCCGTCGTGCACGTCCATGCCGATGCTGGTCGGGCGCGTCACGGCCGCGTTCCAGGCCACGGCGGTTTCAGCCGTATCGCAAGGACGCCACAGCGACAGGTTGGGGATCAGTCGCAGGCTGGCTGCGTGCTCGATCGACTGGTGGGTCGGGCCGTCTTCGCCCAGGCCGATGGAATCGTGGGTGAACACGTGGACCACGCGCTGCTTCATCAGCGCGGCCATGCGGATGGCGTTGCGCGAGTAGTCGGAGAACGTCAGGAACGTGCCGCCGAACGGCAGGTAGCCGCCGTGCAGGGCCACGCCGTTCATGATGGCGGCCATGCCGAATTCGCGCACGCCGTAGTTGATGTGGCGGCCGAACTGGATGCCCTTGTCGCCGGCGCGGACGGCGGCAACGCCCTTCCAGTCGGTGAAGTTGGAACCGGTCAGGTCGGCCGAGCCGCCCAGCATTTCCGGCAGCAGCGGCGCCAGCGCGGTGATGGCGAACTGCGACGCCTTGCGGGTGGCGACGGTTTCGGCCTTTTCCAGCGTGGCGTCCAGGAACGCCTTGAACTGTTCGGCGTAGCCGGCGGGCATTTCGCCCTTCATGCGGCGCTTGAATTCAGCGGCTTCGGCGGGGAATTCGGTGGCGTAGGCGTCGAACGCCGACTGCCATTCAGCCTGGGCGGCGGCGCCCTGCTTGCGGCCATCCCAGCCGTCGTAGATGTCTTGCGGAATCTGGAACGGTTCCGACGACCAGCCCAGCGCGGCGCGGGTGGCGGCGATCTCGTCCTTGCCCAGCGGCGCGCCGTGCACGTTGTGCGTGCCGGCCATGTTGGGCGAACCCTTGCCGATGACGGTGCGGCAGACGATCAGCGTGGGTTTTTCCGATTGCGAACGCGCGGCCTTGATGGCGGCGTCCACGGCGGCGACGTCATGGCCGTCGATGCCGCGGATCACGTTCCAGCCGTAGCCTTCGAAGCGCTTGGCGGTGTCGTCGGCAAACCAGTGTTCCACGTGGCCGTCGATGGAAATGCCGTTGTCGTCATACAGCACGACCAGCTTGCCCAGCTTCAGCGTGCCAGCCAGCGAGCAGACTTCGTGCGAGATGCCTTCCATCAGGCAGCCGTCGCCGGTGAAGGCGTAGGTGTGGTGGTCGACGATGGTGTGGCCGGACTTGTTGAATTCAGCAGCCAGCAGCGCTTCGGCCAGCGCCATGCCCACAGCATTGCCCAGGCCCTGGCCCAGCGGACCGGTGGTCGTTTCCACGCCCGGGGTGATGCCCACTTCGGGGTGGCCCGGCGTCTTGGAATGCAGCTGGCGGAAATTCTTCAGTTCTTCGATCGGCAGGTCGTAGCCGGTCAGGTGCAGCAAGGCGTAGATCAGCATCGAGCCGTGGCCGTTGGACAGCACGAAGCGGTCGCGGTTGGCCCAGGCGGGATCCTTGGGATTGTGACGCAGGTTGCCGGCCCACAGGGCTTGGGCGATTTCCGCCATGCCCATGGGAGCACCCGGGTGCCCGGAGTTCGCTTGTTGCACGGCGTCCATCGCGAGGGCGCGGATGGCATCCGCCAAGGCAAGTTTAGGGGCGGTCGGATTGCTCATTCGGAAGGCTCTTTGAAGCTGGCGGGCCTACGGTCAAAATAGGGGCCAGTTGAGTAGGTTGCGAAGCATGGGATTTTAGCATCCAGGGGTTTCCCCGACGCCATCGGCCATAAGGCGGCCCGTGCTAGGCTAGCTTTCTGAGGACAAGTGCCCCCACGCCGCGCCCGCTGCGCGGGCTAGCTGCCCCCCAAGGGGGCGTTTTTGCCTTGGGACGGCCCGGCGGCAAAAGTATCCTTCTCCACATCAAATCAGTTCTCGCACATTTATGTCAGCCCCCCGCTTCTTCTGCGATATCCCCCTGAGTACCGGCGCCCGCGTGGCGCTTCCCGAAGCCCTGGCGCACCATGCGCTGCGCGTGCTGCGCCTGCGCGCGGGCGAGGCCGTCGCGCTGTTCAACGGCCAGGGCGGCGAGTATCCCGCCACGCTCGAAGTGGAAGGCAAGGCTGGTTTTGCCCAGTTGGGCGAATTCCTGCCGCGCGAGGCCGAACTGGGCGGACGCGTCACCCTGGTGCAGGGCCTGCCTTCCGGGGACAAGATGGACTGGGTGGTGGAAAAGGCCGTGGAGCTGGGCGCCGCGCGCGTCAGCCCCATCGCCGCCCAACGCAGCGTGCTGCAGCTGTCGGGCGCCCGGCTCGACAAGCGCGTGGCGCACTGGCAGCGCATCGCGCAGTCCGCCAGCGAACAATGCGGCCGCAACCGGCTGATGACGGTGGACGCGCCGCTGACCCTGGCCGAATGGCTGCAACAGCCCGCCGAGGGCCTGCGCCTGCTGTGCCACCCGGAAGCGCAGGACGATCTTGCCGGCGCGCTGCGGGCCGCCCCCGGCCTGCAGGCGCTGACCCTGCTGGTGGGGCCGGAAGGAGGATGGTCGGACAAGGAATTGGCCCAGGCCCGCGAGGCGGGCGTGCAGGCGGTGCGATTCGGCCCCCGGGTGCTGCGCACCGAAACCGCGGGGCTGGCGCTGCTGTCAGCGGCCAGCGCGCTACTGGCCTGGTAGAACGGCCGGGTCAGTGGTCTTCGCCGTAGGGCGCTGCCGCTACCCCGGGCTCGGGGTCCGGATGGCGTCCGGCGTGTTCGATGACATACGAAAAAACGCGGCCGTTTTCGCGGGCGAAATCGGCCGCGTCGGAGCAGACGGTTTCGATGCGGCCCGAGTCTTCTTCCAGTGCCGGATCGCCCGAATGCAGCTTGTACAGCCACAGCACCACGCCGGTCTTGTGGTCCAGCACGGTATCGCACAGGCAGTCGTAGAGGGCGTCCAGGTTGCCGCCGAAGTATTCGGGGAAATCCACTGCCTTGACGATGGCGCGCAGCACCGCGGAACGGCTGCGGGCAGGATCGCAATTGGCGACGAACAGGGCCAGGCCAAGCTCATGGGCGGCGTCCACCACGGCCTTCTTGTCCAGCCCGTCATGGGCCAGCGCACCGCCGCGCATCAGTTGCCGCTGCAGAGTAGATTGGCCATTGCGCGTCATGCCTGAGCCCCCTTGAAAAAGGCGATCACTTCGTCGTTACGCTGCATCGTATCGGCATAACCCAGTTCAATCAATCGCTTGGTGTAGCTGGATTCAAATAAGAGGTAGGACATCAGCGAACCGCCGCCGGGACGGTCTGGATCGGACGATACACCGAGTACGCGGAAAAGAGCACGGGCCTGGGCCGGCATATCCTGCAAATGTTCCAGCGCCATGACGTCCAGCGACTGGCTGGGCGTGATCGTCAGGACCTCGATGCGGCGCGCATGCCCGTGCTGCGCGCCTTCCGGGCCGGACTGATCCATCAGGAAGTTGATGCGCTCCAGGCGCTCGACGTCGGCCGACAGGCCGTCCAGGAAGATGCTGGCCAGCGCATGCCCGCCGACCTGGGCCAGCGACGGGTAAGGCGGCGAGTCTTCGCGGTTTTCCGGGTGGGTTTCGTCGCGGAAACCCGTGCCGATCACCAGCACGCGATGCGCGCCCAGGTGAATGGCCGGACTGATGGGCGCGAGCTGGCGCATCGAACCGTCGCCGCACCACTCCCCCTTGCCGTGCACCTGCACCTGCCGGGCCGGAAAGACGAAGGGGATGGCGGACGAAGCCATCAGGTGGTCGATGCCGATGGGCGTGGGCAACGCCAGGCGCAGATAGCGGTGCCAGGGCTCGATGGGCGTGTGCGCCTGGTAGAAGGTCAGGTGCTCGCCGCTGGTGTAGCCCGAGGCCGTGATCGCCAACGCCGACAGCGCGCCGGTTTCCAGGTTGGTGCGCAGATGCTGGAAGTCCAGCACCCGCTCCAGCAGAGCCTGCATGGGACTGTTGTCCAGCAGCGAATGGGGCCGCTTGCGCGTCAGGCCCGAGTACATCCACCCCAGCGACAGCAGGCCCAGCCAGCGCACGCCGGTACGGATCAGGCCGGGCGCGTCGGCCCGGTAGATCATGTCGGTATTCAGGGAAGACCACAGCCGGCGGATGCGGCGCACGCCCAGATGGGGCCGGTCGGCGCGGCAGGCCAGCGCGGCGGCATTGATGGCGCCGGCGGACGTGCCGCAGATGATGTGAAAGGGATTCTGGAAACGCGAATGCCAGTCCGGATCCAGCAATTCCATGATGGCGCTGAGCACGCCCACCTGATAGGCGGCGCGAGCGCCGCCTCCGGTCAGGACCAGGCCGGTCGGCGTGCGCGGGCACGCCGGACCGGGTGGCGTCACGTCAACGCGGCGTATTGACATCGACCACCGTCATCGCGGTCATGTTGACGATGCGGCGCACGGTGGAGCTGGAGGTCAGGATGTGCACCGGTGCGTTGGCGCCCAGCAGGAACGGACCCACCGCAACGTTGCTGCCTGCGGCGGTCTTCAACAGGTTGTAGGCGATGTTGCCCGAGTCCACGTTCGGGCACACCAGCAGATTGGCCTGACCCTTGAGCGTGGACGACGGCAGGATGCGCATGCGCAGCGCTTCGTCCAGCGCGCAGTCGCCATGCATTTCACCGTCGATCTCGAGTTCCGGCGCGGCCTGGCGCACCAGTTCCAGCGCGCGGCGCATCTTCGCGCCCGAGGCCGAACTGCCCGAACCGAAGTTCGAGCGCGACAGCAGCGCGACCTTGGGCGCCAGGTACATGCGGCGCATCTCGTTGGCGGCGGCGATGGTGAATTCGGCGATCTGCTCGGCCGAAGGTTCATCGTTGACGTGCGTGTCCACCAGCACCACCGTGCGCTCGTTGAGCAGCAGGATGTTCATGGCGGCATACACGTTGTGGCCGGGACGGCGGCCGATGACCTCGTCCACGAAGCGCAGGTGATCATGGTAGGCGCCGACCGACCCGCAGACCATGCCGTCGGCGTCGCCCAGGCGCACCATCATGGCGCCGATCAAGGTCATGCGGCGGCGCATTTCCACACGCGCCATTTCCTTGGTGATGCCGCGGCGGCACATCAGCTCCCAGTACGTGGTCCAGTACTGGTGGAAGCGTTCATCGTATTCGGGATTGGTGACTTCGACGTCTTCTCCGAGGCGCAACCGCAGGCCCAGCTTTTCGATGCGGGTCAGCAGTACCGACGGACGGCCCACCAGGATGGGACGGGCCAGGCCTTCATCGACGATCACCTGCACCGCGCGCAGCACGCGCTCGTCTTCGCCTTCAGCGAACACGATGCGCGCTGGGCCGCCCTCGCGCACGATCCGCTTGGACGCCGAGAACAGCGGCTTCATGAAGGCGCCCGAGTGGTACACGAACTGCTGCAGCTGCTCTTCGTAGGCTTCCAGGTCCGCCAGCGGACGCGTGGCCACGCCGCCTTCCATCGCGGCCTTGGCCACCGCCGGCGCAATGCGCACGATCAGGCGCGGATCGAAAGGCTTGGGGATCAGGTATTCAGGGCCGAACGAAATATCGAAGGTGCCGTAGGCCGCGGCCACGACTTCGTTCTGTTCTTCTTCCGCCAGCTCGGCGATGGCGTACACCGCCGCCTTTTCCATTTCACGGGTGATGGTGGTGGCGCCCACATCCAGCGCGCCGCGGAAAATGTACGGGAAGCACAGCACGTTGTTGACCTGGTTCGGATAGTCCGAACGGCCGGTCGCCATGACCACGTCGTCGCGCACCGATTGCGCCAGTTCCGGCAGGATCTCGGGCGTGGGATTGGCCAGCGCCAGGATCAGCGGGCGCGGACCCATGGCCGCGACCATTTCCGGCTTGAGCACGCCGCCCGCCGACAGGCCCAGGAACACGTCGGCGCCCTGGGTCACTTCGGCCAGCTTGCGGGCGTCGGTCTTTTGCGCGAAGCGCGCCTTGTCCGGATCCATCAGCGCCGTGCGGCCTTCGTAGACCACGCCTTCGATGTCGGTGACCCAGATGTTTTCCAGCGGCAGGCCCAGGTCCACCATCAGGTCCAGGCAGGCCAGCGCGGCGGCGCCTGCGCCCGAGGTCACCACCTTCACCTGCTTGATGTCCTTGCCCACGACCTTCAGGCCGTTGATGAAGGCGGCGGACACACAGATCGCGGTGCCGTGCTGGTCGTCGTGGAAGACGGGGATCTTCATGCGCTCGCGCAGCTTGCGCTCGACGGTGAAGCACTCCGGGGCCTTGATGTCTTCGAGGTTGATACCGCCGAAGGTGGCTTCCAGGCCCGCGATGATCTCGACCAGCTTGTCCGGGTCGGTCTCATTGATTTCGATATCGAAGACGTCCAGGCCGGCGAACTTCTTGAACAGCACCGCCTTGCCTTCCATCACCGGCTTGGAAGCCAATGCGCCGATGTTGCCCAGGCCCAGCACCGCGGTGCCGTTGGTGATCACGCCCACCAGGTTGCCGCGCGCCGTGTAGCGGTACACATTGGCCGGATCGGCCACGATTTCTTCGCAGGCCGCCGCCACGCCAGGCGAGTACGCCAGGGCCAGGTCCCGCTGGTTGGTGAGCTGCTTGGTCGGCGTGACCGAGATTTTGCCGGGGCGTCCAAGCTCATGATATTCAAGGGCGGCTTTGCGGAGATTGGCATCCATAGGGGCGGCTACTGGCTAGAGTGTGTGACACGAAAGGGGGGAATTCTATTCCGATGGCGGGCGCCGCGATACCTCGGCAATGCCCGCCTGCCCCTTGGATAAGCGGGCTCGTCCCATGTTAGCGCCGGCTTACAAATTGTCGCTATTCCGCGATGTGGAATGAAAGAAAACGTCCATCGGGGTCGAACAGGGCCTTCACCCGAGAGTCCAGGCGGGTGGTAGCCAGCCCCGGCGGCTCGTTCGGGCAGGCAGGAGCGTGCGGCGCCGGCCCGGCGTCTGCCAGTGTCACCGACTGCACCCAGGCCAGCGTGCCGCCATGCCCCAGCAGCAGATGCGCCAGGTTGACGGTGGCGGGCGGTTCCGGCTTGAGCGCGTCCAGCCGGTAGCGGCCCAGCCAATGCTCGCCGTCCCGGGTGGCGAAGGCGTCCCCCCCAGACGCCAGCTGGAACAGCGCCGGCACCAGGCGCTGCACGGTGGCGGAACGCAAGGGCTGGACGTCCGACTCGCCGAACGGCCCCAACGTTTCCTCTATGCCGTCAGCCAGCATCACGTCCAGCGCCACCACGCCGGAGTCGGCGCAGCGCCCGGCGGGCCAGTGGGCCTTGGCCGCCAGCCATGCAGCCAGCGTCAAGCCCCCGGGCAGGCCGGCGAACTGGCGCAGCCCGGCCTGCGCCAACATCGCCAGCGGCGTGCCCGGCTGCGCGCGCCAGCGCCCGGTTTCGCCGGACAGGCGCACCAGGCCGGTCATGGCGGACGGGTCCACCGTGAGGAGCGGACCATGGACGGTCTCGAAAGGCCCTTCGGCGCCCGCCAGCGCCAGCGTCACGCGGTACTCGGCGCACAGCGTGCGCGCGTGCGCCACATCCGCGTCGCGCGCGGGCGTCAGCAGGCCCCGCGGGCCGCCCTCTCCCGCCTCGCCCGAATCTCGGACAGATCCCTGACAGAGCAGGCTCAACCGCTCCATGAAGGCCGACCACGGGCTGCGGGCCGGACGACGGCCCAGGAGGAAAGCGCGCCGGGATGGCTGCATGACTACAATTCCTTTTTCGCTACAAACGCCTTCGAGAATCCGATGCCCCGCCTTGCCCATCGCACCAATGACTTCCTGACCTTCCAGGTAATGGAACTATTCAAGCAGGCGCAAGCGCTGCAGGCGGCCGGCAAGGACATTATCAGCCTGGGCATCGGCGAACCGGACTTTACCGCGCCCCCCCAGGTCGTGGAAGCGCTGGAGCGCGCGGCGCGCGCCGGCCTCAGCGGCTACAGCCCCTCGGCCGGCCTGACGCCGCTGCGCGAGGCCATCGCCCAGTTCTACCACGAGCAGTTCGGCGCCAGGATCAACCCGGCTCGCGTGATCGTCACCGCGGGCGCCTCCGGCGCCCTGACGCTGGCCTGCGCGGCGCTCGTCAACCAGGGCGGAGAAGTGCTGATGCCGGATCCGTCCTACCCCGCAAACAGCAATTTCGTGCTGGCGGCGGGCGGCGTGCCGCGCCTGATCCCCAGCACGGCGGCCAAGCGCTTCCAGCTGTCGGCGCAGGACGTGGCCAGCCACTGGACGCCCGCCACCCAGGGCGTGCTGGTCGCCTCGCCCAGCAACCCTACCGGCACCTCCATCGACCATGGCGAGCTGGCCGAGCTGCTGGCGCAGGTCCGCGCCCGCGACGGCTTCGCCATCGTCGATGAAATCTACCTGGGACTGTCCTATGAAGGCCAGCCGCGCTCGGCCCTGACGCTGGACGACGACGTCATCGTCATCAACAGCTTCTCAAAGTACTTCCACATGACGGGCTGGCGCCTGGGCTGGATGATCGTGCCCGAGGACATGGTGGCGCCGGTGGAGAAAATCGCCGCCAGCCTGGCGATCTGCGCGCCCACGCTGGCCCAGCATGCCGCGCTGGCCTGCTTCCAGCCAGGAGCAATGAAGACCTTCGAGCACCGCCGCGAGGCCTTCAAGCAGCGCCGCGACTACCTGCTGCCGGAATTCGAGCGCATGGGGATCCAGGTGCCGGTGAAGCCCGACGGCGCCTTCTATATTTATGCCGACATCGCCAACCTGGGCATGGATAGCGCCGCATTCTCGCAGCGCCTGCTGCTGGAGGCCGGCGTGGCCGCGGTGCCGGGCCTGGACTTCGGTCCGGCCCACGGCAAGCACACCATGCGCTTTTCCTATGCCACGGGCCTGGACCGTCTGGAAGAGGCCGTCGCCCGCATCGGCCGGCTGCTGCAGGGTTGAGTTCGACAGCCAAACCGCGAAAAACAAAGCGCGTCCCTAGGGACGCGCTTTGCATTCAGGCCAGGACGGGAATCAGTCGCGCGCCAGCGCGATCCCGGAGGCCAGCGCCAGGCGGCGGCGTTCCGCCTGCACCTTGGCGCCGTAGCCGTTGTCGTCCGGTCCGGTGGCGCCGACGTAGCATGCCAGGCCGCCATCGACCGAGCCGCGGCGATTGATGCAATCGCGCAGGATCGTGGCTCCGACCCCGATATTTGCGGCCGGGTCCAGCGCGGTCTTGCCGACCGCGTCGAATTTGTCCTGGTGCACGCTGGTCATCACCTGCATCAGTCCCTGGGCGCCCACGTGGCTTTCGGCCAGCGGGTTGTAGCGGGACTCGATGGCGATCACGGCCAGCACCAGCAGCGGGTCCAGCTTCTTTTCGCGGCTTACCTTGTACACGGTGTTCAGCAGCGGGCCGGTGGCGTCATACGCGACCTTGTACTTGCGCGAAATATAGTTGCGCAAGGCTTCTGCCTGCGGGCCAGTGGCGCTCATCGCAACGGGCTTGGGCGCCGCAGGCGCGACACGGGCGGGCCCCAGCATGCCGGTGGCATTGCTGGCGGGAGCAGAAGGAACGGCCATGGCAATTGCCGACGACATGTCGGAACCCAGTTCGGAACCGGCTTCGGATTCGGTGCCGGTTTGCATGGATGTAGGCGCTAGGGCGGTCAACAAGGCTTTGTGCACTTGCAATGCCTGGTCGCGCAAACCAGGCAGGGCGAATCCCATGCTTACCGTCACAATGACCGCAATGCCCAGATAAACGGAGCAAATGCGCAGGGACTCGGCAAGATATTGGTGCACTCCTTGGGCCAGGCTTCGGAACAGGCTGGCCACTGACGCATCGGGCATAAAACCTCCTGCGTTAAAAAGAGGGAGTCAATGTTAACCTCTCTGTCTACCCAATATGTAACCAAATAGCTGGGATCTGTAGTGAAATACCGCGACCTTAGAGACTTCATCGCCCAACTTGAACGCATGGGCGAGCTCAGACGCATCGCTGCGCCGGTGTCCACCCGGCTGGAAATGACTGAAATATCCGACCGCGTCCTGCGTGCGGAAGGCCCTGCCCTGCTGTTCGAAAACGCACAGCACAATGGCCAGACGGCGCAGATGCCGGTGCTGGCCAACCTGTTCGGCACCCCGGCCCGCGTCGCCCGCGGCATGGGCGCCGACGACGTCAGCGCCCTGCGCGACATCGGCGAACTGCTCGCTTCGCTGCGCGAACCCGAAGCGCCCAAGGGCCTGCGCGATGCGTTGGCCAAGGTCTCGATGCTGAAGTCCACGCTGTGGGACATGAGCCCCAAGAACGTCAAAAGCCCCGCCTGCCAGGAAATCGTCTGGGAAGGCAAGGACGTCGACCTGAACCGCCTGCCGATCCAGACCTGCTGGCCCGGCGACGTGGCTCCGCTGTTGACCTGGGGCCTGGTGATCACGCGCGGCCCCAACGCCCGCCGCCAGAACCTGGGCATCTACCGGCAGCAATTGCTGGGCCCCAACAAGCTGATCATGCGCTGGCTGTCGCACCGCGGCGGCGCGCTGGATTTCCGCGACCACGCCCTGGCGCATCCCGGCACGCCCTTCCCCATCGCCGTGGCCCTGGGCGCCGACCCCGCCACCACGCTGGGCGCGGTCACGCCGGTGCCCGACAGCCTGTCCGAATATCAGTTCGCCGGCCTCTTGCGCGGATCCCGCACCGAGGTTGCCAAGGCGCTGGGCAGCGACCTGTCCGTGCCGGCCTGGGCCGAGATCGTGCTGGAAGGCCACCTGCTGCCGTCATCCGACCCGCGCGCCATCGCACCCGTCGTGCCCGAAGGCGTCAACCCGCCGCCGAACACCGATTACGAAATGGCGCTGGAAGGTCCCTACGGCGACCACACCGGCTACTACAACGAGCAGGACTGGTTCCCCGTCTTCACGGTGGAGCGGATCACGATGCGGCGCAATCCCATCTACCACTCCACCTACACCGGCAAGCCGCCCGACGAGCCCGCCGTGCTGGGCGTGGCGCTCAACGAGGTCTTCGTGCCGCTGCTGCGCCGCCAGTTGCCCGAGATCGTGGACTTCTACCTGCCGCCGGAAGGCTGCAGCTACCGCCTGGCAGTGGTGTCGATCCGCAAGCAGTATGCCGGCCACGCCAAGCGCGTCATGTTCGGCCTGTGGAGCATCCTGCGCCAGTTCATGTACACCAAGTTCATCGTGGTGGTGGACGAGGACATCAATCCGCGCGACTGGAAGGAAGTGGTCTGGGCGATGACCACCCGCATGGACCCGGTGCGCGACACCTTGCTGGTGGAAAACACGCCCATCGACTACCTGGACTTCGCCTCGCCGGTCTCCGGCCTGGGTGGCAAGATGGGCATGGACGCCACCAACAAATGGCCCGGCGAGACCAATCGGGAATGGGGCACCCCCATCACCATGGATGCGGACGTCAAGAAGCGGGTGGATGAGATGTGGGGGCAGCTGGGGCTGTAAACAGCGGGCGGGCGCAGCGCCCCTCCGATATGCAACCTGGATTTCAGCGGGGCAGGATCAGAAAATGCTGAT
Organism: Achromobacter sp. K91; assembly: GCF_003576205.1. Classification (NCBI taxonomy): domain Bacteria; kingdom Pseudomonadati; phylum Pseudomonadota; class Betaproteobacteria; order Burkholderiales; family Alcaligenaceae; genus Achromobacter; species Achromobacter sp. K91. The sequence continues at coordinate 42,122 of NZ_QWFB01000042.1, read as the reverse complement.
CCTGCCCTGGATCCAGCCGGGCGACCAAGGCACTGTTCTCCTGCGCACTGCGCGCAACCAATCCCGTCAGCACGGCCAACGAATTGACCCGATGCGTCTGCGCCAGATGCTGAAAGCGTCTGATTTCAGCCGACGAGCAAGCCCGTCGCGCATTCCGCAATAGGCCATTGGCCTGCAATAGCCGCAGGTTTTCCGGGTGGATCAGTTCCAGCAGACTTTCTGCCTTTGCCGCCTTTTCCTCCAAGTGCTGCACGGCATCCGTCTCGGTCAGCACGCCGTAGCGCTTCCAAGCCGGCTCATGGTGAAACAGGCGATTGCGGAAGTCGCGCAGCGTGGCGACCAGATCGTGCACATGAGCAAGCATCGCGCCAGCCTGGCGTAGCGGCCATTTTCCACGAAACACGGCGGACAAATGCCTGGGCCAGATCAGTCCGCGCCCCAAGAACTCCCCGTCCAGCAGAAACTCCCAGGTCGAGAATTCCGTCTTGGCGATGATGCCATGGTGCTGCGGCGTCACGTTGCCGCGCACGGCATGGCGACGGCGCTGCTCGGCAACATGGTTGCGGGTCGCCTTGGCGAAGTTCTCGCGCACGGCCTGCACCGCGTGCGGCGCGTCCACGCCCGCTGCGAAGGAGCGATAGCGTAGTTTGCCGCCCGCCCACCAGAATCGTCCCAGGTCGGCCACCAGCGCCTGGTCGATGGCGTTGCGCAGGGTGACCTCTACCGCGCCCATCAGGGGGTACAGGGCACCGCAGGCATGCGCATTCCATAGATACGCCCCCACCAGCTCCATGTCATTCGCCGGCTGGAATACGCTCTGATAGCTGCCGATGCGTTCGTTGGTGATGAGCGTATCGATCAGCAGTGGACGGTACTGCAATGTATGGGGCATATCGCCGAACCTGGAAGAAGGGTCAGGCCGTCGCCGTTGACGGTGGCCGATGGAAATACATACAATCTTCGTAAGGTTGGTGATGGCTTCCAATGGGCGCAAGCCTACGACCCATCATGTAAGACCTGATACCCACCCCGGCCTGGAGCCGGGGCTTTTGCTTTCTGGCTGGCCCGAATCGGCAAGCAGAACGTTGCGCCAGCCCCAGCATAAAAAAACCCGCCAAAAACAATGGCGGGTTTTTTTGTTGGGCGAAGCCGCAGCCTCAGCGCTTGCCAGCGTCCAGATCATCATCACGGCGCGAGTTCTGCCAGGCCTTGAACAATTGCCAGCCGACAAAGGCGCCGCCGGCGATCTTCAGAAGCTTGGAGCGCTTGCCGCCGCGCATGATCATGGCGGACAGCGATGAACTGACGATGGGATAGCGACGCGCCAGGCTGATTGCCTGCAAGGCCCAGCGCGATGCGCCTCCGGAAGCCAGACCCGGCAGCAGCCCCTTGAGGAGCGCGGCCGGTTCCAGCTTGCGTCCGGTGGACGCGATGCTCTGCGCCAGCGATTCGCGTTCGATGGCGGCGCGGGCGCGCAGCAGTTCGATGCGCACGGCGCGGTCGACGGTGGGAGACCTTTTCATCATGCTTCAGCCCTCCTCGCGCCGGCGCGCCTGCGCTTCGTCGTCGTCCTGCGCGTCGCGCACCCGATCCAGCAATTCGGCGTCGCGCCCAAGCTCTTCGAGCGTGGCCGCGAACGGCGGCGCGCCGTAGACCAGCCCGCGGCGCACCGCCACCAGCAAGGCCACGCCAACCAGACCGTAGAAACCCGCCAACAGGCCCAGGGCCAGATAGCGGTCTTCAGTGGGCCAGAACGCCACCGCGACCGTGACGGTGAAGACCAGTACCGCCAGCGTCAGGAACAGCAGCGCAGCAAACGCCATGCCCAAGAGCTTGAGCAGGCGCGCCTTTTCGTCCGCTGCTTCCAGCGCCAGCAATTCCAGGCGCGTGCGCAACAGCCCGACCACGCTGGAGGCAACGCCGAAAACAGATTTTCGTAGACCCATGGCTGAGAAGGACGCCGGGCGGGAAGCGCGGCCTTGCGCCCGCGCCGCCCGCCCGGATGTCCTGCCCTATCAGCGGCGGCTGATCAGCAAGCCGAGCAGCAGGCCGGTCACGCCTGCGATGCCGATGGCTTGCCAGGGATTGTCGTGCACGTAGTCGTCGGTCGCGCGGGCAGCCTTGCGGCCGCGTTCCAGCACGGCGTCCTGCGCTTCGTACAGGGCTTCACGCGTGCGCTTCAGGGACGTCAGCGCACGGTCGCGCAATTCGTTGGCCTTGTCGCCCGTGCTGCTGGCAGCTTCGCGCAGCAGGCTTTCGGCGTCATTCAGGCTGGACTTGACACTGTCGATGAGTTTTTCTTTTGCGACTTCTTCGGATTTTCTCGTGGCCATTATTTGAGCTCCTGTTGTGTGTCAATGACGGAACCATCATACCAGCCGCCATGCGGGAGACACGGCGCGCTTGCTACGGTGTGCTACTTGATTTGCGTAATCTCAACGGCGGATTTGACGCCGCCCTGATCGATGTCCTGCTTCATCACCAGATTGATCGCCGGACAGTACCAGTCCGTCACGGTGGTGTTCATGCCGGGGATGGGAATGGTCAGGCCCTGGAACGTGGCCATGGTGGGATCCGAATTGCGGGTGTAGGTAATCGGATGGCAGGACTGCGCGCCCAACGCGGTGCTCACCGAAGTCTTCTGCCCCACGGTTTTCTCGCCGATGCGCACCGTGGTGCTGGGCTGGCCGCCGACGGGCGCCTCCTTGCCGATCTTCAGGCGGAACGACGAGCCGGGCAATTTCTGGCCGGCGCTGAGTTTGCCGTCATAGGCGAAGAGACCCAGCATGCGCAGGTCGAACTGGCCTTCGGAAGGCTTGGGCGCTTCGCCCGCGGAGGCATAGCGCAGGAAGGTGGCCTGGCCGCCCTTGACCGTCATCAGGTAATCCAGCTTGGACTTGCCCGGGGGCAGGCCCGCATAGCTGAACGTGGCCACGCCCTGCACGCGCGCGCGGCAGTTGTCGCCATTGCTTTTTGTAACTTCGGCGAAAGTAAGGTCGGCGCCCAGCGCCAGATTGCCGCTGCCGGTCAGTTGCACCGCGCCACCGTCATGCATGAACTGCGCATCGCACACGCCGGCCTGCGCCGCAGCGGCCGCGCCCAGCGCGCCCACCGTAAAAACCAGGGATGCCATTTTTCGCATCGTCACAAGCCACTCCATGAATCCGGATAAAAACCGCCCGCGCCTGGCGCATGGCTGGCTTGATACTACACCGGTTGCGAGACGCGGCGCGTGTCGGAACGTGTCGGCCGCAGCCAAGCTGGCGGCGGCTACGCTGGTGCGGCGGCGCGCGCGGCGCGGCCGATCAGGGCCTGGATCTCCGGCACGCAGGAACCGCAGCCGGTGCCGCAGCCCAGCGCAGTCTTCAAGGCCGCCAGATCGCAGCCCCGGGCGATGCCGGCAAGGATCGCGGCCTCGCTCACGCCATTGCAGACGCAGACCGTGCGCGAGCGGACCGCGCCCGCAATCCGTCCGGTCAGCAGCGCCGCCACGCTGGCCGGCGCATCGCCGCCGCCGGCCCAGGACAACAGCGCATCCTGCGCCCGCAGATCGCCTGCCAGCAGAAAGCCGCGCAAGGCGCCTTGCTCCACCTTCACCCTGCGCATCTGGCCGCGCGCGGGATCGTCGAAAGCCACGTCGGGCAGGCGCAGGTCCAGCGCATCCGCCATCGCATCCAGGACCTCTGCCGACGGCGCGGCGGGGGCTGCCAGACGCATCCGCACGCCACCTGCGCCCGCCGGCAGCACGACCGCGTAGTCGAAGCGCCGCAGCCAGGGCTCCAGCCGCGCGCGCAACACGACGCTGTCGCCCTGCAGCCAGCCTGCGGCCTGCCACGCCAGGCCGGCCGGTTCGGCGGACACGGCGCTGTGCTTGAGTTCCGGCTGGCGCGACAGGGGATCGGCAGCCGGATTGGTCAGCGCGTTGACCCCATGTCCCGCCATGTAGGCGCTGCCCCAATGCATGGGCAGGAACACCAGTCCCTCTGCCAGCGAGTCGTCTTCCTGCACGGGTAGCACCACACTACCCCGGCGCGATGCCAGCCTGGCCAGCGCGCCGGCTTCGAGCTTGAGCCGGCGCATGTCCTCGGGATGCATGGACACCCAGGGTTCCTCGACATGCTGCGTCAGCGCGCGGGCCAGGGATGTGCGCGCCATGGTGTGCCAGTGGTCGCGCAAGCGGCCGGTGGTGAGCCGCAGCGGATATTCCTGCGTAGCGGCTTCGGCGACTGGGCGGTAATCCACATCGCAGAAACGGGCGCGTCCGCTGGCGGTGGGGAACATGCCATCGGCATACAGGCGCGCAGTACCCTGCCCTTGCCGATACGGCCATTGCTGCGGTCCGTGCGCATGCAGCGCCGCGTAATCCAGCCCGCTGTAATCCAGGTCCCGGCCCGCGGTCGTGCGGGCATGCTCGGCAAAGACCTCGCTTTCGTCCCGGTAGGCGAATAGCGCCGCCTTGGGCGGGGCTATGCGGGCGGCCAGGCGCAGCGCGACCTCCTGTGCCAGCCGCCAGTCCGGCAGCGCGTCGCCAGGCGGATCGATCGCGGCGTGCACCCGGCTGATGCGCCGTTCCGAATTGGTCACGGTGCCGGACTTCTCGGGCCAGGTCGCGGCGGGCAGCACCAGGTCGGCGTAGGCCAGGGTCTCGGTGCCTGCATACGCCTCCTGCACGATGACGAAGTCGGCGCGCTCCAGCGCCGCGCGCACCCGGGCCTGGTCCGGCAGGGACTGCGCCGGGTTGGTGGCCGCGATCCACAGCACCTTGATGCGCCCATCCAGCGCCGCGTCGAACATCTCCAGCGCGGTGACGCCCGGCGCCTGCGGCAAGGCGTCCACGCCCCACAGTGCGGCCGTCGCCTCACGGTCGGCCGCCGACGCGGGATCGCGGTGGCCCGGCAGCAGCGTGGCCATGCCGCCCGCCTCGCGCCCGCCCATCGCGTTGGGCTGCCCCGTCAGCGAAAACGGCCCCGCCCCCGGCTTGCCGATCTGCCCGGTCGCCAGATGCAGATGTATCAGGGCGGCGTTCTTGTCGGTGCCGCTGGTCGACTGGTTCAAGCCCATGGTGTAGAGCGACAGCGCCGCGCCGGCCGCGCCGAACCAGCGCGCCGCCTGGACGATGTCCTCCGCCGGCACGCCGCAGATCTCTTGCGCCGCTTGCGGCGTGTACCGCCGCGCGCGCGCCATCAAAGGCTCGAAGCCTTCCGTATGCCGCTGGATGTAGCCGTGGTCCAGCAACCCCTCCTGCTCCATGACATTGAGCATGGCGTGGAACAAGGCCACATCCGTACCCGGCGCCAGCTGCAGGTGCAGATCGGCGAAGGCCGCGGTATCGGTGCGCCGCGGATCCGCGACGATCACCTTGATGCCAGGACGCCGCGCCCGCGCGGCCTCCAGCCGCCGGAACAGCACGGGATGCGCATAGGCCATGTTGGAGCCGGCGATCAGCACCGTGTCCGCCAGGTCCAGGTCCTCGTAGCAGGCCGGTGGCGCATCCGCGCCGAGCGTGCGCTTGTAGCCCGAGACCGCGCTGGACATGCACAGGCGCGAATTGGTGTCGATGTTGTTGGTGCCGGCCAGCGCGCGAGCCAGCTTGTTGAAGACCGCGTAATCCTCGGTCAGCAACTGCCCCGACAGGTAGAAGCCCACCGCGTCCGGGCCATGCTGCGCGATGGCGTCGGCCAGCCTGGCCGCGGCGATATCCAGCGCCTGGTCCAGCGCGATGGCGCGCCGGGGGTGGGCACGCGTCTCGCGCCATTGCGCCGACAGCACACGCGCGCCATCGCGCCGCACCGTGTCCGCCAGCGCCAGGCCCTTGCTGCAGAGCCGGCCATGGTTGGCGGGATGCTGCTCGTCGCCGCGCACGCGCAGCACCGCGCCATCGCGCGCTTGCACCCGCACGCCGCAGCCGGTGCCGCAATAGCAGCATACCGACGCCACTTCGCGCACGCCTTGCGGCGCTGCGTCCGCGATATGGATCCGGCGAATCATGGGCGCGTCCATCCCTTATTCCTCCGCCGCGCCTTCGCCGTGCATGAGCCGCTCGCGCAATGCGCCGATGCGCCGGCCCTCGCGGATCAAGCGCACATACCAGGCGCTATCCGCCGTGTCGCCGTACAGGCAGGCGCCCACCAGCTTGTCGTCGCGGATCACCAGTTTCTTGTAGACGCCGCCGGGCGTATCGGCCAGCGTGATCGACTCGGTCTGTTGCCCTCCGGCGAAATCGCCGGCGGAAAACAGGTCGATGCCGGTGACCTTGAGCCGGGTCGACGTCACGCTGCCTTCGTAGCGGCCAATGCCGTGCAGCGCCAGATGGTTGGCCGCCACCTTCGCCTGCTCATACAACGGCGCGACCAACCCATAGGCGGTGCCGCGATGGCTCACGCACTCACCCACCGCGTAAATGCGCGGGTCATAGGTCTGCAAGGTGTCGCTGACCACCACGCCGCGGTTCACATGCAGCCCGCAACGTTCGGCCAGTTCCGTGTTGGGTCTGACGCCCACCGCCATCACCACCAGGTCCGCCGGAATTTCTGCGCCGTCCGCGAAGCGCAGCGCACGCACCCGCCCGTCGGCCCCGCCCAGGATCTCGCGGGTCTGGCGCCCCAGCAGGAACTTCAGGCCGCGCGCCTCCAGGCCGCGGCGCAGCATGGCCGCGGCGCCGCCGTCCAGCTGCCTGTCCAGCAGCGCTTCCCCCAGATGCACCACGGCCACGTCCATGCCGCGCGCGGCCAGGCCGTTGGCGGCCTCCAGGCCCAGCAGGCCGCCTCCTATCACCACTGCGTGCCGGTAGCGCGAGGACGCCTCTATCATCCGGTTCACGTCGCCAATATCGCGAAAGGCGACGACGCCGTCCAGATCACTACCGGGCACCGGCAGAATGAACGGATTCGAGCCCGTGGCCAGCAACAGCCGGTCATAGGGCGTCTCTGACCCATCGTCCGCCAGCACGGTACGACGGGCGCGGTTGACGCCCACGACCTTGCGGTTCAACAACAGGCGGATGCCGTGGCGGACGTACCAGTCCTCATCGTTGAGCACGATATCCCGCAAGCTCTGTTCGCCGGTCAGCACCGGCGACAGCAGGATGCGGTTGTAGTTGGGATGCGGCTCGGCGCCGAATACCGTGATCTCGTACAGGTCGGGCGTCAGCTTCAGCAGCTCTTCCAGCGTGCGTATGCCCGCCATGCCGTTGCCGACCACCACCAGCTTCTGCTTCGCATCCATGGCGGTCCCTACGCGGCGGCGCGCGACGCCCCGGCCTCGGCCAGCGGCTGCAGGTCCGCATCCAGCGCCGCGTTGGCCTGGAGCGCCGCCTGCGAGCGCTCGGGATTGCCATGGCGGCGATGCAGGAAGTCGACCACCGCGGCCCGGCACGCCAGATAGGCCGCGTCATTGGCCAGCCGTACGCGGTCGCGCGGACGGGACAAAGGCACGGGCAGGATTTCGCCGATGGTCGCGGCCGGGCCGTTGGTCAGCATCACGATACGGTCGGACAACAGTACGGCTTCGTCGACGTCGTGCGTGACCATGACGGTGGTGGTGTGCGTCTTGGCGACGATCTTCAGCAATTCGTCCTGCAGGTGCGCACGGGTCAGCGCGTCGAGCGCGCCAAAGGGCTCGTCCATCAGCAGCACGCCCGGTTCGATCGCCAGCGCACGCGCGATGCCGACGCGCTGCTTCATGCCGCCGGAAATCTCGCGCGGCAGCTTGTTCTGCGCTGGCAGCAGGCCCACCAGATCCAGCGCCGCGCGTGTGCGCTCGACCAGCTGCGGGCGCTTCTCCTGGCCGCCGAACACCCGCTCCACCGCCAGGTACACGTTCTGGAAGCAGCTCAGCCAGGGCAGCAGCGAATGGTTCTGGAACACCACGGCGCGGTCCGGGCCGGGGCCCGTGATCTCGCGCTCCGCGCACAGCAGCACGCCGCTGGTGGGGCGGGTCAGGCCGGCGATGAGATTGAGCAAGGTCGATTTGCCGCAACCGGAATGGCCGATCAGCGTAATGAACTCGCCCTGCTCCACGGTCAGGTCGATGTCGCGCAGTGCCACGAAAGCGCCCTTGCGGGTGTTGAACGTCTGGCCCACGCGCTCGATGCGTACGTATTTCTTCATGGCGCTATTCCTCGGTATAGGTGTAGCGGCGGGCCAGGGCGACCAGCAGGGGTTCCAGCAGCAGCCCGACGATGCCGATCACGAAAATGGCGATGACGATGTGCTCCACCTTCAGGTTGTTCCATTCGTCCCAAAGCCAGAAGCCGATACCCGTGCCGCCGGTCAACATTTCCGCCGCCACGATCACCAGCCACGCGGTGCCGATCGACAGGCGCACGCCGGTCAGCATGTAGGGCAGCACGGCGGGCAGCAGCACCTTGGTGGTCACCTTCCATTCGGACAGGTTCAGCACCCGCGCCACGTTCAGGTAATCCTGCGGCACGCGCGCCACGCCGACCGCGGTGTTGATGATCATCGGCCAGATCGAACAGATGAAGATGGCCCAGATGGCGGCCGGGTTGGCCGCCTTGAACAGCAGCAGCCCCAGAGGCAGCCAGGCCAGCGGCGACACCGGCCGCAGCAGGCTGACGATGGGCGAAAACATTGCCCGCACCGCCGCATAGCGGCCGATGGCAAAACCCGCGGGGATGCCGACCAGCGCGGCCAGGCCGAAGCCCACCGCCACGCGCTGCAACGATGCCAGCAGGTTCCAGCCTATGCCCTTGTCATTGGGGCCGTTGTCGTAGAACGGATCGGAAAACAGCTCGACGGCGGCGCGCCAGGTCACGCCTGGCGTGGGAATCTCCGGTATCCGCATCGCCACCACCTGCCACACCAGCACAAACAGTGCGAAGCCCGCCACGGGCCCCACCACGGCCCGCAACGCGGATTCCAGGCGCTCGCGCCAGAGGGCGAGGAGTTCATCGCCGCGGCTCATACTCGTTGCGTCAGACATTGCATGCCCCTTTCGTATCGGCGCTCAGGCCTTGACCTTGAATCCGTCGGCGTAGGCGGCAGGGTTGCTGCCGTCCCAGACCACGCCGTCGATGAGTTTCGAACTGCGCATCTCGCTGGCCGGCAACGCCGCGCCAGCGGCCTGCGCGGCCTGCTTGTAGAGGTCTATCCGGTTGATCTGTTTCGCCATCGCCAGATAATCGGGATGCTCCTTCAGCAACCCCCAGCGCTTGTGCTGCGTCAGGAACCACATGCCGTCGCTCAGGTACGGGAAATTGGCGGCGCCGTCGGCGTAGAAGCGCATGGCGTGCTCGTCCGTCCAGCTTTTCCCCAGCCCATCGTCATAGCGGCCCAGCATGCGATCGACGATGCCGCTCGCGTCCGTGTTGACATAGGACTTGGCCGCGATGGTCTCCGCGGTTTTCTGGCGGTTGGCGGGCGAGGCGTCGATCCATTTGCTGGCCTCCAGGATGGCGGCCGTGACTGCGCGCGCGGTGTTCGGGTGGCGCGACACGAAGTCCGCGCTCGTGCCCAGCACCTTTTCGGGATGGTCGGTCCAGATGCCCTGCGAAGTGACGGCGGTGTAGCCGATCTTGTCCAGGATGGCGCGCGCCCCCCAGGGTTCGCCCACGCAGTAGCCGTCCATGTTGCCCACGCGCATGTTGGCGACCATCTGCGGCGGCGGCACGGTGATGACCTTGGCGTCCTTCATGGGATGGATGCCGTAGGTCGCCAGCCAGTAGTAAAGCCACATCGCGTGCGTGCCGGTGGGAAAGGTCTGCGCAAACGTGTACTCGCGCTTGTCGGACGCCATCAGCTTGGCCAGCGATTCGCCGTCGCGCACACCCGCCGCCAGCAGCTTGTTCGACAGCGTGATGGCCTGGCCGTTCTGGTTCAGGCTCATCAGCACGGCCATGTCCTTCTTCGGCCCGCCTATGCCCAGGTGCACGCCGTAGACCAGGCCGTACAGCACGTGGGCCATGTCCAGCTCGCCGTTCATGAGCTTGTCGCGCACGGCGGCCCAGGACGCTTCCTTGGACGGCGTGATCGTCACGCCGTGCTTCTTGTCCAGGCCCAGCACCGAAGCCATCACGACCGAGGCGCAGTCGGTCAGCGGAATGAAGCCGATCTTGACCTCGGTCTTCTCGGGCGCGTCGGTGCCGGCGGCCCAGGCGCCGGCACGCACCAGCGGATCGACCAGCGACAGCAGGCTGGCGCCGGCCACCGCGCGCGCCGTGCCGCAAAGCCATTTACGGCGTGCGGCGTTGGCGCTGAGATCCCCGGCCGCGGCGGCTTCTGTGGAGGGGCTACGGGTCGATGGCGTCATGCATGGCTCCTGGCAAAAAAAAACGTCCCGCGCGCCCCGGATTCCCATCCGGTGGCGCTGCGGAACGTCGTTGTCCCTTGCCGCAGGTCGCGGCGCGTTGCGTCGGGCAACCTTCGTTGGCCGCCCGCTTTCACTGAAGCAAACGCTGTGCCAGAAAGAAAAAAACATGGCCTGAAAGGCCGCCAGCCCGCGCCCCCGCTGACGCTGCCTCGCCAATCGGCGCGCACTCCGTGTTGACGGAAAACAGGGTGCGACCCAACTTGGTGCACCTCCGGTTGCGGCAGTGCACCATCCGCGTGCGGAGTGCGCTCCGCGGCTGTGCGCGACTGGCGGCCCGCGCGGCGCAACACGATGGCATGGAACTTGCATGACTGAAAGCATCAGGGGGAATCTCATGCTCAAGGTCATGCTGCTCAACGATGGCGAGGGACGCGCGGCGTCGCTGCGGCAAACGCTGGCCGCAGCGGGCGTACATGTCGTGGCCGAAATGGCGCCGGACATGGATCTGGCCGCCGCCATCGCCCAAGCTGCACCCGATGTGGTGTTGATAGACAGCGACGCCCCCGGCCGCGACACGCTGGAGAACGTATGCGTGGCCAGCGAACACAGCGACCGCCCGGTCGTGATGTTCACCGACAACGGCAATCGCGAAACCATACGCAGCGCCTTGCGCGCAGGCGTCGCGGCCTACGTGGTCGGCGACGTGCCTGCCGGACGCATCGAGCCGCTGCTGACTGTGGCGATCGAGCGCTTCGCCATGGAGAAGTCGCGGCGCGAAGAACTGCGCGAAGCGCAATTGCGCCTGGCCGACCGCCAATGGGTGGAAAAGGCCAAGGGCATCCTGATGAAGGCGCGGGCGATTTCCGAAGATGAGGCCCACGGCCTGTTGCGCCAGCGCGCCATGCAAAGCCAGAAGCGGCTGGGCGAAGTCGCGCGGGAGGTCGTGGAAATGAGCGCGTGGCTGGGCAAGGCCACTTAATAAGCTTTGGTTATATGGAACAAAGAAATCAAAAGTTGTGGGGATGAAGCCCCCTTCCTATGATCCAACGACACTATGCCGGGTACGCCCGAGGCTGGCATTCATGAAGCTTTTCCCGATTTTTGCCGATTTGAAAGACAGGCTGGTCCTGGTGGTGGGCGGCGGCGCCGTCGCCGAACGCAAGACGCTGTCCCTGCTGGAAGCCTCCGCCGACGTGCTGGTGGGAGCGCCGGAACTGACGCCCACCCTGGCCGCGCTGGCCGCCGAAGGCCGCATCCGCCATTTGTCCGGCCGATTCGATCCCGCCTGGCTCGACGAAGTCTGGCTGGCGGTCGCCGCCACCGACGACCGCGAGACCAACGCCGCCGTCTCGGAGGCTGCCGGCGCCCGGCGCATCTTCAGCAACGTGGTGGACGATCCTGAGCTGTCGTCCTTCCAGGTGCCCTCCATCGTCGACCGCTCGCCCGTGATCGTCGCCATTTCCTCGTCCGGCGTGGCGCCGGTGCTGGCGCGGCGCATCCGGGAACGCATCGAATCGCTGTTCGACCATACCCTGGGCCAGTTGGCCGGACTGGCCGCCAGCTACCGCAAGCGCATCCGCGCCAGCCATCCCGACCTGGGCGCGCGCCGCCGCTTCTACGACTGGCTGCTGGACGGCCCGGTGGCCGGCTTCCTGCGCCAGCAGCAGCCGGCCCAGGCCGAAGCCGCGTTGGCGGGGGCCTTGGCGGCGCCGCGAACGCCCGACGCCGGCAGCGTAGTGCTGGTGGGCGCCGGCCCCGGCGACCCCGGCCTGCTGACGCTGAAGGCATTGCGCGCGCTGAACGAGGCCGACGTCATCCTGCACGACCGTCTGGTCAGCGCCGACGTCATGTCGCTGGCGCGCCGCGACGCCGAGCGCGTATCGGTCGGCAAGCTGCCCGGCGAAGACCATAACGCCACCCAGGCCCGCATCCACAGGCTGATGGTCGAGCACGCGCGCGCCGGCCGCCGCGTGGTGCGGCTCAAGGGCGGCGACGCCTTCATCTTCGGCCGGGGCGGAGAGGAACTGGAATACCTGCGCGCGCACGGCGTGCGTTATGAAGTGGTGCCCGGCATCACCGCCGCGCTGGCCTGTGCGGCCTATGCCGGCATCCCGCTGACGCACCGGGAACACGCCCAGTCCGTCCGCCTGGTCACCGCGCATTGCCGCGAAGACGAGGACAACCTGGACTGGCCTGCCCTGGCCCGTGAAAAGCAAACCCTGGCTTTCTACATGGGCGTGGGGCAACTGGATCTGCTGACTGGCCGCCTGCTGGCCCACGGCCGTTCTCCCGACACGCCGTTCGCGCTGATCGAGAACGGCAGCCGGCCCGAGCAACGCGTGCTTTCGGGCACGCTGGAACAGCTGCCGGCCCTGGCCGCCGAACACGCGATCCGCTCACCCGCGCTCTTGATCGTGGGCGAAGTGGCGGGATTGGCTTCGCAATTGCAGTGGTTCGGCCAGCACCTGGACGGACGCCTGGAGCGTCTGGCAGCCTGAGGGGCCGGGGGCCCAATGCAAAACGCCAGCCTGCGGGCTGGCGTTTTTGTTCGTGGCCGTACCCCGGCCGCTATTCCGTCTTCTGCGTGGTGCCGAAGATGCGGTCGCCGGCGTCGCCCAGGCCAGGCATGATGTAGCCGTGTTCATTCAGGCCGTCGTCGATGGACGCGGTGTAGATGTGCACGTCGGGGTGCTTGGCCAGCACGGTATCGATGCCCACGGGCGCGGCGACCAGCACCAGGGCGCGGATTTCCTTGCAGCCCGCGCGCTTGAGCAGGTCAATCGCGGCGACCATCGAACCGCCGGTGGCCAGCATCGGGTCGACGATCAGCGCCAGGCGCTGGTCCAGTTCGCCCACCAGGCGTTCCAGGTAGGTATGCGCTTCCAGCGTTTCTTCATTGCGGGCCACGCCCACCACGCTGACCTTGGCGCCCGGAATCAGGCTGAGCACGCCGTCCAGCATGCCGATGCCGGCGCGCAGGATGGGCACCACGGTGACCTTCTTGCCTGCGATCTTTTCGACTTGCACCGAACCGCACCAACCTTCGACGGTGGCCGGCGCCAGCGGCAGGTCCTTGGACGCTTCATAAGTGAGCAGCGCGCCCACTTCCTGGGACAGCTCACGGAAGCTCTTGGTGCTGAGGTCGGCGCGGCGCATGATCCCGAGCTTGTGGCGGATCAGCGGATGGCGGATTTCGTGCACGGGCATGTGCGTAACTCTCCAGAGTATTGATAGACAGGGTATTCGCCTCAGGCGGAACCATGACGGCGCGGCGCGCTTTGCATCGCCCAGCCGTCGAGCCACATTTGAGGATCGTAATCGGTTTGGAAGGGAATTGTTATTGACCGCCCGCAGGATGATCCGAAGATACTCGCCGGCGAGGCGGAGGCATGTTTATTGTTCAGTGAGCCAGGCGATCAGGGCGTCGTCGAAGGCCCGCACGGCGCCCGCCTGTTCATGGTTGACGATGCTGACCACCACATAGCGCTTGCCGCTGGCGCCCAGCACGTAGCCCGCGATGGAACGCACGTCGCGCAGCGAGCCTGTCTTCAGGTGGGCCATGCCCGCCGTGCCGTCGCCCTTGAGGCGGCGACGTACCGTGCCGTCCACTCCCGCGATCGCAAAGGATGAAATGTACTCGGGCATGACCGGCGAGTTCCAGGCCACGGTCAGCATCGACGCCAGGCTGTCGGCCGACACCCGCGCGTCGCGCGACAGGCCGGCGCCGTTGTCGATGACCAGCTCGGGCATGTCCAGGCCCTGCCTGGCCAGCAGCCCCTTGGCCACGGCTTCGCTGCTGGAGACCGTGGCGGGCCGGCGGCCGCGCTCGGCGCCCAAGGTCAGCAGCAAGGTGCGCGCCATGACGTTGTTGCTGCGCTTGTTGATCTGGCGGATCGCCTCGGCCAGCGTGGGCGAATCATGCGAGGCCAGCACCACCGCGTCGGGCGGCACCATGCCGGAACGGACCTGACCCTTGAACGTGCCGCCCAGCTCCTTCCAGAGCATGCGGAACACTTCGGTGGCGTACTCGGGCTGGGACAGCGCCAGGCGATACAGGCTGAATTCGCCGCAGGAGCCGGCCACCTTGCCGTTCACGCGGATGGTCACGCCCTGCTGGGTGATCACCGGCTCGGTCGTCACCACCGGGGGGCCCGGGCAACGGGCATCGCTCCATTCGACGCGGCCCTCGATCTTCAGGCCCGGCAGCGGCGGATCGATCAGTGGCACCCATTTATTGGCGGCGGGGTCCGGCGTGAAGAGCAGCCGCATCGCGCCAAAACCCACCATCAGGGCGTCCGGACTGGCGTTGTAGGCCCGGTCCGGGGCGCCGTCGAAGGCGCCCGGGTCGGTCGCGACCTGGCCGAAGATGCTGCGGTCGATGACCAGGTCATTGATCTGCTTGACGCCGCGCAGGCGCAGTTCGCGCAGCAGCACCCACAGGTCCTGCAGCAGGAATTGCGGATCGCCGCCAGCCCGCAGGTACAGCGGGCCGCTCAGCACACCCTTGGCGTCGGGACGCGCGCCCGGCGCCGTCATGAATTCGGTGCGCCAGACGTAGTTGGGCCCCAGCTCGGACAACGCGGCCCAGGTCGTGACCAGCTTCATCACCGAGGCGGGATTGCGCGACTCCTTGGCGTTCAGCGCCACCAGGCGCGGCCCGCCCACCTCCTGCACCACCAGGGACAGGGAACTGTCGGGCAGCTTGCTGGCTTTCCAGGCATTCACCACGTTGGGCGGCAGGCCGGGCACCTGCGCCCAGGCCGCGCCCGCCACCGCGGCCAGCAGCCCGCCGGCCAGCCATCGCTTCAGCCCGCCCATACGCTTATACGCTTGTCCCGTCATGCCACGCCCACCCGGTTGCTCGTCCTGCAAAACCGAGAGCATACAAAACCTGGACGAATTGCGGCGTGGGAGGCCCTCCCACCGTCAGCCCCGAACAAGCAAAAAAGGCCTCTTGAGGACGCGGCAGATACATATTGCATGCGCAACGCCGGGGCCTTCCTCCTTATTTCTGCAGTCTCCACTTGCCGGAAGCCACGGTCGCCATCACCAGCGCCCGCTCATCCAACCCGTTGTGGTCGGTGGGACTCATGTTGACCACGCCGGTCGCGGTGGGCAGGTTCTTGACGTTCTCCAGCGCATCGCGCAGCGCCGCCCTGAATTCGGGCGTGCCGGGCTTCGCGGTCTTCAGTGCCACCGGGATGGCCTGCTGCAGCAAGAGGCCGACGTCCCAGGTATAGGCGGCGAACAGGGACACGCTGCCCGCCCCGTTGGCCGCTTCATACTTCTTGGCGAAGGCCTGGGCGGTGGACTTGACGGGGTTGGTATCCGGCAGCAGGTCGGCCACCATCACCGGTCCCACCGGCACCCAGGCGCCCTCGCAGGCATCGCCGCAGACCCGCAGGAAGTCGTTGTTGGCCACGCCGTGGTTGAAATAGATCTTGCCCTTGTAGCCGCGTTCGCGCAGCGCCCGCGCCGGCATCGCGGCGGGCGTGCCGGAGGCGCCGACCACCACGGCGTCAGGCGCCGCGCCGATCACCTTCAGGGTCTGGGCCACGGCGGACGTGTCGGTGGGCGCGAAGGCTTCCTTGCCCACCACCTCGATGCCATGCTTCTTGGCCGCCTTCTCGATTTCCACCCAGAAGGTTTCGCCCAGCGCGTTGTTGAAACCGATGAAGGCCAGCTTCTTCACGCCGTTGGCCGCCGCATGCCGCGCGATGCCCTCGGCCATCAGCGAATCGGAGTGCGGAGTCTTGAACACCCAGCGGCGCTTGTCGTCCATCGGCTCGATCAGCCGCGCCGACGAGGCCAGCGTAATCACCGGCGTGGCGCCGCTGGCCACGGTGTCCAGCATGGCCATGGTGTTGGGCGTGGTGGTGGACCCGACGATCAGGTCCACCTTGTTCTCCGAGATCAGCTTGTGGGAATTGCTGACGGCGCGAGTGGTGTCGGAAGCGTCGTCCAGCACCACGTACTCGACCTTTACGCCCCCGATCTCGGTGGGCAGCAGGCTGATCGTGTTGCGTTCGGGGATGCCCAGCGAGGCCTGGGGACCGGTGGTGGACAGGGTGGCGCCGATTTTCACCTGGGCCAGCGCGGGCGCGGCGCCCGCTGCCAGCAGGGCGGCCAGCGCGGTGGCCATGAGGGTACGACGAGGGGTCATGCGGAGTCTCCTTGGATACGCGGATGTCTTATGCTTTGCGCCGATCCGCTACGGCGTGGAACTCTGTTTATACGGCGGGGAACCCGGCTGGCGGGCGCCTCGGTGGCCCGCTGCGGGTTTGTCCGCACGGCCTCGCAGCGCGGCGCGGCTGCGTTCTTGCTGGTCTCCACGTTGCCAGTGACTGGCAAGCGCTGTATTTTTTAGTGATACACGTATTCTAATAAGAGACAAACTCATGTCAACAGATAGCAGCACGGGGATCCAATCAGCCGAAATCGCCCTGGACGTGCTGACGCGGCTGGCCGAATTGGGCGGCGCCCTGTCCGTTTCCGAGCTCGGCCGCAGCCTGGACATGCCGCGCGCCAAGGTGCACCGTTACCTGGTGTCGCTGGAGCGGCGCGGCTATGTGGAGCAGGACGCGGCCAGCGCCCGCTACCGGCTGGGCCCGCAGGCGCTGCACACCGGACTGGCGGCGCTGGCCGAAGTGGATTTCGTGAAGCTGGCGGCCGGCAGCCTGGACGGCCTGAGCGCCGCCATCGGCCAGACCGTGTTCATCTCGGTCTGGGGCCAGCACGGTCCCACCATCGTGCAATGGCGCGACGCGCGGCTGCCGGTGACCGTCAACGTGCGGGTGGGCTCGGTGCTGCCGCTGCTCAACAGCGCCACCGGCCGGGTCTTCGCCGCGTGGCTGCCCGAAGCCCTGGCCCTGCCGCGGGCGCTGTCCGAATGGGAGGCGCTGCAGGCGCATGATCCCGAGGCCGCCCGCAAGCTGGATGCGACTGAACCGCCCGCCGATCTCGCCGCCGCGCTGCGCCGCCAGTGGCAGGCGACCCGCAAGCGCGGCTACGCCAGCGTCAGCGGTCACCTGCTGCACGGCATCAATTCGGCCTCGGTGCCGGTGCTGGATGCCCAGGGTCATCTGGCCGGCGCCATCACCAGCCTGGGACTGCACGGGGGATTCGACCTGTCGGCCGACGGCGAACCGGTGCGGGCGCTGACGGCGGCGGCCGCGGATTGCTCGCGCCGGCTGGGCTGGAGCCCGGCGCGCTGAACCCAGCCGGGAGGCCCATCCGTCCCCAGGACAGGCAGCCCGATCTTGCGGGCGCTTTACAATACAGGGTTGCCCCGGGCCTGCCTGGCCCGTTTCCGCCCTCTTTTTGCCGCCCTTGCCGGACGGATAGCCGCGTGTCCCAGCCCCTCACCGTCGCCGATTTCAATTACGAACTGCCGCCCGAGCTCATCGCCCAGGCGCCCGCCGCCGAACGCACCGGCAGCCGCCTGCTGCACCTGGACGGCGCGGGCCAGCTGCACGACCGGCAGTTCGCCGACCTGGCCTCGCTGCTGCGTCCGCAAGACCTGCTTATCTTCAACGACACCCGCGTCATCAAGGCGCGGCTGAACGGCCACAAGATCACTGGCGGCAAGATCGAGGTGCTGGTCGAACGCATCACCGAACCCGACCGCGTCCTGGCCCATGTGCGCGCCAGCAAGTCGCCCGGTCCGGGCATGGTGCTGCGCCTGGCCGACGCCTTCGAAGCCACCGTGCTGGGCCGCGAAGGCGAACTCTTCGACATCCGCTTCCCAGGCCCCGCGCTGGACCTGCTGGACGCGCACGGCGCCACCCCGCTGCCGCCCTACATCACGCACGAAGCCGACACCGGCGACGACGAGCGCTACCAAACGGTCTACGCCCGCGAGCCCGGCGCCGTGGCCGCGCCCACCGCCGGCCTGCATTTCGACCAACCCACGCTGGACCGCCTGGCCGCGATGGGCGTGGAACGCGCCTTCGTCACGCTGCACGTGGGCGCGGGCACCTTCCAGCCGGTGCGCGTGGACAACCTGGCCGACCACGTCATGCACGCCGAATGGTTCACCGTGCCGCAAGCCACGGTCGACGCGATCGCCGCCGCCCGCAGCCGCGGCGGCCGGGTCGTCGCCGTCGGCACCACCAGCGTACGCGCCCTGGAATCCGCCGCCGCCCAGACCGAAGGGCGCACCGCCCCCGGCCTGCCGCTGGCCGCCGCCCAGGGCGATACCCGCCTCTTCATCACCCCCGGTTACCGGTACCGCGTCATCGACGCCCTGGTCACCAACTTCCACCTGCCCCAGTCGACCCTGCTGATGCTGGTGTCGGCGCTGGCCGGCGTAGAACCGATACGCCGCGCCTACGCCCACGCCGTTGCCGAGCGCTACCGCTTCTTCAGCTATGGCGACGCCATGTTTATCGAGTCCCCCGCCCCATGACCGGACTGAATTTCGAACTGCTCGCCACCGACGGCGGCGCCCGCCGCGGCCGCATCACGCTGAACCACGGCGTGGTCGAGACGCCCATCTTCATGCCTGTGGGCACCTATGGCAGCGTCAAGGCCATGATGCCGCACGAACTGAAAGAGATCGGCTCGCAGATCGTGCTGGGCAACACCTTCCACCTGTGGCTGCGCCCGGGCACGGAAATCATGGAAAAGCATGGCGGCCTGCATGGCTTCATGCAGTGGGACAAGCCCATCCTGACCGACTCCGGCGGCTTCCAGGTGTTCAGCCTGCAAGGCATGCGCAAGATCACCGAGGAAGGCGTCAAGTTCGCTTCCCCGATCGACGGCGCGCGGCTGTTCCTGACGCCGGAAGAATCCATGCGCATCCAGCGCTCGCTGAATTCCGACATCGTCATGGTGTTCGACGAGTGCACGCCCTATGAAATCGACGGCCGCCCCGCCACCGTCGAAGAGGCCGCCCGCTCCATGCGCATGTCGCTGCGCTGGGCGCGCCGCTCACGCGAGGAGTTCGACCGCCTGCAGAACCCCAACGCCCTGTTCGGCATCGTCCAGGGCGGCATGTACGAAGCCCTGCGCGACGAATCCCTGGCCGGGCTGCAGGAGATCGGCTTCCACGGCTACGCCATCGGCGGCCTGTCGGTCGGCGAGCCCAAGGAAGACATGATGCGCATCCTGGCGCATGTCACGCCCAAGCTGCCGGCCCAGGCGCCGCGCTACCTGATGGGCGTAGGCACGCCGGAAGACCTGGTCGAAGGCGTGAGCCGCGGCGTCGACATGTTCGACTGCGTCATGCCGACCCGCAACGCCCGCAATGGCTGGCTGTTCACGCGCTTTGGCGACGTCAAGATCCGCAACGCCAAGTACCGCGACGACACCCGACCGCTGGACCCCAGCTGCAGCTGCCATACCTGCGCGAATTTCTCGCGGGCCTACCTGCACCACCTGCAGCGCGCCAACGAAATCACCGGCGCGCGCCTGAACACCCTGCACAACCTGCATTTCTATCTGACCATCATGAAGGAAATGCGCGAAGCCATCGCCGAAGGCCGCTTCGACGCCTGGCGCGCGCAGTTCGCGGCAGACCGGGCGCGGGGGGTGGATTAGAATTTCAGGACCTATATACAATAGTCGGCTTGCCCTATCCATGGCTCGCGCGGGGATGGGCGCAGAAAAACACTAGATACAAACACCCAAACAGACTAAACGCAGGAGAATTCAATGTCCGTTATCGATACCGCCAGCCTCGTCGTGGCTCAGGCCGCCGCCCCCGAGGGTAACGCGCTGATGGGCATGCTGCCCATCATCCTGATGTTCGTGATCCTCTACTTCCTGATGATCCGTCCCCAGATGAAGCGCCAGAAGGAACACCGCAACCTGATCGCCGCCCTGGCCAAGGGCGACGAAGTGGTCACCGCCGGCGGCATGCTCGGCAAGGTCACCAAGGTCAACGACAGCTACGTCACCGTCGAAGTCTCCGAACTGGCCGACAAGCCGGTCGAAGTGATCATGCAGAAGTCCTCGGTCTCGACCGTGCTGCCCAAGGGAACCATCAAGGCCCTGTAAGCGTCCCACAGGAGCCCCCATCGGGCTCCTGTTGCTTGATGGCCCTGTCGCCGCCCGCCGCGCTTGCCGCCCGGGCGGCCCTTTCATCACTTTTACATGAAGTAGCCGGCAATGAACCGCTATCCCCTTTGGAAGTACATTACGGTCCTGGTCGCGGTCATCATCGGCCTGCTGTACACGCTTCCCAACTTCTACGGCGAATCCCCGGCCGTCCAGGTTTCCAGCGCCAAGGCCACGATCAAGGTCGATCCCGCCATGCTGAGCCGGGTCGAACAGATCCTGACCGACGCCAAGATCCCCAATGAAGGGGTCTATTACGAACAGAACGGCACGCTCGGCACCGTGCGCGCCCGCTTCACGTCGACCGACCTGCAGCTGCAGGCGCGCGACCTGATCGACAAATCCCTCAACACCGTCGCCGGCGACCCCCACTACACGGTCGCGCTGAACCTGCTGCCCGCTTCGCCCGCCTGGATGCGCGCGCTGGGCTGGTTCGCGCCCAAGCCGATGTACCTGGGCCTGGACCTGCGCGGCGGCGTGCACTTCCTGCTGCAAGTGGACATGCAGGGCGCCCTGACCGCCCGCTACGACTCCCTGGCCGCCGACGTGCGCTCCGTGCTGCGCGACCAGAAGGTCAACGTGGCCGGCGTCGAACGCTCGGGCATGGCCATTGCCGCCACCTTCGCCAATACGGACGACCGCGACCGCGCCATTTCCACGCTGCGCAGCCGCCTGCCCGACCTGGAATTCACCGAGCGCATGGAAAACGGCAAGCCGCTGCTGATGGCTGCGCTGAACCCGGCCGCCGTCACCCGCGTGCAGGATTCCGCGCTCAAGCAGAACATCAACACGCTGCACAACCGGATCAACGAACTGGGCGTGGCCGAACCGGTCATCCAGCAGCAAGGCGCCGACCGCATCGTGGTGCAGCTGCCCGGCGTGCAGGACGTGGCCAAGGCCAAGGAACTGCTGGGCCGCACCGCCACGCTGGAAATCCGCATGGTCGACGACTCCCCCGCCGCGCAGGCCGCGTTGCTGGGCGGCAGCGTGCCTTTCGGCCTTGAACGCTACAACGACCGCGACGGCCGTCCCATCCTGGTCCGCCGCCAGGTCATCCTGACCGGTGAAAACCTGCAGGACGCTCAGCCCGGCCGCGACTCGCAGACCCAGCAGGCCGCCGTCCACCTGACCCTGGACTCCAAGGGCGCCCGCATTTTCCGCGACGTCACCCGCGACAACATCGGCAAGCGCATGGCCATCCTGCTGTTCGAAAACGGCAAGGGCGAAGTGGTCACGGCCCCGGTCATCCGCGGCGAAATCGCCGGCGGCCAGGTGCAGATCTCGGGCAGCATGAGCTCCGAAGAGGCCGCCGACACCGCGCTGCTGCTGCGCGCCGGCGCCCTGGCTGCGCCCATGTCCATCATCGAGGAACGCACCATCGGCCCGAGCCTGGGCGCGGACAACATCGCCAAGGGCTTCTACTCGACGCTGTACGGCTTCCTGGCCATCGCTGCCTTCATCATCCTGTACTACCACCTGTTCGGCGTGTTCTCCACGATCGGCCTGACCATGAACGTGCTGCTGCTGCTGGCGCTGCTGTCCATGCTGCAGGCCACGCTGACCCTGCCGGGCATCGCGGCAATCGCGCTGACGCTGGGCATGGCCATCGACTCGAACGTGCTGATCAACGAGCGGATACGCGAGGAACTGCGCGCAGGCGCAAGTCCGCAGCAAGCCATCCATCACGGCTTCGAACGCGCCTGGGGCACCATTCTCGACTCGAACCTCACCACGCTGATCGTGGGCCTGGCGCTGCTGGCCTTCGGTTCCGGCCCGATCCGGGGCTTCGCCGTGGTGCACGTGCTGGGCATCCTGACCTCGATGTTCTCGTCGGTGGTGGGTGTGCGCGCGCTGGCCAACCTCTGGTACGGCCGCAAGAAGAAGCTCACGTCGATCTCCATCGGTGAAGTCTGGAAACCGAAGACCAACTGAACATGAGCGCGGGCGGCCCGGCCGCCCGCCACAGATAAAGCCTAAGGCGAAAAATGGAATTTTTCCGTATTCACCGCACCATCCCGTTCATGCGCCACGCGCTGGTGCTGAACATCATCAGCCTCGTCACATTCCTGGCGGCTGTTTTCTTCATCGTCACGCGCGGCTTCCACCTGTCGATCGAATTCACCGGCGGCACGGTCATGGAAGTCAACTACGCCCAGACGGCGCAGCTTGAAAACGTGCGCGGCGTGGTCTCCAAGCTGGGCTACACCGACTTCCAGGTGCAGAACTTCGGCACCTCGCACGACGTCATGATCCGCCTGCCGTTGCAGGAAGGCCAGACCTCGGCCACGCAGAGCGAAACCGTCATGGCCGCGCTGAAGACCGCCGACTCCGGCGTCGAACTGCGCCGCGTCGAGTTCGTGGGCCCGCAGGTGGGCCAGGAGCTGCTGCACAACGGCCTGATGGCCCTGCTGGTCGTGGTCATCGGCATCATGGTCTACCTGGGCTTCCGCTTCGAATGGAAGTTTGCCGTCGCCGGCGTGATCGCCAACCTGCACGACGTGGTGATCATCCTGGGCTTCTTCGCCTTCTTCCAGTGGGAATTTTCGCTGTCGGTGCTGGCGGGCGTGCTGGCGGTGCTGGGCTACTCCGTGAACGAATCCGTGGTCATCATGGACCGGATCCGCGAGAACTTCCGCAAGTACCGCAAGGCGGACGTGCATGAAGTCATCAACAGCGCCATCACGCAGACCATCTCCCGGACCATCATCACCCACGGTTCCACGCAGATGATGGTGCTGGCCATGCTGTTCTTCGGCGGCCCCACCCTGCACTACTTCGCCATGGCCCTGACCATCGGCATCTGGTTCGGCATCTACTCGTCGGTGTTCGTGGCCGCGGCCCTGGCCATGTGGCTGGGCGTCAAGCGCGAAGACCTGGTCAAGCCGGTCAAGAAGGAAGGCGAGGAAGGCGAAGCCGCCTGATCCGTTTCCGCTTGAAGACAAACCCGCCGCAATCACGGCGGGTTTTTTATTGCGCGGCGCTTGCCGTCTTACGCCTGGCCAGGCGCCGCAGGGCCAAACCGCTCGGAACCACGGCGAATTGCAGCAAGCCGGCGTAGAGCCAGGCCCAGGTCCAGCGGAAACGCCACGGAATGAATTCAGGCACCCCGTTGTCGTCGAAGTACGGGTCATGAATGACCAGCGCCAGGCCGACCAGATACGAAAGCACAAGGCATCCCGCCACGAACAGCCACCGCCGCGTAGCCGGGGCCTTCCAACCATCACGCCGGCCATGCACGGCGCCGGCCGCCAGGCTGATCAGCAGGCTGGCCGCGAACAAGACGGGGAATAGAAGAAAAGCCACGGCGTCGCTCCCGACTGCAGGTCCGGCGCCATTGTGCCAGCCGCAATCGCAAATGGCTCTCGGACACGCACAGGGTGCTTTCCACTTGACCAACACATAAGTATTGACTAATGTGTTGTCATGCTCGAAACCGACATCTTCAAGGCCCTGGCCGATCCGACCCGCCGTGCCATCTTCGAAAAGCTCGCCGCCGGCGGCATGAACGCCAGCGCCCTGCGCGTCGGCATGGAGATCAGCCAGCCAGCCATGTCGCAGCACCTTGCGGTGCTGCGCAAGGCCCGCCTGGTGCGCGAGGAAAAACAAGGCCGTTTCGTGAACTATGAAGTCGACCCCGACGGGCTTGCGCTCATCGCCGGATGGCTGGCGAAGTACCGCGCTTACTGGCCGGCCCGCATCGAAGCCCTGAACGCCCTGCTCAAGGACATGGACCAATGAAGCCGACCGCGCCGCAAGACCCGCCCCAGGACATCGTGCTCGAATACGAACTCGACGCGCCGCCCGAAAAAGTCTGGCGCGCCATCAGCATCCCCGAATTCCGCGAGCAATGGCTGCCTGGACGGGCGCTGGCCAGCGCCGAACCCGCGGACGCGACGCCTGCCGAAGAAATCCAATACCGCATGCGCGACGAGGAGCCGCCTTTCCTCGAAAGCCTGGTGACCTTCCAGATCCGACCCGTGGCCGACGGCCGCACGCTCCTGCGCATCATCCACGCGCTGGACGACGCGCGGTTCGAACGCCGCGGGCGCCCGGCCGCCAACGACGCCGGCCCCTTCCTCATGCGCGCCGCCTGAACCCGGCCCAAGCGCAAGGCAATCGCAACCCAGGAGATTCGTCCATGCAGGACGTGATGCAATACGTACCCATGGTGGTCGAGCAGTCCGGCCGCGGCGAGCGGTCCTTCGACATCTATTCGCGACTGCTGCGCGACCGCATCATCTTCCTGAACGGCGAAGTCAACGACTCGGTGTCGGCGCTGGTCTGCGCCCAGCTGCTGTTCCTGGAATCCGAGAACCCCACCAAGCCCATCCATCTCTACATCAACTCCCCTGGCGGCGTCATCACCAGCGGCCTGGCCATGTACGACACCATGCAGTTCATCACTGCGCCGGTGCACACGCTGTGCATGGGCACGGCGCGCTCCATGGGCTCGTTCCTGCTCATGGCGGGCGAACCCGGCGAACGATGCGCGCTGGCCAATGCCAGCGTGCACGTGCATCAGCCTTTAGGCGGCTTCCAGGGCCAGGCCTCGGACGTGCTCATCCACGCCGAGGAAATGCGCAGGACCAAGGACCGCGTCACGCGCGTCTACGCCCAGCACTGCGGACGCAGCTACGAAGACGTAGAGCGCACACTGGACCGCGACTGCTACATGAGCGCGGAGGAAGCGCTGGAATGGGGCCTGATAGACCGGGTGCTGAAGCGCCGGGACCTGGGCGTCTGACACTGTACCGCCCGCCCCCGTCGCGCTGTACGGGTACGGATCCGCGCGGATTCGCTACCATAGCCGGACCATGAAACTCGTCATCGATCACCTCGTCATCGCCGCCGCGGACCTGGACAGCGGCACCGAATACGTCGCAGCACTGCTCGGCATCGCCCCCTCGGGCGGCGGCGCGCATCCGCGCATGGGCACCCACAACCGGGTGCTGGGCATGGCCGGCGGCATCTACCTCGAAGTCATCGCCATCGATCCTCAGGCCCCGGCGCCTGCGCGGCCACGTTGGTTCGGGCTGGATCAGGACGCCGTCCGCGCCCGCATCGCCCAGGGTCCCTACCTGGCGCATTGGGCGGCGCGGGTCGAAGCGCCGCTGGATCTGACGCGTATGCAGGCGGAGCATCCCGCACGCATCCCGCCCGCCATTCCCATGGAACGCGGGCAGTTGCGCTGGCGGCTGACGGTGCCCGACGACGGCAGCCTGCCCGCCTGGCGCGAAGCGGGCCATGCGGCCGGCGACGGTCTGCTGCCCACGCTGATCCAGTGGGACGTGGCCGACTACCCCGGCGTCAGCCTGCCGCGCCAGCACCTCACACTCAAGCAACTGTCCGGCAGCCATCCGCAGGCCGGGCTGCTGCGCCAAGGGCTGGCCTGGCTGGGCGCGGATCACCTGATCCAGGTGGAACAGGTCGACGGCCCGCCGCGCCTGAGCGCACAGATCGAAACGGCCGGCGGCCTGAAGATCCTGGCCTGATCGTCCGCCCCGCCTTGCAAAAAAAATCCAGAACATCCGGAGACCCTTTACATGAATGCCACCCGCAAGCGATTCGACGAAGACCCTTACCTGGACCAATGCGAGGCCACCGTGATCGCGGTCAGCCCCGAGGGCGTCGAACTGGACGAGACTGTCTGCTACGCACGCAGCGGCGGCCAGGCAGGAGACAGCGGCACCTTGACGCTGGCCGACGGCCGCGCGCTGACGCTTGCCGACACCGTCTACGCCGAAGACCGCAAGCGCATCCTGCACGTGCTGGAAGGCGACATCGCCCCGCAAATGGGCGAGCGCGTTTCGGTGGCCATAGACTGGCCTCGCCGCCACCGCCTCATGCGCCTGCACACCTGTCTGCATCTGCTGGGCGCGCTGGTGCCCGCGCCGGTGACCGGCTGCAATATTTCGCCCGACTCCGCCCGCATCGACTTCGACCTGCCCGAATCCACACTGGACAAGGCCGACCTGACCGAACGCCTGAACGCCCTAATCGACGCCCGCACCGGCGTCAGCATCAACTGCATCACGCCCGAGGAACTGGCCGCCGAACCCGACCTGGTGCGTACCGTGGGCGCTGCGCCCCCGGCCGGCACCGCCAGCATACGCATCGTCGAGATTCCCGGCGTGGATCGCCAGCCCTGTGGTGGCACGCACGTGGCCAACACCGGCGAGATCGGCGCGGTGATCGTTACGAAGATCGAGAAAAAGAGCCGCACCAACCGGCGCGTGGTGGTGAATTTCGCGTAAGGCGTAGTCTGGAGCCCGCCCCTGGCCGGAATCATGTATGTGTTGTTCGGCCGCCCGCGCGGCCGAACAACACGGGCAGCCCACGACTCGCCCCCGACCACAGCTCCAGCAGCGCAACTAGCCAAGACGCACGTAGCCCGTCGTCGCGGGCGGCGTGGCGGCTCGCAACCTCGATGCGCCCGAGGGAATCTGAAGGAAAGGCCGAAGGCCTTGACGAAGATGACGACGGGGGAGTCCGGAGCGAACGCTCCGGACCGCAATCGTGGGCGCGAGCCGCCACGCCGCCCGCGACGACGGGCGACCTACGAAGCACAACCCAACGCCAGCAACAGCAGACCTTACTTCTTCCACCAGCGCCAGGGCGCGCGCAGGGGCCATTGGTAGCTGGCGCCCAGCACGCGGGGCGCCAATACGTGCCCGACCAGCACCGCGATGCCCGCGGCCGTCATCACGTCCGACAGGTAGTGGTCCAGGTTGACCAGCCGGCTCATCGCCACCAGCGCCGCCAGCAGCAGGAAGACCCAGCGCCAGCGCGGCGCCAGGATGCCCAGCACCACTGCCACGGCAAATGCCGCATAGGTGTGGCTGGAAGGGAAGGAGTTGTACAGCTGGGCGCGCGAGAACGACTCGCCCACCCCGTAGATGCCTTTTTCGAAGAACAGCTCGGGACGCGCCCGCGCCACCGAACGCTTGAGCACCAGCACCACCAGTCCGCCTACCGCCAGGGTCGACAGCATCAGCAGGCTGCCGCGCGCCATGCTGGCGTAGCTCATGCGTACCGGATTGCGCCAGCCGCGCGCCAGGCCGACCAACCCGATCACGTAGAAGGCCAGCGCCACACCGATATAAGGGCCGCTTTCGCCGAGTTCACCGATCCATTCGAAGGATTCGTTCACGCCTTCAGATACCGACTGCTTGATCCACACCGCCAGCGGCAGGTCCACCCACAACGCGCACGCACTGGCGGCCAGCGCCAGGGCGCAGCCCAGCAGCACCCAGGTCAGCGCGGAAAAGGGGTTGCGGAACTGGTCCGGCGCGGGGCCGGCTGAGGCGTCGGATACGGGAGCGGCCGCCGAAGGCGTCAGGGGATTGCTGTTCATCGATACCGCTATCGGGAAATGAGAAACGTTCCTGGGCTGCAAAATCAGCCCAGCACACTATCGTAACGGCCTGCGCGCGCCAGACCAAGAAGCAAATGCGGGCAAGGGTTAAAATCCCGGGTTTCCTACCATTCTCTGCCCCCGGGATCTACACCCGTCACGGCGACCATCATGCAAGAAACCACCCTCAAGCGCGCCGACGCCGCGCCCGACGGCGCCAGCGCCGCCCTCCCCGCCGCGGACGCCGGCTCCCCCCGCAAGCTGTACATCCGCACCTTCGGCTGCCAGATGAACGAGTACGACTCGGACAAGATGGCCGACGTGCTGCGCGGCGACCAGGGCCTGGAACTCACCGACAACCCGGAAGACGCCGACGTCATCCTGTTCAACACCTGTTCGGTGCGCGAGAAGGCGCAGGAAAAGGTCTTCTCGGACCTGGGCCGCGTGCAGCACCTGAAGAAGACCAATCCCAACCTGGTGATCGGCGTGGGCGGCTGCGTGGCCAGCCAGGAAGGCGAAGCCATCGTCAAGCGCGCGCCCTACGTGGACGTGGTGTTCGGTCCGCAGACGCTGCATCGCCTGCCCGACCTGATCAAGCGCCGCCGCGACGAAGGCCGCTCGCAGGTGGACATCAGCTTCCCCGAGATCGAAAAGTTCGACAACATGCCGCCGCCCCGCGTGGACGGCGCCACGGCGTTCGTCTCCATCATGGAAGGCTGTAGCAAGTACTGCAGCTTCTGTGTCGTGCCCTACACGCGCGGCGAGGAAGTCTCGCGCCCCTTCGAGGACGTGCTGGTGGAGGTCGCCGACCTGGCCGACCAGGGCGTGAAGGAAGTGACGCTGCTGGGCCAGAACGTCAACGCCTACCGCGGCCGCATGACCGACAGCGACGAGATCGCCGACTTCGCCATGCTGCTGGAATACGTGCACGAAATCCCGGGCATCGAGCGCATCCGCTACACCACCTCGCACCCCAAGGAAATGACCCAGCGCATGGTGGACGCCTACGCCCGCCTGCCCAAGCTGGTGTCCTTCCTGCACCTGCCGGTGCAGGCCGGCAGCGACCGCGTGCTGGCGGCCATGAAGCGCGGCTACACCACCCTGGAATTCAAGTCGGTGGTGCGGCGCCTGCGCGCCGCCCGCCCCGACCTGACGCTGTCCTCGGACTTCATCGTGGGCTTTCCCGGCGAAACCGAGGAAGACTTCGAAAAGACCATGAAGCTGATCGAGGACGTCGGCTTCGACACCTCGTTCTCGTTCGTGTATTCGCGCCGCCCGGGCACGCCCGCCGCCGACCTGCACGACGACACGCCGCAGGACGTGAAGCTGCGCCGCCTGCAGCGCCTGCAGGCGCTGATCAACGAGCAGGCGGCCACGATCGCCCGCAACATGGTCGGCACGCGCCAGCGCCTGCTGGTCGAAGGCCCCTCGCGCCGCGACCCGAACGAACTGATGGGCCGCACCGAGAACAACCGCATCGTGAACTTCGCCGCGCCCGCGCGGCTCATCGGACAAATGGTCGACGTCATCATCACCGAAGCGCACACCAATTCGCTGCGCGCCCGGGTCGCCGACGTGGACCGCACTCCCCAAGAGGCCGAATGACCACTCCCCGCTCCCGCGCCCGCCGCAGCATGCCCATCGTCGTCACCCTGGACGGCGACAACACCCATCTGGCCAATCTCTGCGGCCCGCTGGACGAAAACCTGCGGCAGCTGGCCGACGGCATGAACGTCAAGCTCTCGCGCCGCGGCAGCCGAGTCACCATCGAAGGCGAACTCGCGGAACTCGCCGGCCGGATACTGCGCCGCTTCCACGAACAGGCCGTGCACCGCGCCCTGTCGGTCGACGACATCCAGCTCGGGCTGGTCGAGATCGGCGTCGGGCGGCAGGAACAGGAACTGAAGGAAGAGCAGGCCCGCGAGGCCGACCCGCTGCCCGCCCTGGACGACGAAAGCGACAGCATCGCCCTGCGCACCAAGCGCAGCGACCTGCGTCCGCGCACGCCGCGCCAGCGCGACTACCTGAACAACATCCTCAAGCACGACATCACCTTCGGCGTCGGTCCCGCCGGCACCGGCAAGACCTGGCTGGCCGTGGCCTGCGCCATCGACGCAATGGAGCGCGACACGGTGCAACGCCTGGTGCTGACA
The DNA here is from genome assembly GCF_003576205.1 of Achromobacter sp. K91. Classification (NCBI taxonomy): domain Bacteria; kingdom Pseudomonadati; phylum Pseudomonadota; class Betaproteobacteria; order Burkholderiales; family Alcaligenaceae; genus Achromobacter; species Achromobacter sp. K91. The sequence continues at coordinate 12,287 of NZ_QWFB01000042.1, read as the reverse complement.
CGCCCCGCGGTCGAAGCCGGCGAACGCCTGGGCTTTCTGCCGGGCGACCTGGCGCAGAAGGTGGACCCGTACCTGCGCCCGCTGTACGACGCGCTGTACGACCTGATGGGCTTCGAAAAGGTGCAGCGCCTGTTCGAAAAGCAGACCATCGAAATCGCGCCGCTGGCCTACATGCGCGGCCGCACGCTCAACCACGCCTTCGTCATCCTGGACGAAGCGCAGAACACCACGCCGGAACAGATGAAGATGTTCCTGACGCGGATCGGCTTCGGCAGCAAGGCGGTCATTACCGGCGACCCGTCGCAGGTGGACTTGCCGCGTGGCCAGGACAGCGGCCTGGCGCATGCGGTGAAGGTGCTGCACGACGTGCAGGGCATCGCCACCACCCGATTCACCAGCCGAGACGTCGTGCGCCATCCCCTGGTCGCCCGCATCGTCGACGCCTACGACCGCGCCGCAGAAGATGAAACCTGAACTGTCCCTGTCCGTGCAATACGGCGTCGAGGAAGCCCGCCTGCCCCGCTGGCGCCTGCGCCGCTGGGCCGAACGCGCGCTGGCGGGCGCGGCCGACGACGGCCTGGTCGCGTTTTCCGCGGCGGAGCTGAGCTTGCGGCTGGTTGGCGCGGCCGAAGGCCGGCGCCTGAACCGCGACTTCCGCGGCCGCGACTATGCCACCAATGTGCTGACCTTCGAATACGGCGTGGATCCGCTGGGCGTTGCGCGCGGCGACATCGTCATGTGCGTGCCGGTGCTGGTGCGCGAGGCCCGCGAACAGCGCAAGGCGCTCCTGGACCACGCCGCCCATCTCACCATCCACGGCGTGCTGCACGCGCTGGGCTACGACCACATCAAGGCCCGCGACGCCAAGCGCATGGAGGCCCTGGAGACCGCCACGCTGGCCGCCATGCGCATCGCCGATCCTTACATGGCAGCCTGACGCGCGGACTCGGGTCAACCCTGAGAAAAATTGGCCCCCACGCTGCGCGCCTTAGGCGCTTGCTGCCCCCCGAGGGGGCGATTTTTGCCTTGGGGCGGCCCGGCGGCAAAAATTGCCGAAAAATGGCGTCCAGCAAGGCGCAGATGGCGGCGGTTCCCCTCATTTTGAGGGCCGCCGTTACAAATTGCAGGCCAGTATCGGTTATGCTGGGCCCTCCATAACTTGTCCTCCCGGACGATGTCTGACCCTTATCCTGCTCCCGAAGCGACGCCTGCTCGCTCCTCCAAACCCGCCGCCAAATCCCTTCTAGACCGCCTGCTTTCCCTCGTGCGCCGCGAGCCCGAGGACCGCGAAGGCATCAAGGCCGTTCTGGAAGCCGCGCACGAACGCCAACTGCTCGACGCGGAATCCTACAAGATGATCAAGGGCGCGCTCGCCGTGTCCGAAGGCACTGTGGGCGACATCATGGTCCCGCGTTCGCGCATGGATTTGCTGGACGTCACGCAGCCCATTCCCTACCTGGTCGCCTCGGTCATCGAGACCGCCCACTCGCGCTTCCCCGTCTACGAAGGCGATCGCGACAACATCATCGGCATCCTGCTGGCCAAGGATCTGCTGCGCTGCATGCTGGAACCCGGCATCGAGGTGCGCACGCTGGTGCGGCCCGCCGTCTTCATCCCCGAATCCAAGCGCCTGAACGTGCTCCTGCACGAGTTCCGCGCCAGCCGCAACCACCAGGCCATCGTCATCGATGAGCATGGCGGCATTTCCGGCCTGGTGACGATGGAAGACGTGCTGGAACAGATCGTCGGCGATATCGAAGACGAATTCGACGAAACCGAGGAAGACTCGATCTTCCCCGAAGGCGAAAACCAGTGGCGCGTCCTGGCGGCCACCGACATCTCGCACTTCAACGACGTGTTCGGCTGCCAGTTGCCCGACGACGAGTACGACAGCGTCGGCGGCTGGATGGGCGGACAGCTGGGCCGCATCCCGCGCCGCGGCGACATCGCCGAATTCGACGGCCTGCGCCTGGAAGTGGCCCGCGGCGACGCGCGCCGCGCCATCTGGCTGCGCGTCAAGCGCAACGCCGCACCCCAAGCCCCCCGCTCCTCCGAAGACGCATGACCCAGTCCCCGCGCAGCCATAAACTGCGCGGCGCCGCCGGCCTGGTGCTGGCGGGCGCCGTGCACGCCCTGACTTTTTCGCCCGGTCCCCTGCCGGATTGGGCCTTGGCGGCCACACAGGTCCTGATGCTGGCCATCGTTGCGCGCGTGACCCTGTATGCGCCCTCGGCGAAACAGGCCTGGCTGCGCGGCTGGCTGTTCAGCTTCGCCAGCTACTCGCTAGGCCTCTACTGGATTTTCATCAGCCTGCACCGCTACGGCGATCTGGCCGCGCCGCTGGCCGTGGCCGCGGTGCTGGCGCTGTCGGCCTTCCTGGCGCTGTTCCCGGCCACGGCCAGCGCGCTGGCGCGCCGCTACGCGCCGCTGGAGCCGGGCTCTCCGCCCTCCCGCATACTGTCGGGCACGCTGGCCTGGGCTGCGATGTGGGCGGCCTTCGAATGGCTGCGCGCCGTGCTGCTGACGGGCTTTCCCTGGCTCAATATCGGTTACGCGCAAGTCGATAGCCCCATCGCAGGCTGGGCGCCGCTGCTTGGCGTGCACGGCATGGCCTTCCTGGCCGCCTTCGTCGCCGCTGCCCTCGCCAGCCTCTGGCAGCCCTCGCGCAAAAGCGGGACTGGCTCGCGCCACGCCCTGGCCGCCGGTATCGCGCTGGCCCTGGCCGCCGCTGGCTGGCCGCTGTCCCGCATCGACTGGTCCACGCCGTCCGGCGATCCGCTGAACGTACGCCTGGTCCAGGGCAACATCGAGCAGTCGCAGAAGTTCGACCCCGCCCTGCTCGACCAGAGCCTGGTGCGCCACCTGGACCTGGCAGCCATGCCGCCGGCTCCCGGCGTGCCCGCGCCGCAGTTGATCATCTTGCCGGAAACCGTGCTGCCCATCTTCCAGGACCAGCTGGATCCGCGCGTCTGGGCGGTCTGGCGCGACCTGGCCGCCCAGCGCAATACCACCATCGCCATGGGCGTGCCGCTGCACGACCGCGTCAATGGCCGCGAGCGCTACACCAACAGCGTCATGGGCTTTGACGGCAATACCCCGGTCGAACAGCTCGTGGCCGGCACCACCGCCATGCGCTACGACAAGCGCCACCTGGTGCCCTGGGGCGAATACGTGCCGCCCGGATTCCACTGGTTCGTCGACATGCTGAACATTCCGCTGGGCGACTTCGATCGCGGCGCGGTACGCCAGACGCCCTTCGCGGTCGGCGGCCAGCACATCGCGTTCAACATCTGCTACGAAGACCTGTTCGGCCCCGACCTGTTGCCCGCGCTGCAACCCGGCCCCAACGGCGAACCGGGCGCGACGATACTGGTGAACGTGAGCAACCTGGGCTGGTTCGGCGACTCCTGGGCCTTGCGCCAGCATCTGCAGATCGGCCGCGTGCGCACCATGGAAACGGCGCGGCCCATGCTGACCTCCACCAACACCGGCATCACCGCCGCCATTGACGCCAAAGGCCGCGTCGCGGCCCAGCTCGCGCCGCTGCAGGCCGGTGTGCTGCCGGTGGCCGTGCAAGGCATGACGGGGCTGACGCCATACGCGCGCTTTGGCGACAAGACGGCACTGGCCCTGATCGGCCTGGCGCTGATCGCCGCGTTCGGCAGCGGCCGCAAGACGCGTCGCGCCTGAGGCGCCCTCAAGCGAACAGATTCGCCGGCAGCGCGCCGCTCTCCCCGGGCGGGCGCAGCGGCCCGCTTCCGGCGCCGGTACGCTCGATCGCGTCCGCGATGGCGTCCATGTCATCGCCATCCAGTTCCAGCGACGCTGCGCCCAGCAGTCCATTCACCTGAGCCGCGCTGCGGGCGCCCACGATCGCGCCCGTGACGCCGGGCCAGGCCAGCGTCCAGGCCGCCGCCACGGCCGCCACCGTGGCGCCGTGGCGTTCGGCGATGGGCTTGAACGCATCGGCCAGCGCCAGGTTGCGCTCGATGCCGGGCGAGGCGAACTCCGCGTTGCGCGCGCGCCAATCATCCGCCGGCAGAGCGCGGGCGCGCTCCACGCTGAAGGCGCCGGTCAGCAGGCCGGACTGCATCGGGCTGTAGACGATCACGCCCGTGCCGTTACGTTCGCACCACGGAATCAGCTCCGCGCCCGCGGCGCGCTGAATGGCCGAAAACGGCGGCTGCAGCGTATCCACATGCCCCAGCGCTTCTGCCTGCTGCAGCTGGGCAAGATTGTGGTTGGACAGGCCCACCGCCCTGACCTTGCCCTCCCGCTTCAGATCCAGCAGTTCCTGCCAGTACAGCTCCAGCGGCGTGCCATCGCCCGTCGGCCAGTGCATCTGGTAGAGATCGATGCGTTCGACGCCCAGCCGGCGCAACGAATCTTCGATTTCGCGCCGGATGCTGGCCGGCGCGCCGGTGCGCCGCGGCATCGCCTGCGGCTGTTCCGCAGACCAGGTCAGGCCGCACTTTGTGAACACGTAAGGCCGGGCGTCAGGCGCCATCTGCGCCAGCGCGCGGCGCACGATCTCCTCGGAATGCCCCAGGCCGTACACCGCCGCGGTATCGATCCAGTTGATGCCGCGCTCGACGGCCCGGCGGATCGCCGCCACCGAATCGGCGTCGTCCTGCGGCCCCCACCCCACCGCCCAACCGCTGCCGCCGATGGCCCAGGCGCCCAGCCCGATGCGGGTGATGTCCATGCCGCTCTGGCCCAGCGGGCGTGTGGGGAACGAAGTCTTGCTGCTCATGGCGATGTCCGTGTGTGCGGGTCCGGCGCAAAAAATGCCGGATCGACGAAAAAAATTTCCGCTCACGATAGCATTCTCACAAGTCTTTGATTTACTTGATTTCTGCATCAATCACGCTAGCTCAAGCTGAGCAATAAAAGCGCAAAATCGGCCCCAAAATGCCTTCCAGCCCCCTTTTTTTCACGACTTTTTAGCTTTTTGTCTCATCGCGACTTGCACACCCAATTTAGTTCGTGCATAATCTCGTTTCTTCGCCAACGGCACTAAACAAAACCGGCAACGAACTACGAAAAAGCACTCGGTAAAACGTGTGTTCGGTTTCGTAAAACGTTGAACGGGCTGATTAGAAAGACGGGGGTATAGCTCAGCTGGGAGAGCGCTTGCATGGCATGCAAGAGGTCAGCGGTTCGATCCCGCTTACCTCCACCAGTCAACGGCGAAGGATGCAGTACCAGTTTGCAAGTCCAAGTCCCCTTCGTCTAGAGGCCTAGGACATCACCCTTTCACGGTGAGTACAGGGGTTCGAATCCCCTAGGGGACGCCAGTTCTTCTGGCAGCAGTATGTAGTGATGCAGTTGAAGTGACAATGTAGTTGAGTACGCCGCTGCGGAGCGGTAGTTCAGTTGGTTAGAATACCGGCCTGTCACGCCGGGGGTCGCGGGTTCGAGCCCCGTCCGCTCCGCCAAAGCTCTCGCTCAGAGTCTTTCAAGAGCTCCGTTTTCGGGGCTTTTTTGCTTTATATAGTGTGAGACCTTGTTGTCTGTAGTTTGGGGCATCGAGGATCCTGGGGGGTATAGCTCAGCTGGGAGAGCGCTTGCATGGCATGCAAGAGGTCAGCGGTTCGATCCCGCTTACCTCCACCAGTAAGCAGTACGGTAGTAAAGTAGTTCTGTTTTGTTCAGGTCCCCTTCGTCTAGAGGCCTAGGACATCACCCTTTCACGGTGAGTACAGGGGTTCGAATCCCCTAGGGGACGCCAGTCTTTCTGGCATGTAGTACCAAACTGCCTTGACACCGCAGTGCATTGAAGAAGTCAGAGTAAACCGCTGCGGAGCGGTAGTTCAGTTGGTTAGAATACCGGCCTGTCACGCCGGGGGTCGCGGGTTCGAGCCCCGTCCGCTCCGCCAAGCACATCACGCAGTTCGCAAGCGCCTCGGCCTTGCCAGCCATAGAAAGCTCCGGTTTCCGGAGCTTTTTTGCATTCCGGCCCGCATCATCTAGCGGCAGCCATCTTCCCCGCCATTGCCCCCTACGCTCAGACTCGTCCATTTCGCCATCTGGACAGCCTTTCAGTGCGCCTTCATTCTCTTTGCGTCGTGCCCTGCGAAAAGAAGAGGACTACGTGACCGCGAACGCCGCCGCTCCCCATCCGCACCGCCAGCATCTGCAACGCATCATCGCAGGCCTGAACGAAGGCATCATCCTGCTCGAAGCGGACGGCGCCATCGCCTGGGCCAATGCCAGCGCGCTCAAGCTGCATGGCACCGATAACCTGGATGAACTGGGCGGCACGCCAGCCGGCTACCGCAAGCGCTACAGCCTCAGCTACCGCAATCATCACCGCGTGCCAGCGCGCCAATATCCGCTGGACCTGCTGGCCGCGGCCGAGCCGTTCGACGAACTGCTGCTGGACCTGGAACGCAAGGACGATGACGCGTTCCTGCGCAACATACGCGCCAGCGGCCTGAACCTGGACGGCAGCGAAGGGACCGACTACCGCGTCCTGATCCTGCATGACCAGACTGAGCAGATCAATGCCGAAGTACGCTTCGAGCGCGCCTTCGGCGCCAATCCCGCGCCCGCCCTCATCTGCCGCCTGTCCGACCTGCGCTATGTGAAGGTGAACCAGGGCTTCCTGGAGATGACCGGCTATGCACGCGACGCCATCGTGGGCAGGTCGGCCTATGAGCTGGACGTGCTGGACGGCGGCGACGACAAGGACAACGCGATCGCCAGCCTCAACGAGGGGCAGACCATTGCGCAGCGCGAGGGCGTGTTGAAACTGGCGGACGGCAGCGTGAAGTTCGTCATCGTCGCGGGCCAACCCATCGACATGCAGGGCGAGCCATGCATGCTGTTCACCTTCATCGACCTCGAGGCCCGCAAGCGCACCGAACTGGCCCTGCGCGAAAGCGAGGAACGCTTCTCCAAGACGTTCCGCCTCGCGCCCGTGCCCATGGCCGTCTGCGAGGGCGAGACCCTGCTGGCGCTGGACCTGAACGACGCTTTTGCCACGGCCGCCGGCGCCTCTGCGCAGGACGGCATAGGCCAGACGCTGACCGGATTGGGACTCCAGCTCGCCGAAGATCTGGAGGCCAGCCTCAAGCGCGGTGAAAGCGCCCGCAACCGCGAGGTGGCATTGGCTGCCCGGGACGGCAGCCGGCTGGATTGCCTGCTGTCGGCCGAACCCGTGACTATCGGCGGGCAGCCGCGCGTACTGCTGGCGGTCCAGGACATCACGGAACGCAAGCGCTCCGAGGCGGAACTGCTGACGGCGATCGAGGCCGTCATGCAGGACACTTCCTGGTTCAGCCGCAGCGTCATCGAAAAGCTGGCGCAACTGCGTGAGCCGGCGCCCGCCACCCGCGACGTGGCAGAACTGGCGCAGCTCACTTCCCGCGAACGCGAGGTGCTGGGCCTGATGTGTCAAGGCCATGACGACGAGGGCATTGCCCGGCAGTTGAAGCTGTCGCGCAACACGGTGCGCAACCACGTGGCCACGATCTACAGCAAGATCGGCGTGCACCGCCGCAGCGCGGCCATTGTGTGGGCGCGCGACCGCGGCATCACCGGGCATGAACAGGCGCAGACGCGAAACAAGCGCGCCAAGGGCTGACACCCCCCGACTATTTACAATTTGATTCAAAATAAACGACTGCCCGGCGTCCCCGAAGATGTGCGCCACTTAGAAGTCGACGCCCCTCAAAATCTTCCATTTCCCACAAAAATCACAGCAACAGGCCGTTAATTTCGGCTACGCAGCCTGCATTGCGCAAACCCTGCGCAGCTTCTTACGATCCGCCGATCCTGCCCTTGCCCGACAAGCGGCGCGATCCCCGCAAGACCGAAAGGAGCCCATCCGTGCAGACCGCCTACATTCCCGTCCCGACCGTCGCCAAACCGACCGCCGCCCCCGCCTGGAGCGCCGCCGACATCATGGCGCTCTACGAGTTGCCGTTCATGGATCTGGTGTTCCGGGCGCAGCAGACGCACCGCGCTCATTTCGATCCCAACGCCATCCAGCTGTCCAGCCTGCTGTCGATCAAGACCGGCGGCTGTCCCGAGGACTGCGCCTACTGCCCGCAGTCCTCGCACTACGACACCGGCCTGGACGCCGACAAGCTGATGCCCCTGGCGGACGTGGTGGCAGCGGCCCGCAAGGCCCAGGAAGGCGGCGCACAGCGCTTCTGCATGGGCGCCGCCTGGCGCAGCCCCAAGCCGCACCACCTGGAGGCGGTAGCCGAGATGGTCAGCGCGGTGAAGGCCCTGGGCCTGGAGACCTGCGTGACGCTGGGCATGCTGCGCGAGGGCCAGGCCGAACAGCTCAAGAGCGCGGGCCTGGATTACTACAACCACAACCTCGACACCTCGCCCGAGTTCTACGGCAAGATCATCTCCACCCGCACCTACCAGGACCGGCTGGACACGCTGGACCGGGTGCGCGACGCCGGCATCAACGTGTGCTGCGGCGGCATCGTCGGCATGGGCGAATCGCGCCGCGAGCGCGCCGGCCTGATCGCCCAGTTGGCCAACATGGAGCCCTATCCCGAGTCCGTGCCGATCAACAACCTGGTGCAGGTGGAAGGTACGCCGCTGGCCGGCGTCGAAGCCCTGGACCCGTTCGAGTTCGTGCGCACCATTGCCGTGGCCCGCATCGCCATGCCGCGCGCGGCCGTGCGCCTGTCCGCCGGCCGCGAAGCCATGGATGACGCGTTGCAGGCCCTGTGCTTCATGGCGGGCGCCAACTCCATGTTCTACGGCGACGCCCTGCTGACCACGGCCAATCCGCAGATGGAAGCAGACCAGCGCCTGCTGCAGCGCCTGGGCATGCGCATCGACGCCGCCCAGCACACGCACCACGACGCCACGGCATGCCGTTGACTCCCGGCCTCCTCTACCTGCTGGCCAGCGTCGCCTGCAGCGTCACCGTGGCCGTGCTGCTGAAGCTGGCGCGGCGCTATCAAGTCGACGTGCGCCAGGCCATCGCCATGAACTATGCGGTGGCCGCCCTGCTCTGCTGGGCCGTGCTGCGCCCGGACCCGGCGGCGCTGCTGACCCCACAGACGCCGTGGCTGGTGCTGGCCGCGCTGGGCGTACTGCTGCCCAGCGTGTTCCTGGCGATGGCGGCGGCCGTGCGCCATGCCGGCATCGTGCGCAGCGACGCGGCGCAGCGCCTGTCCCTGTTCATCCCGCTGCTGGCGGCCTTCCTGCTGTTCGGCGAACCGGTAAGCGGCCGCAAGCTGGCCGCGACCCTGCTGGCCGCCAGCGCCTTGTACTGCCTGCTGCGCCGCGCCCCCCGCGCGCAGACGCCGGGCGAGGACACGGCCGCAAGCAGCCGCGCCATGTGGCTGTGGCCGCTGGTGGTCTGGGTGGGGTATGGCGTCATCGACATCCTGTTCAAGCAGATGGCGCGCGCGGGCACCGCTTTCGCGGGCGGGCTGCTGCTGGCCTTCCTCATCGCCGGGGTGCTGATGCTCTGCTACCTGCTGTGGCGCCGGGTGCGCTGCCAGCTTCGGCACCTGGCCGCGGGTGCGGCGCTGGGACTGGCGAACTTCGGCAACATCCTGACCTACATCCGCGCGCACCAGTCGCTGCCCGAGCACCCCGCGCTGGTGTTCGCGTCCATGAACATGGGCGTGATCACCCTGGGCACGCTGGTCGGCGCACTGGCCTTCCGCGAACCGCTGACCCGGCTGAACCTGCTGGGCATCGCGCTGGCGCTGGCTGCCATCGTGCTGATGGCGCCCTGGTAAGGACGCGACCCCGGCCTCAGGTGCCGGTGCGCCTCTGGCGGCCGTCTTCAGCCGCGTCGTCCGCCACATCCGCCGCGGCATCGCCAGGCGGTTCCGCAGCGGGCGGCTCAGTGGCTGCCACGGGCGCCACTTCGGGCTGCACCATTTCCATGGCGATGTCGGTTGCAGGATCCACGCGCGGATCCAGCACCGCCGCGGCGGGCGAGCTCTGCAGCGTGTCCGGCATGGGCACGAAATGCGTGGGCGCTTCTTCCACCTGATGCGCGCCGGTGACGCGCGTGGGACGCACATGCCAGACCAGGATCAGGGCGCAGGCGGAGATGAACACGTAGTACATGCTGGGGCCGGCCAGGGACATCAGCACCCCGGCAATCATCGGCCCTACGCATGCACCGACCCCGTAGGTCATGAGCAGCACGGCCGACAGGCTGACCCGGCGCTCGGATTCCACGTGATCGTTGGCGAACGCCGCGCCCAGCGGGTACAGCGTGAACTGCAGTACGCCGAAGACACAGGACATGGCCACCAGCGCCCAGTACGGCAGCACGATCCAGCCCCACATGACCACCGGCAGCAGCACCAGCAGCAGCGCATTGAAGCGGATCAGACCGGCGCGGTTGATGCGGTCGGAAAGCCAGCCCATGGGCCATTGCGACAGCAGGCCGGCGGTCACTGCGGCGGCCACGAAAATCGCCGCCTGCGAGGTAGACAGGCCATGCTTGGCGCCATAGACGGCCGCCAGGCCATAGAACGCGCCGGAAAGGTTGCCGGCCACGAACAACACCGTCATCGACAGCGGCACGCGCCGCATAAAGAAGCGTATGTCCAGCGGCGCCGGCAGCGGCGTGGGCGGGTGCGAGCGCGCGGTGACGGCGATAGGCACCAGGCACAGCACCAGGCACATGGCCACCAGCGTCAGCGGCCGCAGGTCCAGCGTGGCATAGGCCGTCAGGGCCAGTTGGCCCAGCACGGTGCCCAGGCCGGACACGACCATGTAGACGGAGAAGACGCGCCCGCGCTGGTGATTTTCGGTCTGCTCGTTGAGCCAGCTTTCGATGACCATGAATTCGGTCACCATCACGATGCCCGAAATGACGCGGAACACCAGCCACAGCGGCATGGATTCGACCAGCGTCTGGGCCAGGATCATGCTGGTGGCCACCGCCGCACAGGCGACGAACGCCCGGATGTGGCCCACGCGGATGATGAGTTTGTGCCCCAGGCGGGCGCCGCACACCAGGCCCAGGTAGTAGCCGGCGATCAGGGCGCCGATCCACACCTCGCTGACAGACTGCGCTGTCAGCCTGAGCCCCATATAGGTGTTGAACAGACCCGTGCCGATGAGCATCAGCAAGGTCGCGAAGTAAAGCGACGAAAAGGAGGAAATGGTGGCGAGCATGGCGTCGGCAACCGCTGCTGGCGGCAGCGCAACAGGCCGCGAAAGCGGCCCGCTGCGCTAAGCGGTAAAACAGGAACTGCGTGGGATCAGACTTGCGACAGCATCGTGGCGGCGTCGCTGACTTCGAACTTGCCCGGGCCTTCGACGTTCAGCTGCTTGACCACACCGTCGACGATCAGGGCCGAGTAGCGCTGCGAGCGCACGCCCATGCCGCGCTGGATCAGGTCCAGCTCCAGGCCCAGTTCCTTGGTCCACAAGGCGGAACCGTCGGCCAGCATGCGGACCTTGCCTTCGGTCTTCTGCTCGCGGCCCCAGGCGCCCATGACGAACGCGTCGTTGACCGACACGCACCAGATTTCATCGACGCCCTTGGCCTTCAGGGCCGCAGCCTGTTCCACATAGCCCGGCAGATGCTTGGCCGAGCAGGTGGGCGTGAAGGCGCCCGGCAGGGCGAACAGCGCAATGGTCTTGCCGCGGGTCAGGTCGGCGACCTGGAACGCGTTGGGGCCCAGCGAGCAGCCGGCGGTTTCGGTTTCGATGAATTCGGTCAGGGTGCCGTCCGGCACGCGATCGCCGACTTTGATCGTCATGTAGATCTCCAGGAGGAATAGGGGCAATGCATTGGGGCAGGAGCGCCCCACAGGCTCCATCATAGTTCCTGCGGGGCCGCCTTGCTGGCCAGCCAGCGTCAGGGAAAGAAAGATGCACAGTCTGAAACGACTCCACACCAAGGCTACACGGGCGCGAAACGGCTGATTGCCATAATGTTGTGGTTGCAATCACCGCCCGCGCACGCCGCGCTGCCGGCTGGCGGGCATCTAGCGGAGATTCATCGATGCGCAAGATCTTGACCGGCCTGGCCCTGGCGCTGACCTCGGCCGCCACGGCCTGGGCGGCTCCCGATGCCGCCGAACAGGCCCAATACGACTCCTTCGTCATCGCAGCCGGCGCCTCCAACGGCGCCGCCCGCGCCTGCGGGGCTTCCGAACCCGATCTGGCCCAGCACCAGGCCACGGCCCGCAAGAACCTGCTGCAGTATGCGCAGGAATATGGCTTTCCTTCGGGCGGGTATGACGGGCTGTTCCAGAAGGGACAGGCGCAGGGAACGGCGATGATGGAAGAGATGAAGCGATCGGGGGTGGACCTGTCTCTTATACACATCT